>NZ_JAMYSW010000034.1:0-25028 GCF_040322135.1 Mesorhizobium sp. M0189
AGCAAACCGAACGAAACGAGTCCAAAGGAGCCAATCGCCGCCTGATCCGGATGGCTGCGCTCGTCCCGAGCGTCCCCGAGATCCGCTATCTCCTCGCCCGGATCCTCATCTTCCCACCGACACAAAAGCCCTTCATCATCGCCTGGTCGTTATGGCGACGACGACATCAGGCTGCGGCCACCATCTGTCACTACAAACGGCATCGGCATCTGCAACTGTAGTACTAGGCCGCTCCCGTGTGCGACCTTTCCGCCCGATCGAGACGTAGAGCGCTCCCACACGTATAGTCCGAGCCGATGCGCCCGCCGGCTCGGTCGTGCCATTTCAAGACACCCGCGGTGCTTTCCAGAGCGAACTTTCGCCTGTCGGAAGGAGTCGGGCGGATTCTCCCGTAGCCGACAATCTGCTTCCGGCCCCGAAACGGTCATTCCGGATGACAGATTGCGTGAAGCGGTCCGCGTGGTGCTGGGTGGCGCAAGAAGGATGGTTCAGTCGAAGAAGCCTGCATCCTCTTCCCCGAGATACTTCCTGGCTGCTTCGGCGTCGATATCGAGGCCCAGCCCCGGCGCTTCCAGCAGCTCCACCATGCTGTCCTTCACGATCTGCGACGGCAGGCCGATTACGAGATCCTCCCACCAGGGGTCGGAGGCGCTCGGGTATTCGAACGCGATATAGTTGGCGGGCAGGGTGGCGCAGACATTGATCAGCGCGCCGAGGCCGAGAAGGCCGTTCGCGGTGCCGTGCGGTGCCATCAGGATCGAGTGCATATAGGCGTGCTCGGCGACCCATTTGAGCTCGGCAATGCCGCCAATATCGGCCGGATCGGGGCCGATGACGCGCACCGCCTGCGTTTCGATCAGCTCCTTGAAATTGTGCCGCAGGTAGATCTGCTCGCCGGTATGAATTGGCGTCGAGGTGGAGGTGGTCAGCTCCCGATAGGCCTGCGGATTGACCCACGGCACATAGTCGCCGGTCAGCATGTCCTCGAGCCACATCAAATTGTACTTCTCGACCGCGCGAGCGAATTTGATCGCATCGGGCAGCATCCAGCCCGGGCCGCAGTCGAGCGCCAGGCTGACCTTGTCGCCCAGCACTTCCTTCATCGCGATCACGCAGTCGAGCATGTGGTTGAAACCGCGCTCGCTGATCACGCCCTGGTCCATGGCGCCGTGATAGCCGGCCTTCTTCTGCGTCACGCCGTAGTGAAAGCCCTCGATGGTGTCCTTCATGTCGGAGTGGAACGAGATTCCCTGCTTGATCATGAAGAAGTTCTGCGGCTGCTCCATCATCCATTTGACGTCAGCGGCGTAATCCTCCGGCCGGTCGCCCGTGCGTTTCTGGCGGATCGAGCCGTTATAGACGCGCACCTTGTCGCGCACCTTGCCGCCGAGCAGTTTGTAGGCCGGCACGCCTGCAGCCTTGCCGGCAATGTCCCACAGCGCATGCTCGATGGCGCTTACCGCCGCGCCATAGGGCTTGAAAGAGCCGCGTTGGCGGATCTTCAGCATCACCCGCTCGACGTCGGTCGGGTCCTCGCCGATCAGCGCCTCGCGGAAATGCAGGACCCAGGGCTTGAGGTAGGTCTTGGTGAACTCGACTTCGCCCAGGCCATAGAGGCCCTCGTCGGTAACGATGCGGACGATGGGGTGCCTGCCGATAACGGCACAGCGGAGGTCGGTGATCTTCATCTTCGGTTCTTTTCGCCTCAGCTCCAGGTGCGGTCCCAGGAATACTCGTTGTCCCAGTGATCCGTGGGCTGCCAGATGTCGGTGACACCCGGCTGCAGATGCTGCGAGATCACCTCGTCGACGACGTCGTCAATCCCCAGGCCCGGTTTGTCCGGAACAGTGATAAAGCCGTCCTTCACGAGCGGCTTGGAAACGCCGGCGACGATATCGTCCCACCAGTCGACGTCGGCAGAGTGGTATTCGAGCGCCATGAAGTTTTCGGTCGCGGTCGCGACATGTGCCGCGGCCATTGCGGCGATAGGACTTTCGGCCATATGGATGGCCATGGCGACGCCGTGATCCTGTGCCATGTCGCCGATCTTCTTGGTCTCCAGAATGCCCCCGCTGGTGAGCAGGTCTGGGTGGATAACGGAGAGGCCGCCGCTCTTGAGCAGAGGCTCGAAGCCCTCCTTAAGGTAGATGTCCTCGCCGGTGCAGATCGGCACCGTGGTGGCGGCCTGCAGTTGTCGGTACTGCTCGGTGTACTGCCATGGGATCACATCCTCGAGCCAGGCTGGCACGTATTTTTCAATCCGCCTGGCGAGGCGAATACCGTTCTGCAGTGAGATGTGGCCGACATGGTCGATGGCGAGCGGAACATCCATGCCGATAATTTCGCGAACCTCGGCAATGTACTGCTCAAGCAGGTCGAGGCCCTTGTCGGAAAAGTGGAGGCCAGTAAACGGGTGGGGGACATTATGCAAATCATACGCGGCATTGCGGGCGCGCCGCTCCTCCGTGGTCTTGACCGGGCCGCGGCCGGGGTGGACGCGGTACCCTTCAAGTGAGCCGGCAGGGGATACGACCGCACCGGGTACATCCGCGATCTGCATCAGCCCCAGATCCATCTTGAGGAAGGTGAAGCCAAGCGCCATGCGCTGCTTGAGGCGCTTGCCGGTCTCGGTGCCGCTCGGCACGGTCGCATCGGTATCGCAATAGAGGCGCACCTTCTCCCGAAACCGGCCGCCGAGCATCTGGTAGATGGGCACGCCATACGCCTTGCCGGCGAGATCCCACAACGCGATTTCGACCGCCGAGACGCCGCCGCCTTGCCGGCCGTGCCCTCCGAACTGCTTGATCCGGCGAAACAGGCGGTCGATGTCGCAGGGGTTCTCGCCAAGCAGCCGGCTCTTCAGCATCAGCGCGTAGGTGGCGCTGGCGCCGTCGCGCACTTCGCCAAGTCCGACGATGCCCTGATTGGTGTAAATCTTGAGCAGGGTTGAGGTGAACGGCGCGCCGACGATTTCGGCTACCCGCATGTCGGTGATGCGAAGCTGAGATGGCTTGGAGTTCGCGTTCACCCGATTGAGCGCCTCGTCGGCGCCACCTGTCTTTGCCATGACTTATCCTCGTTTTCGGCTTGTCGCCCCGCACCCTGGGCATAGAGTGTTGCTAGCCCAGCTCAATCTCGTGGGCCTGCAGATAGTCGCGGTCCATCTCAATACCGAGACCAGGCTTCGACGTCAGCTTGAGGCTGCCGTTCGAAATGTCGAGCGGTCTGTCGATCAGGTGATCGTATTTGCCCAGGTTCCACTCCGACGTTTCGAGTTTGTAGAAGTTGGGGACAGTCATCATCACCTGCGCTCCCGCAACCACATTGATCGGTCCCGCGGCGTCATGTGGCGAGACCGGGACGTAGTAGGCTTCGCAAAGGGCAGAAATCTTCTTGAGTTCGGTAATGCCGCCGGTCCAGGTGACGTCGGGCATGATGTAGTCGGCGAGCTTGTTCTCAAGTACCGGCACGAAATCCCACTTCGTGTGGCCGCGCTCGCCCCACGAGATGGCGGTATTGACCTTCTCACGCACCTGCTTGAGGGCGTTAAGGCTCTCGGGCGGGCAGGGCTCCTCAAACCAGTCGATCTGACCGGCTTCCTCGAGGCTCCGACAGAGGCGAATGGCGGTGGGAACGTCGAAGCGGCCATGGGCATCGATGAGAATGTCGACATCGGGTCCCGCCGTTTCACGGATCAGAGCCGTGAGTTCGGCGGCTTCGCGCTCGTCCTTGCGGGTCATGCTGCCATCGAGGTAGCCGTCCCGCTGTTCGCGAGGCAGACCATCGGCGCTGCGACCCTGGTGCGGGTAAGGATCGAACTTGAGCGCAGTGTGTCCGGACTCGACAATGTCTAGAATTTCGCGGACCACGGCTTCCTTGCTCGTGAATTTGGCTTGGTTGGGATGGGTGTAGAGCGCGATTTCATCGCGTACTGGTCCGCCCAGCAGCTCGTAAATCGGCTTACCAAGGACTTTGCCCCGGATGTCCCAGAGGGCAATATCGATGGCGCTCACGCATTCGACGGCGGCGCCGCGGCTGCCCATGTAGGTGAAGCTGCGGAAGATCTTGTGCCAGAGATGCTCGATACGCGCTGGATCCTCGCCTGTCACGGCGACACCGATCTGCCGCAGGATCGTGCAGAGAGCGCGGTTGGCGAGCCTTGTGGTGGTGGTGATCTCTCCCCAGCCACTCACTCCCTCGTCGGTCGTCACTTCGACGAACAGGAACTCTCCCCAATAAGAAGCATCGGACTTGATCAGCCACGGCCGAATGCTCGTGATTTTCATCGCAACTACCTTTGTCTGAAAATGGTCAGCCTAACGATGTTCTGGACTGGATATTCTATCCGGCCCGAGCGGCGTTGCGCGCACGCATCTGTTCGAGAATATGCCGGCCCGAGCCCTCGACATGGCGGGAGACGAGTTCGGCCGCCTTGTCGGCCTCTCCCGCCTTTACGAGCGCGATGAGTTCGCGGTGCTCGCGCATGATCGCGGCACGTCGCGCCAGCGTGAAGTTGAAACGACGGCTCACGGCTCGCAGCACTTCGCGATGCTTCCACCAAAGCTCGGCGGCGTGGCGGTTATAGTGCCGCTGGTACATCACGGTGTGGAAAGCGGTATCCAGCTCACTGTGCCTGAATGTGTCGGCGAAGTTGTTCTCTTCAATCAGGCCTTGGAGACGTTCGAGTTCGGCAATGTCCTCGCCGGTAGCCATATTCACAAACCATCGTGTCAGGGCTGGCTCGATCAGAACACCGATCTCGTAGATATCCCGGACAAAATCCTGATCAATGGGTCGGACGCGTGCCCCGCGGTTGGCGACAAAGATGACAAAGCCTTCGCCGCGCAACAGCTGCAGGGCCTCGCGCACAGGATTGGTCGAGGTGCCGTGACGCCGGGCCAGATCGGTGACCACAAGCCGTTCGTTGGCGGCGAGCCGTCCCTCGATGATGTCTTCCCTGATCAATTCATAAAGCGAGGCGCCCTCGCTGGAGGCTCCGATGGGATCGGTGCCCACAGGTGGCATAGCTTTGAAATCGCTTATTTCGGCCAAGGCCGGCTCCCCAACTTAATACATACCTTGCCCGATATCACACACGGCTTTCGCAAACAATGTACGATCCTGCGCGTTGACAGGCAATCCATGATCTGAAAACGTACCAAGGGATCGGGAGGATACATTGAGCATCCTCGCGATCGAAACGAGCAAGGACCGCTTTGCCTTGGCGCAGGGCGGCATGGGAGAACCAGGGAGGATACCTATGACGAGGATTACGCTCGGCAGTGCGGTCCTGCGCGGCACTGTCGTCACTGCTTTGATGGCATCCCTGATGCCCACATCGGCGCTGGCTGCGCCACCGGTCGACCTCAGCAAGTGGTCGCCGGAATATGTGCGCTCCATCGCCGGCACACAGGATTTTGACACGGCGGCCGATTGCGCCAAGGTCACCCCGCTCGACTACAAGGGGCGGCTGACTTTCTGGTATCAGGGCGTGTTCGAGGGCGACCCCGACCTCCTGCGCCAGTACTACAAGGATTTCTTCGAGACCTTCCGCAAAACCTATCCGAACATCCAGCTCGAGGAACAAGCCCTCACCTATAACGACCTTCTCGACAAGTTCCGCACGGCGCTCCTGGGCAATGCCGCGCCGATGGCGGT
Source organism: Mesorhizobium sp. M0189 (assembly GCF_040322135.1). NCBI lineage: Bacteria > Pseudomonadati > Pseudomonadota > Alphaproteobacteria > Hyphomicrobiales > Phyllobacteriaceae > Mesorhizobium > Mesorhizobium sp. M0189. The sequence continues at coordinate 5,659 of NZ_JAMYSW010000034.1, forward strand.
CCGCCTGCAAATCCTGGGTGGTACCGAGTTCGCCTCAAAGGGCTATCTGGCGCCGCTCAAGCCAGAGGATGTGGGGTATTCGACCGAGGATTTCTGGCCCGGCGCCATGAAGGCCGTGACCTGGGAGGGCGTGACCTACGGCATTCCGACCAACAACGAGACGATGGCGTTCATCTGGAACGCCGACATCTTCAAGCGTGCGGGTCTCGATCCGGACAAGGCTCCGGCAACCTGGGAAGACGTCGTCAAATATTCCAAGCAGATCCACGACAAGCTCGGCATTGCCGGCTACGGCCTCGTGGCGCGCAAGAATGCCGGCAATACGCCGTACCGTTTCATGCCACAGCTGTGGGCCTATGGCGGCGGCGTCTTCGACGAAGCCACCGCGAATCCGACCTATGAGCAGGTCCAGCTCGATAGTCCCCAGAGCAAGGCGGCGCTGCAAGCCTCCTACGACATGTATGTTCGCGACAAGTCGGTTCCGGTTTCGGCGCTCACCAACCAGCAGGCCGATAACCAGCCCCTGTTCGTCGCCGGCCAGCTCGGCATGATGATCTCGCACCCGTCCGATTACAACGTCATGCTCGACCTGCAGAAAAAGGCGACGGGCACCGACAAGGACAAGGCGCAGACGGTCATCGACAATATGCGCTACGGCCTGATTCCAACTGGCCCCGACGGCAAGCGCGCCGTCGTGTTCGGCGGCTCGAACATTCACATCCTGAAGCCCGAATATGTCGAGGGCGGCAAGGTAGACGAGCCTGCTGCAAAGGCTATCATCTGCATGTGGACGAGCCCTGAATGGTCGCTGAAGATGGCCTACGCCGGATCAAACCCAGGCAACCTTAACGGCTTCAAGACCAAGTGGATGAAGGAACGTCTGGACAACATCAAGTTCCTCGATGTCACGACCTCGATGCTGCCATACGGCATTCCGTTCCCAGCGCTGCCGCAGGCCCCCGAGATCATGAACATCATCATCCCGGACATGCTGCAGAATGCCCTGACCGGAGCGATGACCGTCGACGAGGCGGCGGACGACGCGGCCAAGAAGGTAAAAGACGTGATGGGCGGACTCTAGTCCAAGCCTGACCTACGACCTGACCGGCTGCGCCGCTGGCGCAGCCGCCTCGTTCCGAAGAATAAGGGCACGCCACAAGTGACGATCGTGACCGGCAAGGCCGAGGCTCGCCGAAGATTGCAACCCGGTACAGCCGGCACGCTGCGGAAGATCTGGGAGCATCGCGCGGACTACGCGTATGTGCTCCCGGCGATCGCCGTGATGCTCATCGTCATCGCCTATCCGATCTACTACACGGTCGAGCTGTCGTTCTTTAAGACACCGCCTGGTCTGCAGCTCCGCGACAAGACCTTCATCGGCTTCGACAACTACACGACGATCCTCACCAGTCAGGTGTTCTGGAAGGTCACCTGGAACACACTGATCTGGACGCTGGGGTCCACTTTCATCTCCTTTGTCCTGGGGTTTGCAACGGCGCTGGCGCTCCACCGCGACTTCATCGGCCGTGGTGTCTTGCGCGCTATCCTGATCATCCCTTGGGTCATCAGTGCCGTCGCCGCCTCCTATATCTGGAAGTGGATCTACCATTCGGACTTCGGGATCATCGGCGCGGTGCTGGTCGGCCTCGGATTGGCCGACCGGCCGCCGAATTTTATCGACAATGTCAGCACGGTGCTGCCCTCCCTGATCGTCGTCAATATCTGGCGCGAGTTTCCGTTCGCCATGATTATGATGATGGCCGGCCTGCAGACAGTCCCCGACCAATTGCTGCGCGCCGCAAAAGTCGACGGTGCCAGTGCATGGCAGCGCTTTTGGCACGTCACCTTCCCGCACTTGCGCAACGTCTCGGTGGTGACGATGCTGCTGCTCGCAGTGGCCAACTTCAATTCCTTCATCATCCCCTGGATCATGACCGGCGGCGGGCCGTCGAACGCATCGCATATCTGGATAACCCACATTTATGAGCTCGCCTTCGGACGGCAGCGCTGGGGCGTGGCATCGGCCTATTCAGTGCTCCTGTTCCTCACACTGATGACACTGGGCTACTTCTACGTCCGTGCGCTAAGCGGCAACGAGCGGAAAGAGGGCAGCGCATGAGCACGATTGCCGAGACAGCCTCTCGAGCCCCGACCCGTCGCCGCATGCGCGTCGACGGTTGGCGGTGGGCCGGGCGCATATTCCTCGTGTTCATGCTGCTTTATACTGCGTTGCCGATGATCTGGATGCTGATCACCTCGATCAAGTCCGGATTCGCGGCGACGCAATTCCCGCCGCAATGGTGGCCGGACGAGCCTACCCTCGCCAGTTACCAGAAGCTGCTCGATCCGCAGAACAGCGTCGGCCAGGATTTCCTCCGCTTCTTCTGGAACAGCCTTTTCGTGTCGACGGTTACGACAATCCTTTCGGTGATCGTGGCTGTCCCTGCGGCCTACGCGTTTTCGCGCTTCAGTTTCCCCGGCCGGAATTTCCTGTTTTTTGCCGTGCTGCTGCGCAATATGTTCCCGGCGGTGATCTTTCTCGTGCCACTCTTCATCCTGATGCGCGCGATCGGGCTGGTGAACACGCACGGCTCGCTGATACTCACCTATCTCACCTTCGGCCTGCCGCTGGCGATCTGGCTGCTGAAGGGCTTTTATGACAACATCCCGGTGCAGCTGGAGCAGGCGGCGCGCATCGATGGCGCCACACGGTTCCAGGCCTTCATCATGATCGTGATGCCGCTCTCGACGCCGGGGATCATCGCCACCGCAATCTATTCCTTTATCGGCGCGTGGAACGAGTACATCTACGCCTACACCTTCCTCTCCAAGAACGAGCAGTTGACCCTTCCGGTTGGCATCCAGCGCTTCTTCTCGGAAAATACGACGGACTTTCCGGGCCTGATGGCGGCCAGCTTCATGATGAGCGTGCCCGTCGTGGTGCTGTTCCTGGTCCTGCAACGATACTTTGTACGCGCCCTTACAGAAGGCGCGGTCAAGCACTAGGGAGTTGCCGATGGCCCACGTGGTCCTCCAAGATCTCGTCAAGAGCTATGGCGGCTTCAAAGCTGTCAACCACGTCTCGCTGACGGTCAATGACGGCGAGTTCGTTGCGCTCGTCGGCCCTTCAGGCTGCGGCAAGACAACCACGCTCAATCTCGTCGCCGGGCTGACCCCGATCACATCGGGCGACATCATCATCGGCGAGCGGGTGGTCAACGACCTCGACCCCAAGGACCGGATATCGCAATGGTGTTCCAGAACTACGCGCTCTACCCGCAGAAATCGGTCTACAAGAACCTGGCGTTCCCGCTTCAGATGCGCAAACTCCCTAGGGACGAGATCGACAAGAAGGTCAAGGAAGCGGCGCGAGTGCTCGACATGACGCATCTGCTCGAGCGCAAGCCGCGCGAACTTTCGGGCGGGCAGCAGCAGCGCGTGGCCCTTGGCCGTGCCCTCGTCCGCGACCCTGCGGTGTTCCTCATGGACGAGCCACTGTCTAACCTCGATGCCAAACTGCGCGTGCAGATGCGGTCGGAGATCAAGCGCTTCCACCAGGACCTCAAGGCGACGATCATCTATGTGACGCACGACCAGCTCGAGGCCGTGACCATGGCTGACAAGATGGCGGTGATGAATGGCGGCTACCTGCAGCAATACGATTCACCGGCGCAGGTCTTTGCCCATCCGGTGAACATGTTCGTCGCCAGCTTCATCGGCAGCCCGGCGATGAGCCTTATTCCGCTGGAGGCGTCGACGGCAAACGGAAACACGGTGTTGACCGGCGCCGAGGGCTGGCGCCTTGAGCTCTCGCCGCGCAATGCCCAGAAGGTCGTGAGAGCGACGACCATGAAAGTCGTGCTCGGCGCACGTCACTCGACGATCAAGCTCCACAAGAGCGCGGTCCCCGGTTCCATTCCGGCCAAGGCCTACACCGTGGAACCGACCGGAGACGTCACCTTCGTGCAGGCGTTCCTGTCCGGCGCCATCGTCAACGTCAGCGTGCCGCCGAACATTGCCGTCTCGCCCGACGAGCAGATCTGGCTCGAGTTCGACCAGGAGCGGATGCATCTGTTCGACGGCGAAACTGAAATGGCCCTCAAAGCCAACTGAGATAGGGCCGATGCGTGTGGAACGTGGGCGTGGATGACTGAGAAGCTTAAGATCACCGCGATCAAGCCCTATCCGGTTTGGGTAGGAACGCGCAACCAGATGCTCGTCAAGGTCGAGACCAACCAGGGCATCTTCGGCTGGGGCGAGAGCGGCTTGAGCGGTCGCGAGAGGGCCGTGGCCGGCGCGGTCGAGCACTATCGCGAGTTTCTCATCGGTCGCGACCCGATGCAGATCGGGCGGATCTGGCAGGAGGTTTACCGCAGCCAGTACTTCGAAGGCGGGCGAGTCCTGCAGGCGGCGATTTCCGCCATCGACATCGCCCTTCACGACATCAAGGGCAAGGCGCTGGGCGTGCCCGTCTACGAGCTGCTCGGCGGCAAGCAGCGCGACCGCGTCCCCACCTTCGCCTCGACCGGCGACGAGGCCGAGGGCGATGTTGCCATCGGACGGGCCCGCGAACTTCGCGCACAGGGGTGGCAGGCGATCCGCTTCTTCCCCTTCGGGCAAAACAGCAAGGACATCTTCGAGCCGCGCGAGTCCATCGGCGCTACCGCGGGTATGCTGAACAAGGCGCGCGAGGCGCTGGGCGACGACGCCGTTCTCGGCATCGACTATCACCATCGGCTGTCGGTGGCAGAGGCGGCGAGCTTCTGCAACAAGCTCGGCCGCGGCGTGCTTGATTTCCTCGAGGAGCCAATACGGGACGAGACGCCGGAGGCCTATGAATCGCTGCGCACGATGACCGACATCCCCTTTGCCATCGGCGAGGAATTTGCCAGCAAGTGGCAGTTCCTGCCCTACATCGAGCGCGGCATCCACCAGTTCAACCGGCTCGATGTTTGCAACGTCGGCGGGCTCACCGAGGCAATGAAAATCGCTGGCTGGAGCGAGGCGCACTATGTGGACCTGATGCCGCACAATCCGCTTGGTCCAGTGTGCACGGCCGCTACCGTGCATCTCGCCGCCGCAGTACCCAACTTCGCGTGGCTCGAGACCAGGGCGCCCGAAACAAAGCTGGGCTTCGACAGTTCCGACTTCTTCCCCGTGCAACCACGGCTCGACGGGACCGATTACCCGGTCGGCGATCTGCCGGGGCTCGGCGTCGAGGTCAACGAAGTGGCGGTCCAGGCGCAGAGTTTGCGTTTCTGGGAAGCGCCTCACCTTAAGCGCCGCGATGGTTCTGTTACGAACTGGTAGTTCCATTCATCCGGAGTCGACAATGACGCATACTTCCGACATCACGCGGCCGCCTAAAGACCTGATCGACGCGCTGAGGGAGATCGGCGCCGCGACGGTTGCCGGCACGCTTGGCCAAATGGGCTTCCGCAATCCGCACATGGTCGGTCCGGTGGCGCAAAACCATGGGAAGTCGATCGTCGGGCCGGCATTGACGCTGCAGTTCCTGCCGCAGCGGCCGGACCTGTTCACCGAGGGAGAATATGCCGATCCGGAGACCCAACTTCACCGGCACGTGCTCTACCACGCGCAGGAGGGCGATGTGGTCGTGGTCGACGCGCGCGGCGACATGAGCTCGGGTGTCTTTGGCGATATGATGTCGACTTATTTCAAGGGCAGGGGCGGGGCGGGTATCGTCATCGACGGGTGCATGCGCGACCGGCCCAATGTCGAAAAGCTCGATCTACCCCTATGGCTGCGCGGCTGGACGCCAAACTATCATGTGCAGACCAGCATCTATCCCAATGCCGTCAACGTTCCGATTGCCTGCGGCGGTGTCACGGTGATCCCCGGCGACATCATCGTCGCTGACGACGACGGCGTGGTGGTGCTTCCCGTCGTGATGGCCCCGAAGGTGATCGAAGAATCACAGAAGCATCACGATTGGGAGGAGTTTTCGCGAGCCAAGCTCATGGAGGGGGGCCCATTGCAACGCTACTATCCGCTGCATGACGATGCCCGCGGGGAGTACGAGGAGTGGCGCAAAGCAAATCGCTTGGAAAACCCGAGTTAGCGCATCAACTACCTCGTGGCGGGGCCGGGGAGTCGAGTTTCGTCGTCGGGCGCCCACTGCACTGCACTGAACGATCGAGACGGTCCGGCTCCCGCCATCTCGTGCGGGCACCAAGCGTTACACCATGCGGACCTCCAATGGCTAACCGGAAGCCTCATCAGCGCCTAGAAGCTGACGTAGCACCGGGCGTTCGGCAGCCGAGTTCCGCGACGATCGACGCCATTGGCGAAGGCGTGACGAAGCTTGTACGGGCTGCTGCAGAGTAACCTCATGTATCGCCAAGACACGCCAGGAGGCGGCTGCTGATCCTTCTCGCAGCGCGGATCACCTAGTCTCTAGGCGCGTCGAAACGCTTTTTCGGCGTCCGCCGGTACGAGGCACGATCAGCCTAGTCTAGTTCGAAAGAGCTCCTGAAGGCGACAAACGGCGGCAGGCTTAACAGAAAATCAGATGTCGGTTCAATTTCGCTCGCTGTCCCCAATGACTAGGTTCTGAACCAGGAAGTCGATGAAGACGCGCATCTTGGCAAGTGGAAGCCGGGTCGCTGGCCACACCACATGAATCGGGATCGGCGGTTGTTCGAACGCTGCCAGGATAACCTCAACCGCCCCGTCGTCTACCAGGTCTCTTACTTGCCAGAGTGGTACCCGACCGATGCCCAACCCCGCAGCGACCGCCGCATGGCTTGCGGCGGCATTGTCGACGTGAAATCGCGCACCCACATTGACGCTCAGCTGCTTGCCGGCTTCCAGGAATTGCCATTTTCCAGCATCGCGGTCGGTGTTGCGGAAGATGCACTGATGGTTCGCTAGCTCCTTCGGATGTTGTGGCCGCCCGTACGTGGCGAAATACGACGGAGCGCCGAAAATGACGAGACGCATCGCTCCAAGGCGCCGGGCCTTGAGATCGTAGTCGCGGAGTTCCCCGATGCGAACAGCAAGGTCGAGTTCATCTTCAATGAGATCGACGAATCGGTCCGACAGTTTGAGGTCGACCTCGATCCTCGGATAGCGCTCCATGAAGCGGGCCACGACGGGTACCAGGTAAGTAGGGCCGAAGAGCACCGGCGCTCCTACTCTTAGGAGTCCGAAAGGTTCGGCACTGCGCTTGCCGGCTTCGGCCTTTGCTTCGACAATCTCAGACAGTGCCGGTTTCACCCGTCGATAAAAGTCGTGGCCTGCCTCAGTCGTTTGCGTGTTGTGGGTGGTTCGGCGGACCAATTCGACGCCGACGCTGGTTTCAAGCGCGGCAAGCGACCGGCTGACAGATTGCAAGGAGCGGCTGAGGTGCCGCGCCGCGGCTGAGAGATTGCCGCGCTCCACGACAGCGAGAAACGCCTCAATGTCTCGAAATCCGCCCATGATGATCTCTCAAATTTAGAGAGACCATATCACATTTTCCGCGCCTACCATCCGAAAAGCGGAACTCGATATTTCACTCGATGGGGCAGGGACGCCACCTCGCTACGAAAGGAAGAACTCATGTCAGAACCCAAGAAACGAACTGTTCTGGTTGTCGGTGCGTCCGGCCGCAGCGGCGGCTTCGTCGCGGCCGAGCTTGCCCGGCGGGGCATAGCGGTGAGGGCGTTGGTCCGCAGTGAGTACGCTGCTGCGACGGCACGCGCGAGCGGAGCGACCGAAATTGCTTCAGGTGACCTTCGAGATCCGGAGAGCCTAAAGGCAGCGCTGAGAAACGTCGACGGAGTCTATCATGTCGGACCGCCGTTCGTGGCCGATGAAGCGGACCTAGGCATAACCATGGTCAAGGCCGCAAAGCGTGCCGGTATCCGCAAGTTCGTTTTCTCTTCAGTTATCCACCCGGCGAACGGACTTGCAAACCACGCAAGCAAGCTGCCCGTTGAGCAGGCCATTCTCCGCGCGAATTTGGATTACACCATCCTCTATCCGGCGACGCTGTTTCAGAACATGGCAGCTGCTTGGAAAGGCGTGGTGGAAACCGGCGTCTTTGCCGAGCCGTTTGCGAAAACGGCGCGCCTGGCGCGTGTCGACTACCGCGACGTCGCCGAAGTGGCGGCCGAGGCCCTGACGTCCGACCGGCTCGCCTACGGCTCTTTCGAGCTTGCGGCAGAAAGTATGCACGATCGCGTTGAAATTGCGGGGATGATGAGCGTCGCCCTTGGCCGGCCCGTGGAGGCAGCCGAGGTGACGTTCGAGCAATGGACCGCTGTCGCGAAGCCGCCCTTCCGGGGGGAGCAGCTTGCTCAGCTCGAACGGGTATTTCAGTCCTATTCCGACTTCGGTTCCGCCGGAAACAGCCTGACCTTGCGTGCCATCCTCGGACGCCAGCCCCGCACGTTGCATCAGTTTTTCGAGGAACTTGCTGCAGCGTCGCGCGGGGCGGCCGCGGCCGCCTGATCTCATCGACGCCTTCGGCCATTTTCTCGCAAAGAGGGTATCTCCGATGTCGGTCTCCCAATTGATCTTCCAACTCGTGCCACGGCGCAGACACGGAACGTCATCTCTCGATTACCCTGGCAGAAGCAATGCCTCTGCCACCGAGGGCCGCTTGGTCCCAGTTTTCACCGCCGCCATCGCCGCAATCGTATTGAGCCTCTATGCCTCTCAACCGTTGCTCGGCTTGATTGGGACTACATTCGAGGTTGGTCCGGAAATGGCGGGGTTGGTTCCGACCGTCACACTGCTTGGTTACGCAGCCGGACTGATCTTCCTGGTCCCGCTCATCGATCTGATGGAGAACCGTTGGCTTATCGGGCTGACACTTGTCCTCATGGTGCTTTCGCTGATTGCCAGCGCGCTTGCCCCAACGGCGGCACTTTTTCTTGTCGCCTCGACCTCCGTCGGCATCACCTCCACGGTCGCGCAGATGCTCGTTCCGGTCATCGCGAGACTGGCGGCGGAAAAAGATCGGGGCCGCATCGTGGGCACGGTGCAGAGCGGCATCGTGGTGGGCGTCCTCCTGTCGCGCCCGTCCGCAAGCCTGGCTGCCGAGTTTCTTGGATGGCGTGCATTCTATGGTATCATGGCCGTATTGGTTGCTGTGCTCGGCCTGATCCTTGCGCGCGTTGTCAAGGCTCATCGCCCGGCGACCGGTCTTCAGTACGGCGCTCTCATCGGATCGCTTTGGAAGCTGATCCGTGAAGAGCCATTGCTGCGCCGTCGCGTGCTTTATCAGTTCCTGCTGATGGCTGCCTTCAATATTTTCTGGACGGCGGTCGCCCTGAGGCTTGCTGAGCCACCATTCGGGCTCGACCAGATTGGCATTGCAGCCTTCGCACTGGTCGGCATACCCGCTGCGTTGATTGCGCCTTTCACGGGCCGGATCGCCGATCGAGGCTGGTCAGATGGCGCAACGCGATTTGCACACCTGTCGGCTTTCATCGGCGTCGTGCTCATCGGATTGCCAACTTCCGGCGGCTGGGGTCTCTGGGAGGCGGATCGCTTCCCCTGGCTGTCGCTCGCGGCGTTGGCCATTGGGGCGGTTCTGCTTAATCTCGGTACTGTCGCCGACCAGGTGCTCGGCCGCATCGCCATCAACACAGTCCGACCGGAGGCGCGCGGACGCATGAATGCGCTTTTCACCGGGTTGTTCTTCTTGGGTGGGTCGGCCGGCTCCAGTCTCGCTGGAGTATGCTGGGCCCAGGCCGGCTGGGCAGGCATCAGCGGTGCAAGCTTGGTCTTTGCCTTTGCTGCACTGATCGCCAGCTCTGCGAACTGGCATCCGGGGACACCTTCGGTGCCGGGGGAAACCTCAACAAACCTGTAACAAACGAATAGTCAGCTCGCGCCGAGCTCGCCGGTGGCACAACGACGCGCCATGATGTTTGAATCCGGAGCCCACAATATGCGACGAATGAGGCCATGGCGCGGGATGCGTTGTCATCTTACCTCGTACGATGCCACTTGGCCCCGATGGCGGGCTACCTTTTCGCGATTCCCGCAAACCCGCATATTGCACCAGCGACGTTTTCCGCCCCGTGAGATGTCTACGAAGAGCCACCCACATCGTGGGCACACGCGGAGCCTTGCGCGGGGTAGCGTAAAAAACGCCTCGATGGACAAGAACGCAAGGAATGCGGTCACCAAGGCTGGGTCTTCCCATTGATCAGACGCCAGAGCGAGCCGTGTCCCATCCCACGCGACTTGCTGGGCTCCCAACCTGTTTGCGGCGCGTGAGCATAAAAGACCAAGCGGTTGCGAGGGAGGCTCCAGATTTGAGGCGATCGCGTCGAAGAGCGCGTATGACGATTCCCGTATGTCACGAACTTCGTGGAGGAAGTGCCGATCCCGTATCTCGGCAACGGCCACTGCTTCCTGTTCGTCTGCCAACCCCGCGGCGAGCAACCACGTCCCGATATCGCGAGGGGAGTTGAAGAGTTCATTGTGCAGGGGCGGGTTTCGCCGGTCATACACGGCGTTCGAAAGGTCGAGGGCGGCGTGGCCGCCTATGAAGTGCTCTGGCACCCAGGCCGTGGGATCGCGCGACAGGGAACTTAACCTTTAATATTCCGTTACATGGTTACAAAACGTAGCCGGATTGACCGATTTATCAGGTTTCTTCGCTCGCTGCAAACCAAAGACGGAAAACGGCCATTGCTGAACGTTCATAAAGCCAAGCATCATACGGTCGAAGTGGACGGGGTGAACTTGTTCGATCGCGAGGCGGGGCGGCGCGATGCGCCCGGTGTCCTGCTGCTCCACGGCCAGCCCAGCTCATCGTACAGCTTCCGCGACGTCATCAACCCGCTGGCGGAAGTGGCACGGGTCGTCGCGCCCGATCTGCCCGGGTTCAGCTTCACGGAGGCGCCAGAAGACTATCCGTATACGTTGGAGGCCCTGGCGCAGACGATCGACCCGCTCAAGTCATGTGTATGTCGGGCCGGCGACGCTTCGTGCGCAGCAGCTGCCCTACATCCACACCGACGCCGACAAGCTCAGCTGGCGAAAAGAGGTGGGCGACAAGCTCGATCCAAAGGCTGACCCGCTGGCGGAGAAGCGAAAGGCGTTCTGGGACCGCATCGGCACCATGCCCCCGGCCCAAGAGATCAGCGAGCTTGAGGCCCTTGGATATGGCCCAGGCGAGGAGCGCTCCAACAAGTCCTTCTGCCCGTTTAGGTAAGTAGCCTCGCACGGAAGCATCAAGCACCGTAGCGGAAGGTTGCCTCGCTGGAGGATTGCTATATGGGAAAGCAACTTTTATCTGCTGCCACAGGAATCTTTCTATTCGTAGGTATCGGAACCGCCGCCGCTCAGGACGTCATCATTAAGCCTGAGCAAGACATGGTGATCCGGGAATATGTAAAGAAGAAGCCGATAGCATCCCTGAGCCTTCCCTGTGCTGAGCTCAACATTGGCACCGCTCTGCCCGACACAGTCAGAGCTTTACGAAGTGCCGGACGTTCAGTACCGCTATGTAGTTGCCGAGGGACGAACCGTCCTGGTTGATCCAGGTACCCGCAAAACTTTTAAGATCTACGACTGATTTTCTACCTGAAGCCCGCCGTGCCGAAAAGGTGCGGCGGGCTTTTTGCGTTCAGCCGATCCATTCAACTGATCGGGAAGCCTTTCGTTTCGTAGAACCAAAACCGGTGACAATCGTTTCGTAACTATGGCGATCCCGCCTGATGGAGAAAACCATGGACTGGAACCGCGTGGAAGGAAACTGGAAGCAGGTCAAAGGCAAAGTTAAAGAACAGTGGGGCAAGCTCACTGATGACGATCTCGATCTAATTGCCGGAAAGCGTGACCAGCTCGAAGGCAAAATTCAGGAACGCTACGGCATCGAAAAGGACAGGGTCCGATCCGACGTCGATGACTGGTACAGCCGCCAATCATGGTAGCGGACGATGCGCCCGCCGCCGGCATACGGCGGCGGGCAGCCTCACGGAACGCGCGAGATGCCGCGTTTGGTTCCAAAGTCGCCAGGAGCTATGTCGGGTTCTTCATGCTTACTGCCATCAATACTTCCGGTACTCCGGCAAGCGACGAGGTCGATAGCTTCGTCATCCTGCCACCTTCAGGGGCTCGGTCCGAAGCGGTGTTGCGCGAGGTCGAAGCATTCCTGAAGGCCTGCTTCCCGGAATATGATTTTCTTGCAAACGGCTGCGGCACGCCGTTCGACGATGACTACCAAATCGTGCCAATCCGTTGCGTTTGCGGCGAGGAGCCGGGCACGTTGCGCTTGCTCGACTTTCCTGACCCGTCCATCATGATGGGCATCGCTGCCGCTCTGAAAAGTTTCAGGCCAGGGCAGCCGCCGGCGCTGAACTAGAGGGACGGTCGCGCCGCCGGGCTTCCTTTGCGCCCCGCCATCAAAGACGAGGAACGCGACGGCTTTTCCGCTCGTTGATCCTTTATGCCCTCTACCTCGATTCGCAAAACGGAGTACGATCCCGAGCGGAAGGTACTTTCGGTGTGGTTCGTGGCCAGCGGCAAGCGGTACGAGTTTGAGGGTGTTCCGCCAGAGACCTTTGCGGCATTCAAAGCCGCGTTCGCGAAGGGCCGCGAGCGATAGCGACCCGGGATGACCTGACATGTCGTGGCGAGGTGGCGCTAAGTGCGACCAGTCCTTGGGACCTCGTCCAGGAGACTTGGACCTTTGCTCGGTGGCAACTGGCCGTCGGGAGTGAGCTTGTCCACTGCGTCAGGGAGTTCTCTTGTGAGCCGATCGAGAAGCTCGTCATGGGACAATCCGGTCTGCTCGGCCAGATCGTTCAACGTTTGCGGGTCGATTGCCTTTTCTACCTGCTCCCGCTGAACGGGTCGGTTTGATCCTTTACTTACCCACGAATCAACCTGGTCGCCGGCACCTGCATTCCTGAGGCGGTCCAGGATGTCGCCGAGGCCGCCGGGCGAGCCGGCACTATTGGGATCTGTCGATCTCTTTCCCGCGATCAGCTCGCCGATCTTGTCCTTGTTCTTGTAGGCAAGCAGGCCAAGCAACGCTATGGCGACCTTTCCTATGTCAAGGCTCATTTGTCGTCTCCTTCATCCAAAAGGGACAAGGCATGCGGCTCTGAAAGGTTCCGCCGGGTCGGATCTCCCACCGGAATTCCGGGCCAGCCTCGCACATGTTGTATATTAGCATCTGCGGAACTTTCGGCCCTTTCGCGTGTTGGTGCCTGTACTCCGGCCAGACAGCAAATTGTGATCAGCTGTTGGTTGCACTTGGCCCGTCGGCTTCGGTCGGCGGGCTTTTGTTGTCTTGGGCAGAACCCCCGCCTGCGACGATGGTTCGATCAAGCAGCACCGTGCCGCCAGCCGCATAACGGTTCGTTAGGCATGTTGAGGCGGTGATGGGACTATCTCCAAACGTTCCATCGACCGTCTTCCAAGCGCTCGGTAGGCGGGCAGGCATGCATCATCTCCCAATGGGTGTCGCCCTCGCCATTTCGCTTGCATTCGGTATAGTCGTGACGGCGGTTGCCGGGAAGGATCAGTCGGAAGGCTGCAGCACGTGGTGCTCATCGGTCCTGGGCGATGTTCCCATGAGGGGCACGCGTCACGATGTAGAGGCGGAACCGGACATCGGGCACTCCGAGCCCTAAACAGAGGGCCGTAGCACCCCCTGGACGACCGCGGTGCGCTGAGCCTCGATGCCCAGTCCCGAGCGGCCTTACCGCCGCGTGGAGACACCACTGCGCTCGGCAACTTGACCTCCCCAAGGGTGCGCAAACTGCAAACCACCGTTTGGTGGCGCCAAGCGTCTAAGACCCCGGGCCCCGGTAAAAAGCGGAGCCAATGATTAGATGGCTCTAGTCGGGAACAAAGTCGAATATCCATGATTTTGTACGTTGCCCTGAGTGGCAGTACCGATAGCTATCCAACGGGTGTTCCATGGATTCTCCAACGTTGCCTCCGCCACCTCCGACTGAACTCAGCCAAACACTGAAACGCAATATCCAAGCGATTGAGGAGCGCCGGGCGAAGGAAGCAAGCGATGCAACTTTGGAAGAGAAAATCGCTGAGGCGATTACTTCTTTTACGGGCAGTATGCGTTTCGTGTACCTTCACTTGGCCGTGTATGGCGGCTGGATCGTCTTGAACTTGGGCTGGATACCGATCACTCCGCCATTTGATCCGACATTCGTGATATTGGCTATGGTAGCTTCCGTCGAGGCCATATTCCTCTCGACCTTTGTACTGATCAGCCAAAACCGGATGTCAGTTGCCGCAGATAAACGGGCGGATCTGGACCTTCAGGTGAGCCTGCTAACGGAGCACGAACTCACAAAGCTTACTGAACTTGTCGATTCAATTGCGGATCGGTTGAGTGTAAAACCAGCCTTAAGCGATATAGAAGTCGGCGAGATTAAGAGAGACATTGCGCCAGAAGCAGTACTGGACGAGATCGAATCGAAGCAGCGGGAGACTGCGAAGAAGCTGGACCAGCGCTGAAGGTGGTGACGAAGGTCACTGATGTGTCTCCCTCTAGCTCATGGATCGACGTCTCCTTCCGGCGCGCCCTGGTCTTCAGCCAGAAGATTGCTTCAGTGACGGCCCTCGACCTTCACCGCTCGCCTTGCGGTATAGGTTCTCGGCGACCCGTGCGTCGGCCTTGATGGCGCCGCTCTCGAGCTTATGGGCATAGGTCGCCTTAAACCTGCTCGTCTGTGGCGAGCACGCAGGCAATGTCGCCCGTGCTAAGCCCGAAGCCGGCCAGCGCCTCCACCCTACCCGCGAGGTTCATCTGAGCGGGCCGGAAGCAGGTCAATCAGAACGAGCGCGTCGGCACCGCATGGAAGACGTCGCGAAAGCCGCGAATATCACTCGGTCAAGCTCGACGATCCAAGCTTTCCTGCTCCGATTTATGCAAGCGTGGTCGATACCCAGACAAAAAACGAGTTCTCGCTCATCATTTTCCCGCCGCGCCGCAGAGTGATCCGCCCCAACACGGAGCCCCGTCGCAAAAGGCGGGCTTCGCCACGTTCAGGTACGACACTGCTTGGAGCTCCTTATCGGGTGCAGCACGCTACGCTTTGACGAGTGCCTTGCGCGCCTTCTTCACCGGCGACTTGACGGCCGTTGCGGTTGTTGTCGCCGCCGCGGCGCGAGCAGCTCGTTTTGGTTTTTCTGCCGCTGCTGGTGCGGGCGCCGCCTTGCGCCCGAGCCCAATTGATTTCGCAAGAGCCGAGCGGGTGGCTGCGTAGTTCGGCGCCACCATCGGATAGTCGGACGGCAGGCTCCATTTCTGGCGGTACGCGTCGGGCGTTAAATTGTAATGAACTCCGATGTGCCTCTTGAGGGATTTGAACTTCTTCCCGTCTTCCAGGCAGATGATGAAATCAGGTGACACTGATTTCTTGATCGACACCGCCGGCTCCAGCTTGACTGCGGCCGGAACGACAGGCGTGCCGATCCCTTGCAAAGCAACATAGGTGTCCCCAATCAGCTTCGACAACTCGCCGACCGGCAAGGGATTGTTCGACACGTAGGCGGAAACGATGTCGGCCGTAATTGATGTGAGATCAGCCTGGTTGTTTCGGTCCGGAGAAACGTTCATCGAGTTTTCCTCTTGTCTAATGGCACGCGTTGAAACGGATGAGCTGTTTATTTCGGAATCAGGCAAACAATTCGTCGTTTCCGCCAACAAACCTCATTCGTTGCAAATATCAACCGGCACGCTTCGCTTTCATCAGCTCCAGACAAGGTTGGGAGGCGCTCGAGGTCGGCAGCCTGCTGATGAAGCAATGCAACAGCAGCTTATTCGGCGGGGTCGAGGTCCGACACAATGCCACCGATCGGCAGCGGCAGGAACGAGGCCCAGATCACTGGGCCCGCTGTCTGAGAAGTGCCAGGTCAGCGTCCCATTGACGTCGAAGGCTACAGCCGGACCGGTCTGCGCGACACGCGCATGAGCCCGCGGAAGCAGCGGCGATGATATCGCCGAACTCTCGCGCCCTCGGCATCGCCAGGCAGACATCCCCGGCTGTTCGGGTGCCTCGGCGCTTCAGAACGGCCATCCAGCATCCGGAGTTGGTGCGCAATCTGATCGTGATTACGATAGCGTTCTGGCGAGCTTTTCTCGCTTGACGCTTTGCCACGGGTGCGTTTTTCTCTTGGGCCATGCTCAAGCCCTTGCTAGACACCGACGTTGCCGACGAGGCGCCTGGCTACGACGAAGAGCACCTGCTTACCTTTATCCGCCTGCTTGATGCTTCTGACGAAGGGGCCGATTGGAGGGAAGTTTCTAGGATCGTTCTGCACGTGGATTCGGACAAGGAGCCGGAGCGGGCCTTCACAGCCTGGCAGACGCATCTAGCGCGCGCGCACTGGATGACCATCAACGGCTATCGATATCTTCTTTCCGGTGGCGCGCTGCGAAGCCAGGATCTGGTGAAAGTCACCGCGATGAAGATCGGAATGGTATGGACGGCTCGTTTGAACGGCATTTTGAAGTCCCAAATTTCAGTAGCTAAGCAGCGGCGCGGGTATGATCTTTCACAAACCCGCGCACCGGGTACAGCCCAACCCAATTCCACGCCACTGGCGTGGTGCAATGCCTGATAGACCGGTCGTGCTGTAGAGTGCGGCGTGTTTTTCACGGTCGGTCGCACAACTCTTCAGCTTGGATAGGTGAGGACAGCGCCGCCTCGGTCCAATCCGATCTTCCGAGCCTCAAACTCGGTCCTGGATTGCGCAAGGAGATGTGGCATGGTTGGTTCTGATCGGATCGACAAACTGATCGCAGCGGTGCCCGCGGCCTTGGCGCTTCGCGCCGGGCTGGACCTCGGCATCTTCACCCGGCTCGGGAGCAGCGCGGTGACCGCTGACGGCCTTGGGGCCGCGCTCCAAGTCGAGCCCGATCGTCTGTCGCGGCTCCTCTACGCGCTCGCCAGCATTGGTCTTCTCGAAGTCAACGATGGTCAATTTCGCAACGGAGCCGAAGCGTCAGCCTTCCTCGACGCGTCCAAGCCAACCTATCGCGGCGGCGATCATGCCCTCCTGCGGGAGCTCTGGGGAGCCGACTTGCTGACGGCAGAGTCGCTGCGACAGAACCGGCCGGCTGCGCTGCACGACTTCTCCGAAGCGCGGGCCGAGGCCGCGGCGGCTTTCAGCCGCAGGCTCGCACCGGGCGGGGTGATTTTCGGCCGACATTTGGCCCGGGAGATGGACCTCTCGGCGATCAGTTCGGTGATCGACATCGGCGGGGGCTCCGGGACCATTCTTGTCGGACTTCGGGAGCGGTGGCCGCAGATTGCGGCGACGCTGATGGAGCTCCCAACGGTCGCAGCGGTCGCGCCAGCGATCCTGTCAGAATACGGTGCAGACGACGTGGTCGTCGAAGAGGGGGACATAACTGTCGCTCCATCGATCGGTCGGCACGATCTGGCGATCCTGAAGGCCGTCGTCCAGGTGCCTCCGCCGGACCAGGCGCGCAGTTCGATCCTGAACGCGGCACGTTGCCTCACACCCGGAGGCGAGATCGCAATTGCGGGGTGGGGTGTCGTCGATGACGACCGCCTCGGCCCGCCTGAGGGTGTCTTTCTGAATGTCACTTTCTTGAACCTCTATCGCCACGGCGAATCGTACACTGAAGGTCAGTATCGCGCGTGGATGACCGAGGCTGGATTCCGGGATATTTCGAGGTCGCGCCTGGCGGACGGCTCCACGCTCTTTCGTGCGCGCCTCACGGGCTGACCGTGGCTGAATCGTTGATTTTCGGACGCAGGGATCTCCGAGGCGCCCCGCGACTTGATTGCGGTTGCGGCTGTCTTGTCGCTGCTGCCGCCCGAGCAGCTCGTTTTGGTTTTTCCGCTGCAGCTCTTGCTGGCGCGGCCGCCGTTGGTGAACAACCGGGTGGCCGGTTCGGTACGCGCAGCAAACTCCCCCTCCGATTGCTGCATTGGTCGGTGGCACCGATCGCAGCCCGCTTCTGACGCCCGCCCTGATACTGCCGTATTAAACGCAGAAGCCTACCGAGATTCCAATTTACCTTTTTCCCAGCCATCTGCGGCAATGGACTCTGTTCCCCAATGTGCCGCCACGTGCGGATGGCTATGTTCGAAGTAGCGGCGTCCTAGGTTCGGATAAAAGGAGTGGCCTGATTTGTTGCGTGCGAGACCTTTTCCCATCGTGGCAAGGATTGCTTTTCTGGTCACACTGGCCGGTGTCCTCGTGCTCGCGCTCTCACCGGTGTGGCTTTTGCAGAATTTTGGTTTCGGGTTCACCTCTCACGATGACAAGCTCAATCACGCCGCAGCGTTCGTCGTGTTGACGGCTATCGGCAGTCTTGGTTGGCCAGAGCACAGAGCAAGGCTGATAGTTTTTCTCGCCCTTACTGGCGGCGCGATCGAGATACTGCAGGGCATGCAAATAATAAGTCGCGACATGGATATCTTCGACTGGTTTGCCGATTGTGTCGGCATCGCGTGCGGGCTCGCGATTGCAAGCTGGACAAAGAAATTAGCTGACGGCTTCTCCTAGAGGTCGCATCCTGGCAAGTACGGGCTGGCCGCGTAAAGTACTTGCGCGGTGAATAGGATTTGCGGCACGCTTCGCTAAAGGATTTCCGCGAGGAGAATGGGATGGCCGTAGCTAAGAAGGACTCGGAGTCCCGGAACTAGACGCATGAAATACGTCATCGCCTCGCTGTTCGGCGCCTTGCTGCTGTTCGGTTTCATCGCGTTGGCTGGCGCTGGCCACGGGTGGATCGCGGGCGCGTTGAGTTGCCTGCCATTAGCTGCGGTCTCGTTTGCCGCTTGGCTCAACGCACTGCGCACTATACCTTCACTCCATATCGCTAACGGATTGCTTGTTACCGCATGCGTCGTGCTCGTAGGTACGGCGTATGGAACGCTATCAGAAGGCGCACGGTACTTCCTTGATTATTGGCACCTGCAAGGTCCCCTGGCCGGGCCGGTTATCGCCCTCATCTATTTCAACTGGGTCTTCGCTTGCGGGCTCACGTGGTGGCGTCGCCGCGCAGAGACTTAGCTTTGCATCGCCCTCCCGGGAACCCGCTAGAGAGGACCGACGAGCAAGAAGACCATCGCTCGGCAATCGCAAGCTCCGCTTCCGTCCTCGCCTCTCTTTCTGGGTCCATATTGTCGGCGGCGATGAGCCGTCGCGGGGATTGCATGATTTCGCCTCGCGTCCATCCGGCCCAAGCAGGCAACCTACGATGGCTTGGAATCCCGGCCCAGTTGTGTGCGTCAAGTTCTGCAAAAATGGCGTGGCAGTAGCTGTGACGTCGGCGTGTCCGCCGCGCAGCCCCCGTGTTTAGCGGAGCGGCGGACACACGGCGGTGCTCAGGCGGCCAATGCTCTCAGGCTCTCCTTCTTGTGCTCGCGCAGATGATCCATGTTGAG
>NZ_JAMYSW010000035.1:0-24112 GCF_040322135.1 Mesorhizobium sp. M0189
CCGCCTGAAACCCCAAACAAGACGTCAAATCCCCCGCAAACAAGCGAACAACCGCCGCAACCCCGCCGCCGCAAGCTTTTGCTCATGACTGCGCAACAGGTCCCTTGTGGGAGAAGGTGGCCGAGCGAAGATCGGTCGGATGAGGGGTGTTGGACGGATCGCTACCTTGATGGCGTAAGTGCTTAAAATCGCGTCTACATTTCCTCCGCCGCGTTCCTTCCAGCACCCTCATCCGGCTCGGCGCTGTGCGCCGATCCACCTTCTCCCACAAGGGGAGAAGGCAACAAGCGCCCGTCAATACCCCAGCAGTTCCTTGAGCGGGATGACGCGGAAGACGTTCTTGATGGCGTAGCGGTTGAAGGTCAGCGTCTTGGGCGGATTGTATTGCTCGACGATCAGCTCGGCGGCGGTGCGCTTGACCAGCTTCTTGATGAAGGCCTTGCCGTTTTGCTCGTTCTCCTCGGGCAGCGTCTCGATCACCACATGGTCGCCGGGCACGGCCTCGCGGCCGCCGCAATAGATCATCTCGCCGGGCTCGTAGCGCGGCACCATCGAATCGCTCAGCACGTGCAGCGCAAACACGTTGCGCAGATGCCGGATCCCCGGCGGCCGCTGGACATAGCCGGCCGGCTGGCCGTTGAAGGTGAAGTCGCCATCGTCGCCGCCGACGGCGGTGCCGAGAAGCTGGATGTCCATCGGCCCGGCGGGCAGGGGGCCGGGATCGGTGACGATCTCGGCATCGGCAACCGGCCCGGCATCTTCGAGGAAGACGACCTCGCCCTTGCCGAGCGCCACCGGGTCGACGCGCAGGAAGGCGGCGGTCTTCAAAAGGTTCTCGGTCTTGGGCAGGTTGCGCCCGGTTTCCCAATTGCCGACGGCAGCGACGTCGGTGTCGTTGTGCTCGGCAATGTGGCGCATCACCAGGCCGCGCTGCTTGCGCGCCCGGCGGATCGCCGCCCCGACCTTGATCGACAGTGCAGTTTTCACCATGGCTCCATCTGAGGCACAAGATTCGGTTTCGTCTATGCAAGAATCACTTGCATTACGGATTGAGTTATGCTCTTATACGGCCATGCACAAGTCGCTCCGCCAGCTTTCGGTCCTCGAACCCGCCCTTCAGCGCCAAGGAGGCGGCCGCGGCAGTCATGTGCCAACCTTTTCGCCTTCGTCCTGGCTGTCCTCCTCCCCGGCCGGGACGATGCCCGAGGCTCGCGCCTCGGATCCGGCAGCGCAAGCGGCCGGAACGGCCGGAGCCGTTCCCCTCACGGCTCCGGCCACGAATTGCCTGCCGGCCGGCAATGCGGATGCCGCAGTTTCCTGCATCCGCACCGAAGACGGCACGGTCATCGCCTTCGACAAGCGGGCGGGCAAGGCAGTCTCCGGCGCAACAAGGCAGGCGGCCGGGATGAAGCTCGATAGCAGGCCACGCGAGGGCTGACCGGCTTTCGAGCCTGAGGCCGGCGAAGCCGGCGCCACACAACCACCTTTGCAGGGAATAAAACGTCATGGCCGCCCGCTATTCCCCCTCCGAATTGGAACAAATCGAGAACTGGCTGATGAGTGGGCTGTCGGCCGCGAAGATCGCCGCCCGGCTGAGTGCGCAGCGCGGCCGCCCGGCCTCGCGCGCGGCGATCATCGGCATCGTCCACCGCACCGCCCGTCTGCACGCCATCGGCCTTGCCAGATCCAAGGGCTGGTGTAGCGGACGGTCGGGCGGCCGGCATGGAAAATCGGCGCCAGAGCCGTCGAACCCCGCCGGCCAGGCAGGGGCAGTACCGGCCGAGCACCACTGCCGCCCGGCAAGGCTGTCGGCCAGGCTGGCGCCGCCGGCCTGGCAGCCGGGTCCGGTTCGGATCACGGGGTCCGATGGCGAGCCGCTCGAAATGCCGGCGCCGCGCCCGATCGCCGCCGGCGGCCGCCAGCCGCACTTCGTCGCCATGCGCTTCATCGATTGCCTGTTCGACCGCTGCCGCGCGCCGCTCGACACGACGCCGCAGGAGGATGCGGGAAACGACGCCCCCGGCAGCCGCCCCGGTTTGGACATGCTGTGCTGCGGGCTGCGCACAAGGCCTTCGAAAAGCTACTGCGCCTATCACGCGGCGCGCTTCCTGCGCACGCTGCCGGCCAAAGCTATTTGAGCCCCGCTGGATACGGAAATTCGCCAGAGCCCGACGACAGACCAGGAGGACAGAGCCGATGAGCAACAAAACCGCCCAAAAGACCAAAGCCAGGCTACCGCGATTGCCGAAGGGCGAGGCCGAGCAGGTGCGCATCCGCAAGGAGATCGGCCATGATTTCGCGCTGCAGGACGACCGGTTCGGCCGCAAGCGGCTGGCCAAGGGAACGCAGGAGGCGGCGCGCCTCTATGAGGTTTCCAATGACGGCCACACCGCGACCGGCGGCATCGTGCGGGTGCGCAATGTCGACCCGCTGACCGGCCTCACCTCGTTGTCGCGCCAGCAACGCGAGGCAGGCATGCGCTACCGCCAGGATTTCCGCAACTCGTCGGAGGCAAGCGCCAAGCCGATGGCCTGGGCCGAGCGCGTCGACGGCGGCCGCACTGGCAGCGGTGTCGCCGATCACATCCTGTCCGCCGGCCGCGACCATGCCGAGGCCACGAGGGCGCTTGCCCATTGGGAGATCGCCGGCATCGTGCAAAAGGTCTGCTGTGCCGACGCAACGGTGAAGAGCCTGGCCAAACAGGCCGGCGAGCCGCGCGACGTGGTGGTGAAACTACTCAAGATCGGGCTCGACATTTTGGCCGTGCACTACGGCATGATGCTGATGCGCAAGCCGCGGTGAGGAGCTCCACCGATCCGGCCGGCACTGCCGGCCGGATCGATCCGTCAACGACGGCAGACACGGATTCTTTCGATAACCCGGTGGTGATGACGCCAGTGCTTGACGACTTCCGTGTGGCAGCGCCGGTGATACCGGTAGCGTGGCCTGTAGTCCTCGTCATAGACGTCATAGCGGTAACGGGGGACGTACTCATCGTCGTAATCGGAATACCGATGATGGCGATAATAATAGTCGTCGTCATAGCCGTTGCCGATGCCGATCGTGACACTACCGCCGGCATTGGCCGGGCCGATCACGGAAGCCGCCGAGGCGATGGCGATCACCGAGGCAAGCAGGAGCTTCTTCATAGCTACCTCCTTCTTTAACGTCCCTCTAATAGAAAAACCCCCGAGGGGCAGGCTCGTTCCACAAATTTGCAAGATGCCACGAACCGAGAGCCCCAAATTAGCGCCGGCGGGGGCGAAAACGCGTCTGGCTGTGCGCCAGGGTGGGGCCGCCGACGCAAGCCCCGAGCGGGTTGTGGTCCGCGCCCTATGTATCCCGTCAAACAGCGACAAATTGGCCAGCGCCAGTCCCGTCACCTTGCCGATCTACAGAACATGGCCCAGTTCCAGCAAAACGAAAGCCGTCGCGCCCAGCACAGCGAGGGCGTAGGCCGCATAAAGAACAAGCAGCATCACCTCAAAGTCCCGGACGAAACTTGCGGCAATCCTGGTCTCCTGAGGTTCCGCTTTCTCGATGCCGTCGGTTTCCAGCTGCTCCGTTGCCACGACGAGGCAGACGATCCTGTCGTTTTCGGCCGCCTGTAATATTCGTTCGGTCAAATCGACGGCAATCACTGGATCATCGGCCAACTGATCTCGCGATAGCCAGCTTTCAGTGACAGTCTGGATTTCACGCTTTTTCACGCATGCATAATTGCGCCAACTAAATTAGGTTCCACTAAAATACATGGAATGCATCGACCCAATCGCGATGTGATGAGGCGTGGCCCTCCTGGGCGGCGAACTCCCGCCTGAGGCCCGCATTTGCCGACCGTCGAGGCGAATCTCGATCCGCATCCTCCGATCAAAGGGCGCCGGCTTCTTCATAGGCTGCTACGGTGCGCCATTGCTGGTAGGTCGCAATGCCAAAGCAGCCAAACTCTCATATCGCGAACGCAGCGCCGACGTCTTCAGTGCCGACCGGTTATGACGAAGATCGCATGCTTACTTACATCAGGCTGCTCGACGCGTCGGCTGAAGGGACCGATTGGCGTGAGGTCGCCCGCATCGTTCTGCACATTGATCCGGAGCAGGAGCCGGACAGGGCTTTCCGGGCGTGGGCGACACATCTGGCGCGTGCACGATGGATAACCAGGAAGCGGAACGAGTTGCGCCAATTGCATGATGAGTGGTGGGGATGAGCACCATCTAAGCGGAACCGCCATCCCGGTCTGGCCGTTGAGGGAGGAGGCCAACATGGAAAAGCGACCAATGACTTCTTGGCGAGCCAATACTTTCGAGCTGTGCTGCCTTCTTGCAGTTCCGCTGTCGCTTATCCTTACGGTTTTCCTGGCGGGTCTCATCCTTAGCTAACCCCGCATGGTTGCCGTGTCGGTCAACGTGGCACCAAAGCCCGCCTGAAGGATTTCGGAGGGAAAGGCTGCCGGCGCCGTTACTTCACAGCCGCTGCCATCACATCCGAAAACAGCGCCCGCTCCACCGCCGGCTCCAGCGTCTCGGCAAAAGGCGTTGCCAGATGGTGGCGGTCGCGGAAGGCGAGTTTGCCGTCGATGAAGACGTGGCAGGTGGTCTGGTCGCAGAAGCGGTCGGTCATGTCGATATAGCTGGCGTTGGGTGTCGAGCGCACGATGTCGCGCTCGATCGTGGCGATGTCGTCATTTGCCGCCATGATCCTCGGCGTATCGCATGTCGCGGGCGTCTGTCCCCGCCACAGCGCCCGCGCCACGCATTTGTCGGCGTAGCTTGCATTGTAGGGCACGTCCCTGATGACCGCGACCTTGATGCCGGCCTGGCTGAATGCTTGAAGCGTCCAGGTCAGGCCCGTCCGCCACTGCTCTTGCCAATCGGCGTGCTTTAACTCCTCGGGCGATTCCTTGATCACATTGCCGATCGAGAATTCCGAGATCACCACCAGTTGCGGATTGAGCGCGATGATGTCCTTGACCGACTGCTGGCGCCATTGGTCGCACTCGGTGTAGTCGCGCTTCAGCCGCCAATTCCAGGTCGTCACCCGCGAAGCCCGGCAGGAGGATTTGAGAAAGGTGACGACGCGAAAGTTGTTCTTCTCGGCCGCCTTGATCAGCGGCGTCGACCAATGGTCGGCATGCGAGTCGCCGAACAGCACGACCGAGCGCTGGGCGTCCTTGCGGCCGAACATGCAGGGTTTCGGCTTGACGGTCTCGAAATCGAGCACGCAGCCGCCGTCGCTCGCGCGCACGGTGGAGAGCTGCGCGGCGCTGTCGGCGATGACGTGCTGTTCGGGGCTGAGATTGTGCTCGGCAAAGCGCGCATTGCCATAGGCCGCGACCACGCCGGCGCCGGTCAGCGCGACGGCGGGCACCAGCGCCCGCGCCGCTCCGGCCATCAGCCAGCCGTTGCGGCGGATCGGGTTCTCGATGAAATGATAGGTGAACATCGACAGAAGCAGCGTCAGCGCCGCGCAGGCAAGCCGGTCAAGCGTGGACAGGTTGGGAACCATCATCGCCGCATAGACGATGACCGGCCAATGCCAGAGGTAGAGCGAATAGGAAAGCCGGCCCAGCCATTGCAGGGGCGCCAGCGCCAGCACGGCGCTTGGCAGGTTGCGGCCGCTGCCGCTGAGCAGCAGCAGCACGGTGCCGGCGACAGGCGCCAGCGCATTCACCCCGGGAAAGGGCGAGTCTTCGTCCAGCATCAGATAGGCCCACGCGATCAGCGCCAGCCCGAGGCATGCCTGGAGGGTGGCCAGCAGCGGCCGGTCGCGCCAGATCCTTGCTGGCGCCATGGTGGCGAGGCCGCCGGCGGCGAATTCCCAGGCCCTGAGCGGCGAGAAGTAAAAGGCCCAAGGCTGCGACACTTCGGTCAGCCAGGCGCAGGCGGCGAAGGAGGCTAGGCCTGCGACGCCGATGACGATTATAGCGGTGCGCTTGCCTGGGCGCAGCCATGCGGCGGCAAGAAGCAGCGCCGGCCATGCCAGGTAGAACTGTTCCTCGACCGAGAGCGACCAGAAGTGGATGAAAGGGTTGTTGGTGGCGTCGGCGGCGAAATAGTCAAACGACCAGCGGATCAGCCAGAGGTTGATCATGTAGGCGGAGGCGAACATGGCGCCTTTCGAATAGAGCGCCTGTTCCTCCGGCGACAGGATGAAATAACCCGCGAACAGCGTGGCGAGGATGACGAACAGTGCCGCCGGCAACAGGCGCCGGGCGCGCCGGGCGTAGAAGCGCCAGAGATTCAGCCGCCCGGTTTCGGTGATTTCCGTAACCAGGTGTTTTGTAATCAGGTAGCCGGAGATGACGAAGAAGATGTCGACGCCGGCAAAGCCGCCGGGCAGACCGGAGAGACCAAAATGAAAGGCAATGACACCCGCCACCGCCAGCGCGCGCAGCCCTTCGATGTCAGGCCGAAATGATGCCGACACAGTCACCTCGTGCAAGGAATACCCACCTCGCAGAGGCTCGACCCGATGCGCTGATATTGCAATGCAACAAATCTAACGCAGTGCAACATAGGGGGAGGGCGCGGCTCCTCCAACTCCTGGCGTGGGCGATTCACTCACATGAGCGGTTCAGTCATGAGAGCGATTGATATTGAAGCGAAGCGAAGGGTGCCGAGGCAATCACGCCTTTTTCAAAAACTCGGTCTTCAGCACCAGGCCCTTTACCTGCCTGGTGCTGCATTCGATCTCGCCGGGATTGCCGGTGAGGCGAATGTTCTTCACCAGCATGCCGCGCTTGATCGTCTCCGAGGTGCCTTTGACCTTGAGATCCTTGATCAGGGTCACGGAGTCGCCCTCGTGCAGCGCCGTGCCATTGCTGTCTCTTACGATCGTGTCCGTCATGGCAGGTCTTTCGCGGGGCTCCGGTGCGGAGGTGGTTGGGCCAGTCCCCGGCCTATCCCACGGTTGGCGGGGAGGTCAAGCGGCCGGGTCAAGCCGCGTTGCCGGGGTCAGGTGCATCAGCTATTGACCGGCAGCCATCCCGGCACAATTCAAGACGGAGCCGACCATGACAGACAAGACCATCCTCAAATTCGGCGCCGTCGAGAACGCCGAGACCGGCGATCTCGCGGGATGGGTCGTGGTCGAAGGCGAGCCGACCATGAAGACCGCCGTCCAGCACATTACCGAGGACGGCAAGGTCATGTCGGGGACCTGGCAGGCGAGCCCGGGCACCTATCACGCGACCTACAGCGACTATGAGTTCGTGCACATGATAGCCGGCCGTATCGTCATCACGCCCGACGGCGGCGCGCCTGTCGAAGTCGGCCCCGGCGATGCCTTCGTGGTGGAAGCCGATTTCAAGGGGACGTGGAAGATCATCGAGCCGGTGACCAAGCACTTCGTCGTCAGGATCGGCTGACGCCGAATAGTGCGATTGACGTTTGCGCCCGACTGAACCGAAGGTCCCAAAATGAAGATGGCGGGCATCTGCCCGCCACTGCGATTGTGCTGAACCGACCTGCCTAGTTGGCGCCGCCGAGTTGCTTGGTCATCTTGCAGAAATCGTCATGCTCCTTGGCAATGGCCTCGTCGCCGCATTCCTTCATCATCATCGCCTGGTCCTCTTTGGACATGGCCATCCATGCGGTCTTGAATTCGGCTGCCGGCTTCATGGTCTTCATGCCGGCATCGGTGAAGAAGGGCGACATTTTCTGCGGATCGTCGAGCGCCGAAGTGCCAGTGGCACCGGCGGCAAGCGCTGCGCCGGTCATCATTGAAAGCGCCATCGCGCCCATGCAAAGCATCTTGATGTTCATGATCATTCCTCCTGAGCTGCTGCCTTGAGGTTGTCCATTAGCGATCTACGAAGGAACGGCGTTTTGACCCAAAAGTTCCACGTTCTGGCGCAAGCATGGAACAGGATTGCTGGTGCCGCCATTTATGCAAAAAATTCTACCGTGACGGAATTGCCGCGCTGCCGGCAGCAAGCCAAACGACGGCAAATCAAAGCTTCGCTGTAGGAGAGGCTGCGAAGTTGCACGCCGGCTCAATATGCCCGATCATGGCGATGGCGGGGCGGAGGTATCAAGTGGCGGCAAATAGTCGAAACGGCGCGCACCTGTCGGAGACCCGGCGAGCGAGCATTGTTACCGCGGCCAGGGCGCTTCCGCGCACATCGTTGCCCAGCGTAGCGTCGGTCGTGACGGCCGTCGCGGCGCTCTATTTCGGGCGCGAGGTCTTTCTGCCGATCGCAATCGCCCTGCTGCTTACCTTTGCGCTTGTGCCCATGGTGTCGGCACTCAAGCGAGCCGGCATTCCGCGTCTTCCTGCCGTGATCGCCAGCGTGCTCGGCGCATTCACGGTGCTGGCGCTGTTCTCCTTCATAGTCGCCACGCAGGTCAGTGAACTGGCGCAGAACATCCCGCTTTACCAGGCGAATATCCTGGCCAAGGTCCGGTCGCTCAAGGAATCCGGCGTCGGCGGAGGCATCGTTTCCAGATTGAGCCGGGTGATCGAACGCGTCGGCCAGGAACTCGACAGACCGGAACCCGCGCAACCCGCCGCCGATCAGCCTCTGCGGGAGCCGATCCCGGTCGAAATCGTCGCGCGCGAACGACCGCTGGAGGTTCTCCAGAATCTGATCGGCCCGCTGCTGAGTCCGCTGGCATCGGCCGGACTGATCGTCGTGGTGGTCATATTCATGCTGCTTGAGCGGGAGGACCTGCGCGATCGCTTCATACGCCTCGTCGGCTACGGCGATCTGCATCGAACCACCGAGGCGCTGCAGGATGCCGGCAAGCGCGTCGGCCGCTATCTGCTCATGCAATTGGTCGTGAACATCGTCTATGCCGTTCCGATTGCAATCGGACTTTGGCTGCTGGGCATACCCAATCCATTGCTGTGGGGTTTGCTGGCGCTGGCGCTGCGCTTCGTTCCCTATATCGGCCCGGTTATCGCGACGCTGCTGCCTCTGTTCCTGGCGCTAGCCGTGGCGCCCGGCTGGTCGCTCGTGCTATGGACCGCCGGGCTTTTCGTGGTGGTGGAACTGATCACCGGCAACGTGATCGAACCCTGGCTCTATGGCTCGCGCACCGGGCTGTCGCCATTGGCTATTATCGTTGCGGCGATCTTCTGGACCTGGCTCTGGGGGCCATTGGGCCTCGTTCTGTCGACGCCGCTCACGGTCTGCCTCGTCGTGCTCGGCCGACATGTGCCGCAGTTCGAATTCCTCGACGTTCTGTTCGGCAACGAACCCGTGCTCGAACCGCACGCCCGGCTTTACCAGCGGCTGCTGGCCGGCGATCCCGAGGAAGCGACGGACCATGCCGAGGAGATGCTGGAGGAAGAATATCTGGTCGAGTTCTACGACAAGGTCGCGATTCCCGCACTTCTGCTCGGCGAGCAGGACCGTGTGCGTGGTGTGTTGAGCGATGAGCAACGACAGCAGGTCGCGGGCAGCGCGCTGACGATGGTGGCGAACCTCGACGACAGCGCGCAGGAGGAGGCGGAAGCGGGCGACACTGCCGCGGCCGAGGACAACGGCTCACGCGAGGACAAGCAGGTTCAGGGGGAGGTTCAGGGCGGGGACGACACCGAATTACCGGATGGCACGGGCATGTCGGTGCTGTGCGCCGGAGGGCGCGGCGAACTCGACGACGCGGCTGCCGCCATGCTGGCACAGGTGCTCGAAGTCCAGGGCGCCACGGTGTTGAGAGCGAGCTTCGCCGATATGGAACCGGGGAGCATTCGCCGCCTTGAGCTCGACGCTATCGATACCGCCGTCGTCGGATTTTTGAACCGGAATTCCGTCAAGCACGGCCGGTTCCTGGTCCGTCGGCTGAAACGCGCCAAACCAAGGTTGCGGGTGGGTATCGTGTTGTGGTCGGAACCCGACAGTGACAACCAGGAGGCAGCCGCCAAATTGGCCAATGAGATCAACGCTGATTTCGTCGCACACGGAATGGTCGGTGCGGTGCTCGGTGCGTTGTCCAGCAATCCGCCGGTGGCGCTGAAGACCACCGCCAAACGCCGCATGCGCCGCCTGGCGCCGGCGCGCAAGAAAGAGCCGCTCGCCGCGGCAAAATAAGCGCGGCGAACGACGGCGGCAGGTGGGGTTATTACCGTTTTCGCGAAAACGGTAATAACGAAACGGATCAGGTTATCTTCGCAAAGTCGCGCTGAACCGTCCGGACGGTGCCGCGGCAAACGGCGCCAACCCTCATACTGTCCAGAAATAGCGCACCGTATGAAAGAACACCGGGGCGGCGAAGACCAGGCTGTCGGCACGGTCCATCATGCCGCCATGGCCTTCGATCAGGTGGCCCCAGTCCTTGACGCCCTGATCGCGCTTGATGGCGGAGGCGACCAGCCCGCCGAAGAATCCCATCAGGCAGGCGACCAGAGCGACGCCGGCCGCCTGCAGCGGCGAAAACGGCGTCAGGAACGACAGCAGCGCGCCGAGCAGGCTCGATGCCGCCAGCCCGCCGACCAGTCCCTCCCAGGTCTTCGACGGCGAGACCGTCGGCGCCAGGAGGTGGCGGCCGAACAGTTTGCCGAAGATATATTGCAGCACGTCGCTGCCTTGCACGGTGACGATCAGGAAGGCGATCAGCAACAGGTTGCGGCCTTCGAAACCGGGTACTTCGAGTGTTAGCAGCGCCGGCACGTGGCTGACGCAGTAGACCGAGATCATGACCGCCCATTGCTGCGCCGAGACGCGCTCGAGAAAGCGTTCGGTGTCGCCGTGCAGTGCGGTGATCGCCGGCATCAGCAGGAAGCAGTAGACCGGGATGAAGATGGTGAAGAGCCCGTACCAGGCGGTCCACACCAGCCAGTACTGGAACGGGATGACGATGCCGAACATGCCGAGCAGCACCCAGTGGTCGCTGCGGCGGCTGTGTGTCAGCGTCACGAATTCGCGCAGAGCGGCGAAGGAAATCAGCGCGAACAGGATGGTCATGCCGGGGCGGCCGAAGAAGAAGGCAACGGTGATCGCCACCACCATCACCCACCAGGCATTGATGCGCTGGGTGAGGTTGACCAGCGTCGGCGACAACGGTTTTGGCGCGCGCCATGACAAGACGCCGGCGACGACGCTGGCGCTGATCAGCACCGCCAGTAGGCCGACAATCAGAATGAGGGTTTCGTGCATCATCGGCAGCATTTTGCCTTGGTCCTCAATCGTCTCGTTGCGGCCGGGGGTTCAGCGCCAGCAGCGTTTCGCGGGCACGGTCGAGAAAGGCGCGGCGTTCCTCACCCGGTTGAATAGCGATCGGCGCGCCGAAGACGACACGGCAAAGCAGCGGCACCGGCACGAATTGCCCCTTGGGCAGCACCCGCGACATGTTCTCAATCCAGCACGGGATGAGTTCGACATCGGGCCGCGCCATCGACAGATTGTAGAGGCCGGAGCGGAACGGCAGCAGCGGTTCGTCGGTCATGTTGCGCGTGCCTTCGGGAAACAGGATCAGCGAATGGCCCTGATCGAGCACTGACAGCATGATCGAGATCGGGTGCTGCGTTTCATCCGTCCACTGCCGGTGGATCAGCACGGAAGACAGCATGTCCTCGGCAATGAAACGGCGCAGCCGCGTCTTGCCCCAATAATCGGCGGCGGCCACCGCATGGGTACTGGCGCGTTCCTTCTCGCTGAGGCAGGCCGACAGCAGGATGAAATCGCCGTGGCTGGCATGGTTGGCGAAGTAGATGCGCTGCCGGTCCGATGGCTGGCTGCCGTTCCAGATCGGCCGCACGCCGGTGACCGCCCAGGCCAGCGCCGACAGGCCGACCGAGGTCACCGTCTGCAGCAAGGTATAGGTGCTGACACGAAGCTTTGTCATCGACGGGCTCAAAAGAATGCCGCGACGACCGAGGCCGCCGCGAACAGGCCGAAGGCGATGCGCTGCTTGGCAAGCAGGCGGCGCGTGCCGGCTATCCGCTGGTCGAGCGAGCGGCCGCCGGCCGCCGTGGGTTTCAGCCGCATGCGCGCCAGCACATCGTCGACCGCGGCACCGCCGCCTGCCTCGCTGGCGTGGCTGGCCATCAGCCGGAACAGCAGCGCGTCGAACAAAAGCAGGGCCGAGAGAATGATTGTGGCTATGGCACCCGCGGCGGCGATCAGCCAGGCTACCGCGGACAGCGACGATGTTTGCGGCGCAGCCGCCAGGCCGATGACCGGCGCCGCCAGCAAGGCAGCAGCAACCAGCAGCAGCGGCCATGCCACCTGCACCATCAGCCCGGCGGCGAACGCTTCGGCCTTGTCACGATAGGCGGTCATGTCGCCGCGTCCACGCCAAGATGCACCGGCCGGCCCGCGGCGGCGAGCTTGCCTCGCGCCTGAGCCGGCGTGTCGGCCCGGCCGCTGGCGACCAGCCATTCGGCGACGACGGCGGCGCTGCGCTGGAAGCCAAGCGCACAGCAGACCAGCACAGTGCCCTGGCCCCGCGCCGTCTCGATCGCCGCCACCGCTTGCGCACGCGCCTCGCGAGACGGCGGCAAAAGGTCGACCATGGCCACGCTCACCCAGCGGCTGGAGGCGCCGCGCGGTCTTTCCAATTCGCCGGCAAGGTCGACCACCGTGCCGAAAGCGTCGGCCTCGGCGGCGGTCGGAAAACGGCCGAGGCAAACACCGTCGGCGATGACGATCTGCGCTGGAAGCTTTCGCGTCCACGCCCACACATTGACCCTGGCAACAAGGCGGTAGGGCCAAAGCAGGAGACGGCTGGCCAACGACACGCGGCCATCGGCTGTTTTCTGGAACACTTTGGCGCCGGCGCCGGCATAGGCGAAAGCGACGATGGCCAGCGCCAGTGCCGGCCACAACAGGATGAGCCACAGCGCCGAGGCCAATGCGCCGGCAGCGGCGCCGGCCAGCGCAAGGCTTGCGCCGAGCGCATAGAACAGCGCCAGCCGCCGCGCTTTCGGGTCGGCGCTCATACGGAAGCCGGCGAACGGCAGCTCGCCGTCGCGCGGAAACAGCCACAGAGCGAAAAGGCCGAGCAGCGCGCCGGTCGGAATGTCGATGAAATGGTGCTGCCACGTCGTCAGCACCGAGGCGCCGATCAGGAAACACCAGACATGCCAGGCGGCGCCGGCGATGCCGGCCAATCTGTGACGCCAATGGTCCCAGATGATGACAAGCAGGGCGATATGCAGCGACGGCGCCTGGTTGAACGATTTGTCGAAGCCGCCGAGCACGGCGAACATGAAACCGGGCAGGCCGCTTGTCTGCGGACGCACGAAGGTCGCCGTCAGCGGGAACAGGATAAAGCAGGCGACGGCGATGATCTGCGCCGTCAGATAGCGGCCGGCGAGGCGGTCGACGCCGTTCTTCGAATTGTTCAACAGCAGCGACAGGCCGTAGAATAGATTGATCGACCAGTAGGGCACGATCGTCCAGGCAAGGAACGGGATGCCATGCTCCCAGCCGAAGACGATGCTGCCGACATCGTCGCGCCGCGACGCCAGCCAGTTGGCGAAGCCGTAGGTGGAGTAGAAGAACGGCGCCAGAAATGCCAGCCACAGCGCGGCGCGCAGGACTATCCCGGGATACGGCTCGCGCGGCAAGGCCGGAAGGGCAGGGGCATCGCGAGGCAAGGCAGAGGCAGGCAAGTCCATGCTCAGACGCGCCGGGCGATCGAAACGGTGAAGATGCCCCACTGGTCGATGCGCTGGTCGAGCTTCTCGAATCCGGCGCCCGCCACCAGCTGGTCCATCTCGGCCTGCGTGCGCCGACGCATCACCCAGGCCTGGCCGCCGCGATGCGAGGTCAGGCTGCGCGCGATCATCTCGAGCTGCGGATGCCAGGGCTGGTTGGTGTAGACGAGCAGGCTTCCGGGCTGCATGGCGCCGGCCAGTCCACCGAGCGAGCGGGCGATCATGGCATTGTCGGAAAACAATTCGTAGAGCCCCGAGACGATGGCGAGATCCGGCGCCGGGTCGAGGCCGGCCAGCATCGTGGCGTCGAAGGCGTCACCTTGATGGAACGAGACGCTCGCCGGCAGCTTGCGCTCGGCGATCAGCTTGCGGCCGAGCGAGATGTTGAGCTCGGAGAAATCCTGCAGCCGCACGCTGGCCGGCGGCTCGGCGCATTTCTGCACAGCATCGAGCACGTAGCGGCCATGGCCGGCGGCGATATCGACGATATGGACCGGCCGGCCGGCGGCCTTCAGCGTCTCAGCGGCACTGCCGATCAGCTCTTCCAGATGCAGCTTGCGCTGGCGGATGCCGCGCCAGCCAATAGCATCGAGAAAGGTGCGGTCGATCATGCGGCCGCCGGGGCCGATGCCCCGCGCATCGTTCTCGTAGACATAGTCGAGCGTCGAGCCGGAATCGAAGCCGGTGGCAATCCCGGTCTTCATGCCGGACGACAGCCATGCGCCCATGCGGATCGAGGCGCGGCTCGTTGCCCAGTAGAGACCTTTGGGTGACAGTAGCGGCAGCGGCGAGGCCAGCCGGTCGGCCTCGTCGCGTGTGTAGCCGGCGCGGTCGGCCCCGGTCAGGTCGAGCGGCTTTTCCGGCGCCGCGAACTGCTTTTCGAGGAAAGGCCTGATCAGGTCGAGTGCCTTGTGGCGGTCGCGCTCGCCCAAAGTGTCGTGGAAGAAGCCGGGCAGCACATGCCGCTCCTTGGCCGGGCTCGCCAGATTGACGAAAAACTCGTGCTGCGGTCCATGCCGCACCACCCAGTCGCTGCCGGAGATCAGAAGCTGTGTCGGCACGGTGATGGCGCGGGCATCGGCGACGATGCGCGCTGCGTGGTCGTAGAGTTCGACCAGGATGTTGGAGGCGATCGGCCGGGTGATCAGTGGGTCGGCGTCGAAGGAGGCGATGCGCTCGGGATCATGCGTCAGGAATTTCGCCTTGACGTAGGAATTGACGAAGAAACGGCCCTTCAGCTTCTGCCACAACGCAATGCCTTGCTTGGCGAAGGGCACGTAGAGCTTGACCGAGAAGGCCGGCGAGGCCAGCACCAGGGCGCGAATGTCAGGCGCATAGTCGTGCACCCAGGCGGCGGCAAGCACGGCGCCGAAGGATTGCGCGATCAACGCTATATCGCGCCGGGCAAAGCCGTCACTGCCGATCTCGCGCACGAAGCAATCGATGTCGCGCACCAGCGCGGCAAACGACGGCGCATAGCCGCGCTCGCCGGCGGAGCGGCCATTGCCACGCGCGTCCCAGGCATAGAAGGCGTGGTCGGGCATCTGGAGCTCGTCGACCAGATGCGCCATGCGGCCGCCATGCTCGTGGCCGCGATGGAACAGCAGGATGGCACCCTTGCGATGTTCCGACAGCGCCGGCCAATAGCGATAAAAGATCTCGGTGCCGTCATGGCTCTTGAAGCTGCGCTCCTGCGCCACCCGCTCGACGTTGGCTGGAGCCACGGCGGCAACCGTCTGTTGGTGAAGCATGTTGTTCTCCCTGGCGAGACCGGAATTCAGCTGCCGTTCCCGTTAAGGCCGCCGCGTATCCGGTTGATGGCGGTCACCAGCGAGAGTGTAGCCATGGCCGGAAACACGAGCGGCGTGAGCGCCGGGACCCACAGGCCGGACGCGATAAGCACCGCGAGGATGCCAAGCGCCAGCGCCCGATCGCTTTTGCCGAAGGGGCCGGCATAGTTGCGCCCCGCTCCGGCCGCGATGCCGAGCACGCCGGCGAATTCCGCAATCACCGCCGCGATAGCGAATGCAACGACGCCCCAGGCAGGAAAAATGACGGCAAAGGCCAGGATCAAAGCGAGATCGGAGACAACATCGCAGAGCTCGTTGAGATACATGCCGAGCTTCGAGGCCTGGCCATGTTCCCTTGCCAGCATGCCGTCGATGGCATTCAGCGCCATTCGCGTAAACAGCACGAGCGGCATCAGCAGAAAGACCATGCGGTGGCCGGCAAGGGCTGCCACCACAAGGCCGGTGAAGAGCGAGAGGGCAGCGGCCAGCAGCGTGATCTGGTTGGCGGTGACGCCGGCCCTGGCCAGTCCGTCGGCAAGCGGCCGCAACCTGGCCTGAAAGGCCGGTTTCAGCGCATAAAGCGTCGGCATATGCGAACCCCCCGGCCGCGGTGCAAATAATGTTGGCGAGGATGGTCAATTGGCGCGCAAGACGCAAGGGCGTCGCCCTGCCACTTTTCGACATCCGGATGTGTCGGCGCTAGCTTTCGCTGTTGACATTGTCGCCCGGGAACAGTGCGGGCAAGCTTTGTTCGGCCGCCGCCCAGGCGCGACTGTGGTAACGCCGCAGGATGAGAATGCATGCGGCGAAGACCAGCAGCCCGCAAATCACGCCGAGCGTCATGCCCCCGCCAAACGCGGACTTTACAACGATGCCGGTGAAGACGCCGGCGATGGCGCCATTGATCGTGCCCACCATCCCCGCGGTGGTCATGAAATATTGCAGCGGTGAGGGCCTGAGGCCCTTGTCGACCAGCACCGCCGAGGGATCGTCATGGGTGGAATTGACAAGGTATCTTTGCAGGACGGGCGTCAGCTCGACGAAATAGTGGCGGATCCTGGCCATGCCGCGGGCATGCACCATGTCCTCGATGGCAACCTGCACCGCGCGCACGAAGGTGACCAGGCCGATGAAGAAAAGGCAAGGCAGCAAGATCAGGCTGAACAGCACGAACGGCCTGCCCATCTCCGTGACCTGCGCGACGAAGGACAAGGCAATGGTTGCGCTCGAGACCGAGGTCAGGAACAGATCGGCTCGCTGGTTCGCTTCCTGAATGGTCGCGGCGCGAGCATTTTGCAGCACGAAATGCTCGGTCGTCAGGCACTGCAGGGCTTGCTGCGCCTGGTCAGGCGGAACCGGAGCGTCGGGAGAACGGGTCATCGACAGTTGCCCCCTCTGCCCGCCGGAACCGGCAGGGCAGAAGGGAGGGTCGTCGTCCTGATGTGAGCCATCAGGACTTGCCGTTGCCGTCGTTGATGGCGATACGCTTGGCCTTGGCCTGGGCGCGCTCCGGCTTCGGCAGCGTCACGCTGAGCACTCCGTTCCGGAAGGCGGCGTTCACCTTGCCTTCGTCGACTTCGTAGCCGAGCGGGATACGCCGCTCGAAACGGCCATAGAAGCGTTCGGAGAACTGCCTGTCCTTGTCCTCGGTCTCTTCACGCTTCTCGCCGCGCAGCGTCAGTACGCCGTCATCGAGCAGCAGCTCGATGTCCTTCTCGTCCATGCCGGGGATCTCGGCGGTGACGCGGATCTCCTTTTCGCCATCGGAGATTTCGACACTGGGCCAGCTGGCGCGGGCAGCGGAGAAGCCACCGAGCGACGGCAGCCGCGTGTCGAAGCCGCGGAACGCCTCGTCGAACAAGCGGTTCATCTCGCGATGCAGCGTCAGGAAGGGATCGCGATCGCCGTCGCGGAACAGGCTGGGGGCCTGATTGTTCTCCCGGCCCCAGGGAATGAGATCACGAATAGCCATTGCATAGTCTCCTTTCTCGACTGGTGCATTCAGGCAGCCTGCTTGTTTGCTTCGTCTTGCGCGACCTTCGGCCCGGTCTTCGGCGAGGCGACATCGGTCGCGATGGCGATGCGCCGAGGCTTCATCTCCTCGGGCACCTCACGTACCAGATCGATGCTGAGCAGGCCGTTGTCGAGCGTGGCGCCCGCGACCTTGACGTGATCAGCAAGCTCGAAACGGCGGGTAAAGGGCCGTGCGGCGAGGCCATGATGCAGATACTCCGCGTTATCCGGCTCCTTGTGCTGGCCGGAGACAATCAGGAGGTTGGGTTCATGGGTGATTTCGAGGTCGTCCTCGGAAAAGCCAGCGACGGCGATGGTGACGCGGTAGTTGTTCTCGCCGCTGCGCGCGATGTCATAGGGCGGCCACGCGTCGAAAGCCTGCGGGGCATTTTCCAGCAGGTTGAAGACGCGGTCGAAGCCGATGCTCGACCGATAGAGCGGGGAAAAGTCGAATGCGGTTCTCATAGCTACATCCTCCATCGAGCAACATAGATACGAGGAGCGCCAAAGAGCTGGCGCTCCCTGGTTTCGCCGGCCCCATTTCGGCGACCGGTGCCATCGATCTGGTTATTGTCCGCCGCAAGTCAAGACCCGGCGGCTTTCGCGTTGCCGGTTTTTCGGTCGGTTCGGCGAGGCTGCCAATCTCCCTATTTGCGGCGAGATGTCCGGCAGGAGATTGCCTGTTTGCCAGCTGGCTTCAATCGCCAACGCCGAGTTCCCCGGCGGGTTATTGTCTGCCGCAGGTCAAGACCCAGATTCCTCTGTTGCCGGGGCTCCGTTCCCGGCAATCGCAGATGGAGCTGACCATGACACGCGACGAGATCATTTCTGTGGTGGGCCCGGTCGACGACGCCGTTATCGCCGACATTGCGGCGACAGACGGGACGGTCCAAGAATTGCGTGAGGCCCTGGCCTGGATCGCCGCCGACGAGGCGCTGGTGAACGAGGGCCGACCGCTGCCGACGGCAAGAGTAGCGATGCTGATCGAACTGCTGCAAGGGCCGGACGAGGAGGAATAACCGGCCATTTCCGCGATGCTCTTGAACCGCGCAGAGAGACGAACCATGTCCTTCAGCGGCGCCGGCCGACCGCCGGTGCCCGCCAGCTTGACGTTGCTGCTCAAACAAGAAGACGATCACAAGACACGGAGGAAGTGATGGACGACGTCCGCTTTGCCGAGCCGATCACGTTGAAATTCCAATCCAGCGAGCGCAAGGTCGCCAGCAGTTGGGAGGCCATCGAATGCATGCGCCAGCAGTGGCCGGACCGTGCACGCGGCCGGAGTTGGCGCGCTGCCTATCGGACCTGCCGGGACGCGCTCGACGGTTGGCACACCGCGCGTGATGCGCGCAAGGCCTTCGCCAGGGCGGCGCGCAAGGCCGGGTTGCTCGCATCGGCCCGCAAGCCTGTCGACCACGCCGGCTAGTCCGGACCCCTCCGATATTGTGAGATCCAAAACAAGTGGGGAGAGGCAGCTGCCTTTCCCCCACTCCGGAGACTTTGTCCGCTGTCTAGTGGTACCCACCTGACTTGTACCCACTGACATAAGAGTCCGGCTCGGGATTTCCCTTGGCTACACGCGAAGGAGCGGGATTTTGCTTGGGCCAACTCAGTTAGTCACCGTCGTGAAAAGTTCGAGTACCAATTCCATTCCCACGTTCTGCCTGCATCAGCGGAGAACGCACGGCTGTAAATCGGGGTTTGCGGGTTGCGCTTATCCCAGTGGAATTTTGCGATAACGTCCTTGCCGGCCACAACCTCACGGCCGAAGAATTCGCCTTCGTCGCCATTGAACGAGCCCACCTTTCCGTCGTCGAGTTTGCCCGCGTTGCTGTCGGCCCAGTAGATCGTCCAGAGACGCGTCTTTGGATCGAACAATCGCACGGTGAGGCCCTCGAACGGCTTTCCTCCCAACTCCGTACGAAAAATGTCGAAGTTGCCCAAACCCACCAGGATTTGGCGGAACTCTTGGGTCGCGTCGAATTCCTCCCACTCGTCGCTGCCGGCCAGCGGTTCCTTCAACGTACGGTTCCTGATGTTCCAGTTGCCCACCAAATAGTCGAAGTCATTTTTGGACGACGTCTGGCTCGCCGTTATCGCAAGTTTCCCGTCCGATGAAAGAGAGAACGCACTCATCTACTTTCCTTTGGATCGACGTCGTGCCAGCACTGCCATCGCCGCGGACATGACGAATGTATGGGCGTTTCTGCGATGACTTCGGCGCGCTTCGCATGTCCAATCGCGGCAACAAGTGGATGGGACCCAACCGCGCGTCGTGAGGCACGCCCGCCGTCGCCTCCATGTTGCAACGCGTAAGCCGAAGACCCGTTCCGGACACGATCCGCTTCGGTTAGCTCCGCCACTCCGTCGCGAAGTCGCGTTGCTCCGCGCTCCACACAGGATTTGCTAACCGCCTTGAACCCCTGAACCGACCGCCCAACCGGATACCAAGTGTCAGATTCTGACCACTAGCGGCTGATCGGCTTGCTCTTCAGTGGACGGTGATGATGCCGTTTACGGCCCGCCATTCGGAGGGCTGGATCAGGTGATGATGGGCGACGCGCACCGAATGCAACGGGCCTTCGATCTCGCGCTCCCAGAAATCAAGGAAATGCTTCAGCGTCGGGAAATCAGGGGCGATATCGTATTCCTGCCAGATATAGAGCTGCAGCAGGCTTCGATGATCGGGTAGGCGGTAATGGATCTCCGCCGTGGTGAGGCCAAACCCTTGCATCTGGAGCTGAAAGTCCCTGCTGGTCATGCAATCTTCCTTCCGTTGAAATCTCCGTCCGCGAAAACGCCTCTTGTTCCACATAGGTTCCAGTCGCGTCGGGAGAGCGACGAATGTGCAAGCAATTACAGCACATTGGCACTCTCATTGGTCGAGTGCTAAAATTTTTGCGTGACCCTCTTGAAAGCAGAAAAAAGCGCGACTAGTTCGTATGCACGCGATGCCTGATGAAGGGGTCGCGCACCCCGTGCCGGGCCGATATTGCCGGTCCGGTCAGGAGGATCTTCGAAAATCTGTTTGTCCCGAGAGGAGAACGACATGACGTTCCGTCCATTGCACGACCGTATCCTGGTCCGCCGTATCGAGGTCGACGAGAAGACCGCCGGCGGCATCATCATCCCCGACACTGCCAAGGAGAAGCCGCAGGAGGGCGAGGTCATTGCCGCCGGCCCCGGTGCGCGCGACGACAGCGGCCAATTGCAGCCGCTCGATGTCAAGGTCGGCGACCGCATCCTGTTTGGCAAATGGTCCGGCACCGAGATCAAGCTCAATGGCGAGGATCTGCTCATCATGAAAGAGAGCGACGTGCTGGGCGTTATCGAGGGCGCCGGCGAGATGAAGAGGGCTGCCTGAGGGGGGCCTGAACAAGCATTCCAGTCAACGAAAAGCTGCCTATTCGAAGGAGTGATCCAATGGCTGCCAAAGATGTGAAATTTCATACCGAAGCCCGCGAGAAAATGCTGCGCGGCGTCGATATTCTCGCCAATGCGGTGAAGGTAACGCTCGGTCCAAAGGGCCGCAATGTCGTCTTCGATAAGTCGTTCGGCGCGCCGCGCATCACCAAGGACGGCGTGACTGTCGCCAAAGAAATCGAGCTCGAGGACAAGTTCGAGAACATGG
This sequence comes from Mesorhizobium sp. M0189, assembly GCF_040322135.1. Taxonomy (NCBI): domain Bacteria; kingdom Pseudomonadati; phylum Pseudomonadota; class Alphaproteobacteria; order Hyphomicrobiales; family Phyllobacteriaceae; genus Mesorhizobium; species Mesorhizobium sp. M0189. The sequence continues at coordinate 21,037 of NZ_JAMYSW010000035.1, forward strand.
GCGCGCAGATGGTGCGCGAGGTCGCCTCGAAGACCAGCGACACCGCAGGCGATGGCACCACGACCGCGACGATTCTTGCTCAGGCCATCGTCAGGGAAGGGGCCAAGGCGGTCGCTGCCGGCATGAACCCGATGGATTTGAAGCGCGGCATCGACAAGGCGGTCGACGCCGTCGTCGCCGACCTGAAATCCAATGCCCGCAAGGTGACCAGGAACGACGAGATCGCCCAGGTCGCCGCCATCTCTGCCAATGGCGATGCCGAGATCGGCCGCTTCCTCGCAGAGGCGATGGAAAGGGTTGGCAATGAGGGTGTCATCACTGTCGAGGAAGCCAAGACCGCTGAGACTGAGTTGGAAGTGGTCGAAGGCATGCAGTTCGACCGTGGCTACCTCTCGCCCTATTTCATCACCAACCAGGATAAGATGCGCGTCGAACTCGAAGAACCCTATGTGCTGATCCACGAGAAGAAGCTGTCCAACCTGCAGGCCATGCTTCCTGTGCTCGAAGCCGCCGTGCAATCCGGCAAGCCGCTGTTGATCATCGCCGAGGACGTCGAAGGCGAGGCGCTGGCGACGCTGGTCGTCAACAAATTGCGCGGCGGCCTGAAGGTTGCGGCCGTCAAGGCGCCGGGCTTCGGTGACCGCCGCAAGGCCATGCTCGAAGACATCGCCATCCTGACCGGCGGCACGGCGATCTCGGAAGACCTCGGCATCAAGCTCGAGAACGTCACACTGGAGATGCTCGGCCGCGCCAAGAAGGTGCTGATCGAGAAGGAGAACACCACCATCGTCGACGGTGCCGGCCGCAAGGATGAAATCCAGGCGCGCATCAGCCAGATCAAGGCGCAGATCGAGGAAACCACCTCCGACTACGACCGCGAGAAGCTGCAGGAGCGGTTGGCCAAGCTCGCTGGCGGTGTCGCCGTCATCCGCGTCGGAGGCTCGACCGAGATCGAGGTCAAGGAGCGCAAGGATCGCGTCGACGACGCCATGCATGCCACACGCGCGGCGGTCGAGGAGGGTATCCTGCCCGGCGGCGGCGTGGCGCTGCTGAGGGCGGCGAAGGCGCTCGATAACGTTGTCGTCGACAATCCCGATCAGAAGACCGGTGTCGACATCGTGCGTCGCGCCATCGAAGCGCCGGTGCGCCAGATCGCCGAGAACGCCGGTGCGGAAGGTTCGATCATCGTCGGCAAGCTGCGCGAGACGACCGACTTCGGCTATGGCTGGAACGCCCAGACCAACGAGTTCGGCGACCTGTACGGGCAGGGCGTCATCGATCCGGCCAAGGTCGTTCGCACTGCGCTGCAGGGTGCCGCCTCTGTTGCCGGACTGCTGGTGACGACCGAGGCGATGGTGGCCGAGAAGCCGAAGAAGGAAACGCCCATGCCTCCGATGCCCGGCGGTGGCGGCATGGACTTCTAAGATCAGGCTTTCAAAGCGAGATTTCGAAACGGCAGATGGGCCGTGTCCGCCAACGCGGGCACGGGCTTGCCGGTTCGGGTCGAATGCTGAGCAGGTGTTGCCATGGATATGACGGACAGTTTTGGGAAGATCGCGGCGCCGACCCGCCCGAAGAACGATTTCAACTATGAAACCGATTGCAGGGCGGCGCTGGCGCCTTTGGTCGACGGCCTGCTGGATATGGCCGAGTCGGCCGGCTGGGACCGCCGCAAGGCTGCCTACACGCTGATGTTTCTGTCGGCTCAACGCGTGGGAGCCGGCAAGGAAGGAGCGTAAATGATCGCGGCGCGGATGCGCGATTGCCTGCTCTAGTGGGGAAATTGGCAGCTTCGCCGACAGCGCTCTAAGCCATCGGTAGCAACCGGCGCATAATCAGCGAGGCGTGGCCGCCCACCCCGTGTGCAGCCGGCCGGCGCTCGACCACTTCGAAACCGTGCTTGCGATAAAAGGCGATTGCCCGGTCGTTGCCCTCGATCACCTCCAGCGCGATGCTGGGAATCCCCGCATGCGCTGCAAGAACCGCGTGCAAAAGATCGGCCGCCAGCCCGGTGCCGTACTCGCTTTTGTCGATATGGAGCCGCTCGAGCATGACATCGCCCTTGTTGCCCATCGCGGCCATCGCGTAGCCGGCGAGCGAGCCGTCCGCCCGCTCGGCTACGAACCACATCTTGCTGTCGTCCCCGAGCTCGGTCACCAGCCGCTCCGGCGCGTGCTTCTCATCCGACAGCCGTGCCGTGGTCTCGGCACCCAGGATTGGCGAATAGGTGTGGCGCCAGGATTGGCCCAGCAGCCGCGATACCGAGGGCACGTCCTGTTCGGTCATGGTTCTTATTTGGGTCATTGGCACCTCGCCTCAGAAACCTGCCCCTTTTGAGCGGAGATGTTCGGCAGGACAGAGAGGTGCTGTCCCGCCGATCCTGCACGGCCGAGTTCAGCGCACATCCGCGCCGGCCGTCATGACTATGTGCTGGCAGACATTGTCGATATCGCGAATGACGTCGTCGTTCCAGAAGCGCAGGATAGTCCAGCCCAGCGCTTCAAGGCTCGCGCTTCTTGCTGCATCCGATGCCGAAGCTTCGGCCTCAGCATGCTGAGAGCCGTCCAACTCGACAATGAGTTTTTTGTCCGGACAGGCAAAATCGACGATAAAGCCGGCGATGGGCATCTGGCGCCGAAATGGCAGTCCCATGAGACGATGCGCCCGGACCTCATTCCAGAGCTTCAGCTCGGCATCCGTCATGGCCTTGCGCATCTTGCGCGCATTGCCGCGACTACGGGGAGGTACGGGATAGTGGTTCACTACTTCTGTTCCTCAGCGCGAAACTTGCCTATCCCTCTCCGCTGCGCTTGAACACCCCCCTCTGTCCTGCCGGACATCTCCCCCTCAAGTGGGGAGATTGGCAGCTTCGCCGAAAGCGCGCTTCTTTGGAGAGTGGCGAAAGCTGGAGCGACATCCGATCTCCCCCCTTGAGGGGGAGATGTCCGGCAGGACAGAGGGGGGTGCTGTCCCGCCGACCTGACCTGGATCACCGCCTTACCCGCGATTTCAGCCAGCGGTCGAACGCGACGGCGAGGATGAGGATCAGGCCGATGACGATGCTTTGCGTGTATGA
>NZ_JAMYSW010000036.1:0-22089 GCF_040322135.1 Mesorhizobium sp. M0189
CGCGAATGGTTCGAGGCCAAGACCCAGTTCGCCGTCGTCTTCGGCGAAAGGTTCGTCAGCCAATGACGAAACCGGCCTCGCGCACAGAATTCCTGACAGTTCCCACAAACACCCCCAATGCCCGGCTACCCGGTTCGAACGTGATCGTCCATTCCTGCCAGCAGGAAGCAATCAACGCTGGGATCATACTGGCGGCCAACTTAGGAGTCGTGCTTCCGGCCTATGCTTGACCGCGCATGACGGCGCACAGTTCACAATGGAAAGCTGCACTCCCGGCACGCGCAATCAGATTTGGCACCTGCCTCTCCTGCCTGCCGCACCTAGATGATTGTGGCACGGGACAAACAGAATTCGATTCCCTCGCAGCAGCCTCTAACAGACGCGACAGCGCAGTGCGAAAGACCACCGCGGAAAACTTAGGAAAGAAGCTGTACGGATTGTCCCTGCGCCGAAAGCAGTTTGGCGGCCTTCCGGTCAAACGAGACGAAAGTCTCCCCGCCAAGCCAGCCGCCGTCAAAAGCGATCACGCCGTCCGCGAAATCGCCGCCGGCATCGAGGACTGACAGCCCTGCCTCAACTGCCGGCCGGTTGACGACAACATTCGCGGTGTTCAGCAACGCCCGGATCGCCGCGGCAATATTTTCGCGCTCTGTCTGGTATTGCCTGGCCAGAACCCAGGCGAACTCGCACAAGGCCTGCAAGCTCACGGCCACGATGTCCGCTTTGGCCAGCAGGTCGACGGCAACGGCCGCCTGCCCCTCATCATCGGCGACATAGGCGCGCAGCAGCACATTCGTGTCGGCCGTAACCCTCATTCCTTGCCGGACCCGGCCGCGGCGCCCGCTTCCGCTATCGCCTCGTTGATCTCCTCGATGCTGAGCACCTGGCCGTTCGTCTTGCCTCTGAGGAAGCCGTGGAGGTCCCGGAATGACCCTTTCGCCCGTGCCGCCTTCAATTCCGCCCGACCGTCGGGCAGCAGATCAAGCTCGATCTTCTCGCCCGGCTTGATGCCCAGATGTTGCAGCACGTCCTTGCGGAACGTCACCTGTCCCCTTGTCGTCACTGTCAACGTTGTCATATTAAACATTTCCTGTTCATCGCAATAAGATAATGCAAATCTGCATTATTATCAATGCAGATCGTCGGGGCCAAGCTCGGCGTCCATGCGGCGACAGAATCGCATTCCTGCCGTTTAGAAAGCCGCCAGGCACTGTGGATTCGCTCTCGCCCCCTAGTTCGGCAGATTGGTTGATTTCCCAACGTCGAGTGGATCACGAACGGTCGCTTCGAGTATCTCGAGATAGCTTTTTCGACGTTGCGGCCGGTCTGGACCGCTGCCCTCCATCTGCTCTGCGATCTTCTTCAGATTTTCCGCCGCCGGCCAGAAACGACCATCACCTTGGCGAATTCGCTCATAGCGGACAAACAGGGCAGGTCAGCCACGATTGGCGGATCCAAGGGGCTCGCGCACTTCCGTGCTAATGGACATCTTGCAACCGATGCCGACCGGTTGCCCAAGAAAGCGCTTCTTCGAGCCGGTCGTCTCCCCAAAAAATTTCGCCATTTACCACGAACGCAGGCGAACCGAAAATTCCGTATTCGCGCGCCGCATCGGTTTCCATCTTGAGCCGCTCGTGGGCGGCGGGTGCGTTGGCCTGAGCGATCACCGCATCCACGTCTTTGCCGAGTGGCCGAAGCACGTGTTCAAGGTGGGCTCTGTCGCCGAGGGCCACGCCCTCCAAATACCAAGCCTTGAAGCTCTCGATTGTATAGTCCTCACACCAGCCGCCTTCCGCGGCGACCATCGCAACCCTGTTGGCCAGAAGGTCGGGGTCGGTTGGCCAGATGGGCGCAGTTACGAAGGGTAGCGCGTGAGTTCGCGCCCTGCGCTGCACGTCACGCCACATGTATTTGACCTTGGCGGTCTGCGAGCGAAGCGCAATGTTGTTTTCCGCCATGACGGTGCGGACATTGAATGGACGCCATCTGACGGTAATGCCAGCGTCCCTCGCCAAAGAGCCGATACGCATGACGGAGAGGTATGCATAACCACTCCCAAGGAAATAGAAAAATTCGAGTTGCCTCATCCGCTGTCTCCTCGACACTGTCTAGAGCCCGGGCGTTCACGCGATCGTCGACGCCACCACTACGCTGCCAGCTGCCCTTACCAAGACTTCACGCGTCGCCTCCCAGTTTCCTGGTCGTCATGGCGCATCGAAGGCATCCTGCCCAAACATCAGGGTAATTGCTGAGTTCCTGTATTGCGCAAGCGAGATCCCTGTCTTCGTTCTGTGAAAAGGCTTGCCGAATTGCTTCCCAACCACGCAACGTTACAGTGGAAGAGACGATCCACCTGGCATCTTCCGCCTAGGCTGAAGCACAAGCTGCTGCCTTGAGCCGGTTCACGAGCTGCAAAGTATTCTCTCGTGATTGGGCAAAGTCTAAGCTAAAGCCAACTATAGCCTCCTGTCTCCCGACGCACACTATCGCCCAACGTTGGAGCGTAGGCAATATTGTATTAGCGTCAACTTGAATACCGCCATCGTCGCTCCCGGCTCACCCTGGCGCGGCGAATAGGCATTGGTGACGTGACGATCACCGCGGCACAGAGCGCGGGCCTTTCCGCGTCTCAGCCGCAGCTCGCGCGTGACTCCCGGCGACGAAATTCGAACTCCGGACCCCTAGAGTCGAAGTTACTAGTGTCGAAATAGTTGTTTTAGATCAATTACTTAATCAAAATGTCGTTTTCGAAAGCCCTGGAAATCCAAGATCATCGGATCGCCTAGAGTAGAGGCTTCGTCTCGCGCACTTCCTGTTCTGTCCGCGATCGATCCAGCCGTTGGCGATTGAGCAGCATGGAATCGCCGAATTCATGCGTGCGATATCGGTGCTCGGCGAAGGCTGCGGAGGCCTTGGCGAGCAGAGCATCGTAGGCAAAGGCGCGCAGCAGCTCGAAATGGCTTTCGCCGGGCTGGTGGACGCCTGTGAGAATCGCATCGACCACGCGAAGTGGCGTGCCCAGCGCGATACGCCCGGTCGCAATGCCATTTCCGGCACGCACATTGCCGTCGGGGTTGGCAGCTGCCTCAAGCGCGCGCACCACGCTCGTGCCGATTGCGATGATGCGGCTTCCGCGGAGCTTCGCCCGCGCGACCTGGGCCGCCGTGCGCTCGGGAATGCGGTACGGCTCGTCGAAAGGGAGGCGCAAGTCGAGCGCGGGGTCCCCGGTGGAAGACACGCCCGCGGCATGGGTGAGTGTTGCGAAGCCCACGTCTCGCCGACGCCAGGCCTGGAGCGTGCGCCAGTCGAGTGCGAACCCTGCCGATGGCGCCTCGAACGCCACCGGCCCGGCGGCAATCTTCGTCCAAACATTCCAAAGTGCCAACGGTTCGCGAACATTCGCATATTGGATCGGCCGGCCGTGCTGCGCCACTCCTGCAAGCACCGCTGCGCGGTTGCCTCGGAAGCGCAATTCGAGAAGGCGAGGATGGTCGAGAAGGCGCTCTATGACGGCTTCAAGCCGGCCGAGCCGGAGGTGATCGCCTGGTGATAGCGGGGGCGGAGGCAGCCGATTTTCCGTGCGCATGCGGTGATCGCCCGCGCCGAAGGCAATCGCCAGGAAGTTGGTTGGGTCGGGAAATGTCAGCCAGCCTGCCAGGCGGATCTCGATCGCCTCGTTGCTGGGAAGGTGCGTGCCGCGCAAGCTGGCAGGCAAGGTCGCGGCGTCATTGGCGATGACCAGATCGCCGGCATCGAACAGTATCGCGAGTTCAGTGCGCGGCAGGTCGCGCGTCGCGCCGTCCGCCTCCACGACGAGCAGCCTGGCGGCGCGCCGATCCGGACGGTCGGCGGCAATCATCCGCGTGTCTCGGCGAGAAGTGTTGCGCCGGCCGGCAACGTATCGAGCATCTTTTCGATGATCTCGGCAGCAGCCAGGTCGGGACGCTTCAATGTCGACGGATCGGCGTCAGGAAGCGCCAGCGCGTGCAGCGGGGTGTCCATATCGCCGGGGTCGAGCGCGAGGTGCCGGATGCCGTCGGCCTTCGCCTCCTCGTCCCAAATCGCCGTCAGGTGAGCAAGAGCGGCCTTGCTCACACCATACGCGCCCCAGCCGGGATAAGCGTTCACCGCCGCGTCGCTGGAAATGTTGATCACCAGCGCGCCACGGTCCTCGCGCGCGGACGCGGCAAGTGCACCGAACAGTGCTTTCGTCAGCCGGAACGCGCCGACGAGGTTGACCGCGAGCGCTTTTTCCAGCTCCTCGCACTCGGTATCGGCAAGGAGCGCCAGTGGAACGGGCCCGAGGCTCGACGCATTGTTGATCAGAACGTCGAGCCCGCCTAGGCTCGCGGTGACCTGCAACGCGATCGGGTAGATGTCGTCCTTTTTGCCGACGTCGCCGACGATGCCATGTGCGCCCGTCTCGTCAGCGATGCGTTCGACGTTCGCGGCAGTGCGGGCAACGAAGGCGACGAACGCACCCTCTCTGGCAAGCTGCCGGACAAGCGCCAGTCCTAGGCCGGACGTGCCGCCGGTGACTGCTACACGAAGTCCCTGAAGATCAATGTTGGTCAGCATTGACGATACTCCTTCAATCCGTACAACTTATTGGTACAAGCTGAAGTTAACTTGAGGTCAAGCATCATTCCGTGGATCGATGCCGACCAGACTCACGTATCGAGGCGCACCTTCGCCTTGTCGGCCAGCGGGCTGATCGCATGCGAGCGGGCCGGAACGGGCGCAAGCGCAGCCGCGATCATGCCGAGCCGGATCGCCTTATCGTCTTGACGCCGCGTATTGGCTGTCGATCGAGGCGATCGGCTCCGAGTTCGCCGTGATTATCAGGCCGGTGAAGGAAGCGTGTCGCCGTGCAAGCGCCATCGGATTGCGGCGGCGGAAACAATTCTCAGCCTCGCCGAACGCCACCAGTACACTACCAATCTGCAGGCGCGGGGCTTGGGAGGCTCGCGATCGGGCCTGGTCGGACTGATGCCGCCCATCCACGACAATCGTTACTTCTCCGCCATGGCGCAGACTTTTGAGGACATGTGCGCAGCCGGGGCCAATGCTCGGTCGTGGTCAGTGCCAGCCGCGACCAGGAGAGGAACGGCGGACGCGGAGACGTTTTCTCGATGACGGCGGCTTCTCCGGCTGACCAAGGCGCACCGGCTTCACTCAACCAAAGAAATATGATCATGATCTGGACCGAGACGATCGGCTTCCTCGGAAGCTTCTTCGCCGTTCTCACCTACTCAATGAAGCCTCAATGAAGCCATGCTGTGGCTGCGCATAACGGCGGTGCTGAGCTGTTTGTGCTTTGCCGCCTATGGCGCCCCTCATCGGCAGCCTACCCTGAGCCTGATGGAACTGGTGCTGCTGCCGATTAATGCCTGGCGCCTGTTCGAACTTCTCCATCAAACTCAGCCGGGCCGGATTCAGGGGGCCCGAAAATGCCAACACCGCATCTCTGGCTGCTGCTCCGGTGGGCGCTTTCCCTCTGGGTGCTCGGCCGGATCTGACTTGTGATCGCCGCTAGCGACCGCTTTCAGGAAGTAGCAGAGCTCGTCTCAACCGCCGAGACGAGGCGCAAATTCGCCTAGCGCCTCAACGCCGCATAGTTCCGCCTTTGATGGGCGACAGTGGACCGGCGGTTTTCGGGATGACCATCTTCCATGCCGAACGGCTGTGATGCGACGCATTGCGGAAATCGAGCCCCGTAACTGAGCGGTGGCTTTCAGAACATGATGACCTCTCCGCGAAGTCGAGAGGCCATCGTGATCAGATCTCGGTTCCCTCGGCGATGTGAGCGCGTCCCCGACCTCGACATCCGGATGGCGAACCGTATTCTCGATCTCGGTGTGCCCAAGCAGGATCTGAACCGCCCGGAGGTTGCCTGTTGCCTTATAAGAAGCGGATCGAAACCGGAAGCTCGACGCGAATTCAACGGAGAGCTCGCCGGCTGTTCACGCTGCTCTACGCGCTCAGTCCTAAGACAAGCCGCCAGAGAACTGGCCTTCCAGAAGCGACGCAGGTCAAGGGAACGTCGCCTCGCCGGGCATCTTTGCAACTGCGACGATCACTCTGGCACGCCGGAGATGCCCAGCGCCTCGACATAACGCTCGGCGAACACCTCGTCCAGCCACGGGTTGATCTGTCTCTGCAGGGTGAGCGTGTAGGTCGGGAACGCCTTCATAAGACGCCGCGCCGCCGCCTGCGCCTCGTCCAGCCGGTTGAGTTTGACCAGCGCCATGATCACCACCCGGTGCGAGGAGCCGTAGTTCGGCATCTCGTGCAGCGCGCGTTCTCCCCATGCCAGCGCTTCCTCGTAGCGCTCGAGCATCAGGTAGCTCATCCCGATGCCGGAGAGCGCGATGCCCTTCTCGGGGTCGATCGGGCTCAGCCGCATTGCCCTGTGAAAGTGCTCGATGGCGACGAGCGGGCGGCTGGAATGTGCGTTCACCCAGCCGCTGCCCGTATGGCCCTGCGCCGAATTGGGGTTGAGCAGCAGGGATCGCTCGATCGTGCGCAACGCCATCTCGTAGTCCTTCGCGCTGTAGGCGATCACCTGCGCGGCGAAGCGTAGGCTCGTGGGATCGTCGCGCGCTTCCGCCAGTACCTCTCGCGCCATGCGCGCGGCGACTCGGATATCGTCGGGCTCGTGCCAGCACTGGCTCACGGATAGGCTGCGGATATAGGCGCCGAGTGCCTTCGCCAAGTTGAAGCCAGGGTCGATGCTGAGCGCCTCGTTGGTGAGCCGGCGCACGTCGGCAAAGCCTTCGCGCGTCATGCTGTAGAAGCGCGGCAGCGCGCGAAGGTAGAGGTCGTAGGCGCTGATGTACTCGGTCGGTTTCATGCGCGCCTGCTTGATCTCCTGCAGCCGGATGCTCGGTTCGACCGCACCGACGACGCTCTCGGTCACCTTGTCCTGCAGGTCGAAGATGTCGCTCACATCGCCCTCGAAGCGGTCAGTCCAGACATGGTGCCCACTGATCGCGTCCACCAGCTGCCCGCTGATACGCACCCGCGATCCTGCTCTGCGGATGCTGCCTTCTAGCACGTAGCGGACGCCCAGCTCGCGCCCGACCTGGCGCAGGTCTACCGCCCGGCCCTTGTAGGTGAAGGACGAGTTGCGGGCGATCACGAAGAAGGAGTTCACCCGACTCAATCCCGTGATGATGTCCTCCACCAGCCCGTCGGCGAAGTATTCCTGGTCGGGGTCGCCGCTCATGTTGGTGAAAGGCAGGACCGCGATCGAGGGTTTCTCGGGCAAGGGAGGCGATGCAGCCACCGAGGCGCTGGTGTCGGACTCGACGCGGTAGGCGCGCACGGGCCGCTCGATGTTCTTGAGGCGCAGGTTGCCGAGCGGCCTGAAGCCGCAATCGAGCTTGCCCTGAAGGTGGTCGTACGCGGTGCCGGAGACGACCACGGTGCCGGGATCGGCGATGCTTTCGAGTCGGGCGGCGATGTTGACCCCGTCACCGTAGAGGTCGCCGTCCTCCTCGCAGACCACGTCGCCGAGATTGACACCGATGCGCAAGCGAATCCGCTCTTCCTCGGGCATCTCCGCCTCATGTTCTGCCAGGGCCTGCTGAATCGCCATTGCCGAGGTCACCGCGTTAACGACGCTCGCGAACTCGCACAGCATGCCGTCGCCGGTGAGCTTGACGATCCGACCCTGGTGCACAGAGACCAGCTGTTCGAGGAGGTCCTTGCGGTACATCTTCAGCCGCTCGAGCGTGCCGCGCTCGTCGCGCTCCGTCAGGCGCGAATAGCCGACCACGTCGCAAGCCATGATCGCTGCGAGGTGGCGCTGCGTGGTCACTGCACCGCTCAGCCAAGCGCCTGCACGCGGGCCGCCCCGCGTCCATGTCCTGCCAACTTCCAGACGCCCCATGCGCATGGTATCTATCTCTCCCAGTCGCCGCCGTCGCCGATATAGAACGCAGAACGCAGCTCGACCTTGCCTTCACGAGGTTTCGCTAACCCTCTTGCGAGGCGTGGAGCGTTCCAGTCGCCGCGCCCACGCAGCCTCTGGAGACGCTGACACGTCACTCCCAGAAGGCCGGAGATATTTCTTGCCCTGTGTAACCGGTTGACGCCACCGTGGCGGTGCTTTTGTCACGGCGATGTAACAGCGAGATGGCCTGCGAGCGCGCGCATCGGGCATTACACCAGACGTTTGCGCATAGAGGTGCTGAGGTCGGCAGGTGGTGCGGGCGCGACCTTCAGCATGGTCAGCTGCGATGTCTGGCTTTTGGGCGAAAGCAAAATCCGCCTCTGCGGCCGATATTGAAGCGTAAAACTGCCATTCACTTCGTGATAGATGTAGGCCGGCTTCAATTCAGAACCGACCTCGGCCAAAGGCTACCTTTGAGCCAAGATGGCCTTAGTTGCATGTGATTGGGCAAACACGCCGACTTCCTCAGTCGGCTATTGTCAAGCCGCTCGGGCTTCATGTCTTCGCCGCTCACCATTTTGTCACGGCGGAGAAATCGAGTTTGCCTGAGCCGAGGATAGTCACTTTCGCAACGACGCCCACCTCGGCCGGTACCCTCAGGTCCATGGCGCCATGGGCCTTGGCGAAGACCAGGAATTCGGTACGCGTGGCGTTGACGGCCTCGGTGACGAGGATCAAACCAGTCGAATTCGGCATTCCGGCACGCATACGTATTGGTGGTCAGGCTCGCTGGCGGACGCCCTGTTCCGCCTCTGGTTGGCGCGAGCTAGCCTTTCGAGCCGGCTGGGGCGATTGCGCCTGGAACAATATCCGTGTTCTGAGCCACCTTGATTCGCCATCCCGACTGCCCTTCTTGGACAATCAGAAGCAATATGCCTTTCCTAACCCCGGCCGGGGAGCCGTCCGGAGCAAATGCTCCCGTTAGCGTCCAAGTGTAATGAACAGAAGCAAGCCCCGGAGCCAATTTCACAACCGACGAGATATCGCCTTCTAATCGGCTATCCCGAAACATGGTGTCATGGGTGGCTCGGTGCGCCGCTTCGATCTCGGATCGGTTCTTCCACCAAACACCTACGACGTTAACGAAATTAGCATCGGAAGCGAACAGAGACGCAAACTCATCCATGTCATGCCGGTTCCAAGCGTTCGCAAAAGCGGTAGCGACATGCTCGGGCTTATCAGACGTCACGCTCATGACCCACGTCTCCTGCGTACCTCCGCTAAGCATATAGGAGCCCGGACCGGATGCGACACGGCAAAGGTCAAATTTCAAATTGACGCACTAGCGGCAGCGGAGGAATTGCGACATCCAATGTGGGATCCTGTTACGATCCCCTATGGCCATCCGAATAGTATCCTGGCGCTTCTTTCCGCCTTCGCCTACGGATTCGCAAAACTCGTTGAACGTTATGGCGGCGTTGGCGATCAGCCTTCTCCATGTGAAGAAGGCTCAACCCTTGATTGCCCAGACCGCAATGCGCCGCCACCTTAAACCTGAGCCTAAGCATTCGAGCGCGCTTGGAATAGGAAGTCGCGTTCGCGCCAATCAAGCGGAAGACCAAAGTCTGCACGGCAGAAGAGCGAATTGATGGCTATCATCGTGACATGATAGCGTTGCCGCACCTTGCCCGAGGACGGCGTCTTCGCGCCATTCCATGCACATGCCATGCGTCGCAGTTGCGCCACAAATGCTCAGGGCGCCAGTCCGGCCTTCCCCCAAGTGACAATCCTGGCGTCAGGCGCCGCAGGCTGATGGATGTTGTCTGGTCGGTCATCTTTGATGAAACCGTACCGGATGCAGACGCCGAAGGGGGGCGGAAGCCGACTAAGAGCCCGCCAATTTCGTCTAAGTTCATGTCCGCCGTTTGCAAGTAAAAATGCGAAAAGACACTACGATGCAAGGACTTAGCTTGCGTTCTTGAGCCTTCGACCTTTCTCTAGCACGCGGCAGTAGTCCGGAGCAGTGGGTCTGAGTGCCCCTATTCTGCTCCTAGTTTTTGACGTTCGGAGACGACTAGATGGCCAAAATCAAGCTAACCAAATCTGCGGTTGACGCCGCCGCCCCGCAGGACCGCGATTACGCATCCGGCAGGGTGAAGACGGTGCAGGGCGCGGCGATGCCGCGCAGCACGTGTTCGCCCAGCGGCACCAGCGGTGTGGTGATCTCGGCGGCGAGCGCGCCCGAGATCAGCACCGAGCGGCCGAGCGGCCGGCATAGCCCCTCCAGCCGGCTGACCAGGTTGACCGCGGGGCCGATGGCGGTGAAATCCAGCCGGTCGACCGCGCCGATATTGCCCCACAGCATCTCGCCGAGATGCAGCGCCGCGCCGAACGGCAGCCGGGGCAGGCCCTGCGCCTGCCGCCCCGCATCGAGATGGGCCATGCCGGCGCGGGCGGCGACGACGGCGCGCAGCGCCGCCTCGCAGGCCTCGGCCGGCGCAGCGGTGACCGGGAAAATCGCCAGCATGCCGTCGCCGATAAATTTCAGCACTTCGCCCCCAAAGGCGTGCACCGCGCCGGCGACGCGGTCGAACCAGGCGTCGAGCGCGGCGATCACCGTCGTGGGCTCGGTTGACTCGGACAGGGCGGTAAAGCCGCGCAGGTCGGCATAGAGCAGCGCGGCGCGAATGGTTTCTCCGGTGCCGCGGCGCAGGGACCCGCCTTGCACCCGGGCGGCACTGCGCCGGCCGAGATAAGCCTCGAGCAGCGCTGTCAGCGCCGCCCGCGCCGCAAGTGCGGCAAGGGGCGCCGCGGCGAAGCGCGCGGCCTGGCGCAGCCGGGCAGCCTCGGCGGGGCCGAACGGCCGGGTTCCAGCCCAGCCCAGCACCGGACTATCCGGCGCCCGGCCAACCGGGCCCTCCTGCACCGTGCCGAGCTCCGCCAGCCAGTCGCGCCCGGCCTGGCCGAGCGGACCGCCGGCGAAGCTCAGCGCCTCGATCACCGCCCCTGTCTCCGCCCGCCAAAGCCAGGTGCGGCGGGTGATGATGGGATGCGGCACCGCGAGCGTCAGCGCGCCGCCGGCCAGCGGCAGGCCGTCAGCCAGAAGTCGGCCGCCGAGCTCGGCCAGAAACCGGTCGGGGGCGGCCGAGGCGCCGGCCTCGTCCACCAGCCAGGCGAGAGGCGCGGGCAGATCCATGGCGCGATTATGCGGCCACCGCGCCCGGCCTGTCATCCGCGCCGTGACGATGCGCAGCCGGCCCGCCGATCTATCCCCCCGCCCCCGGCGCTGGTACGGTCCGATCCTCGATGGCGCCGGGTTCGACCCGCCCTGCGAGCCGGCATCCGCCGTCAAATTGCAACGGGCTCACGGGCGGCGATATCGCGCGCGGAAGGCCGTCACCGCCTGCCCGTGTGGCCGTATTTGGGATCCGGGCCGGGATCACGCCCGGCTGCAACCTCGCCCAGCCTGCCGAGGTAATGAGCCCAGCCCTCCGCATGGCCGGCGCATTGCTCGGCATTGGGCAGGCCGGAGTGGGTCAGGCGCAGCAGCGTTCCGTCCGGCTGCTCGATCAGATCGATCTCAACCAGGCTCGATCCCGGCGGCACCTCATCGCTCTCTTCCCAGCCGAAGCTGTATGCCAGACGGTGCACCGGCACCACCTCCCGGAAGGTGCCGCGAGCGACGCGAGCCCCGGTAACATTGACGAGATAGAGCCCGCCGGACTGCGGCTCGAGCTGCGCCTCCGTTCCCATCCAGCGCAGGATCTTCTCCGGATCGGTCAGGAGGGCAAACAGCGCAGCGGGGGGCGCCGGGATGTGTGTCTCGCGGCGGACGACGAGGGCCTCTTGCATCGGCTTCCTCCATAGTTGCGACAGTTGGAGCAATTGTAAACCAGTTGGCTGCTCGTGCGATAGAATAGGATCGGACATCTACTCTGGAGTGACAAGTGTGGCGAGATTCCGATGGGCACTCGCCGATCACAGCCGCGGCGCATGCGCTCCGCTTCGGGAGCGTTCGAAGCGTTGGGTGCCGCATCCGATATCCCGAGGATCGATTCTCAGAGATCAGTTGCATCACCGGAGATTGGTTTCGGGCTGACGCCACGCGAGCTGCACGTGCTGCGGCTGGTGGCGACCGGCAGGTCGAATAAGGTGATCGCTCATGAGCTCTGCCTCAGCGGAAAGACCATCGACCTGCACCTCTGCAAATTCGCAGAACCTAAGCGCCAAAACTGGCGCGGTGCTCCTACGCGTAGCTGATTCCCGTCAGTGACCGGGGTTTCGGCGCGGAAACAGGCAAGCTGCGGCAGCTTCATGCCCCGTCGTCGCCCTCACGCCACCAGACGCGGAGCAGTTCGTGCAGTCGCGGCGACATCGTGGAGTGGCGGTCCTTGCGGCCCTTGCCCTCCTGGACGCGGCCGAAGTTGATCGGCCGCAACACCAATGCGCCCAGTATGATGATCGGCCAGCGGGCCGCGGACATGATAGTCCATCAAGAAGTGCTGCAGTGACGCCCGTCGATCCCGGGCTCCTACGCAACATCCATTTCGGGACCATCTCTCTATTATTCTGCAGGCGGACGCGTGCCGGTTCTCAAAGGACGTGTTGAGCGCGCCATCAGACACTCCAGGACCGGCTTGTGAAGGCACTGCGCCTGCGCGTCATCAGCACGATCAAAGGAGACCAATGCTTATGCGCCTGAGTTCATGGCGGACTTCAACGCTCGCTTTGGCAAGGACGATCCTGCCGGTGGCTTCGGCGAAGCGCCGGGCCGGTGATCTGAACATTCCCCTTTGCGGCGATATCTTCGGCATTCCACGAAACGAACGACGGGAGTTGGATATGAGAACGGAAATGTTGCTCGACGCAAAGGTCTCGCCGAGTCGGCCACAGGGCGAGTGTTCAGGTTCTGAGCAGCAGGCTTGAACTTCTGTACGACAACGAACTCAGCCTGATCATTCTCCCAATTGACTGCCGAAAATGACCGCCTTCTTACAACTAACCGCCAAGCCACATTTGGCATTTGCAACTCGCGCTGGGGTGTCGACCGCTTCTCTCACGCTCCCCCCATATAGATTTCCATGATCTGCCGGTCGTCGCGCACGTCCCGACGCGTCCCCTCGAAGCGCTTTTCGCCGGCCGCCAGGATGTAAAGCTTGTCCGCAATCGGCATCGCCTCGCGGATGTTCTGCTCCACCATCACGATGCCAATGCCGTGCGCGGTGAGGGTGGTAATGCGTTCGAGCGTCTCGATGACCATGGCCGGCGACAATCCGGCGGAAGGCTCGTCCAGCAGAATGAAGCGCGGTTCCGAAACCAGTGCCCGCGCCAGCGCAAGCATTGCCTGCTCGCCGCCCGAAAGCGAACCGGCCGCGGTACGCCGCCGCCGTGCTAAAGAGGGATATTGCTCGATCAGCGCCTCGATGCGCTGCTCGACTATCCGCCGGTCCGCGATGGCGTAGCCACCCATGCGCAAATTCTCCATCACTGTCAGGCGCGGAAACACACCGCCGCCCTGCGGCATCAACACCAGACCCTGGCGCACCACTTCATGGACGGCAAGGTTGGAGAGTGTTGATTCACCCAGGCGCGCCGTACCGCTCCACACCGGCAGCGCGCCGACAATGGCCTTGAGCAGGGTCGACTTGCCACTGCCGTTCGGCCCGAAGATGCAGGTAATCTTGCCAGCTTCCGCGCTCAGCGAGACGCCATGGACGATCTCCTGCTTGCCGTAGCCGGCGACGATGTTGTCGGCGGTGAGCGTGGTGCTCATTGTGGCCGCCCCAGATAGGTCTGCATAACTTCCGAATTGCGAACGATGTCGTTGAAAGGCCCGGTGGCCACGACACGGCCTGCATCCATGACAATGATGCGGTCGCACACGTTCCGCACCATTTCCATGTCGTGCTCGATGACCAGGACGGTGGTGCCGCGCTCGCGCAGCCGCGCGATGGCCTCCACGATGATCTTGCGGATGCTGGGATGCACGCCCGCTGTCACCTCGTCGAGCAGAATGAGCGAGGCCTGGCGCATCACAACGCGCCCGAACTCCAGCAGTTTCTGCTGGCCGCCCGAAAGATCGGATGCGCGGTTGTCTGCGACATGCTCCAGCTTGAGCAGCGCCAGCGTATCGGCCGCCCGTTCGCGCGCGCCCCGCCAGTGGCCCTCGGCCGCAGCCGCCAGCAGGTTTTCGGTGACGCTCATATTGTCAAACATGGCCGGAATCTGGAAGGTGCGAGCAAGCCCCAGCCGCGCGATCGTGTGAGCCTTTCGGCCGCCGATTTCGTGACCGTCGAAGCGGATCTGGCCACGATCCGGCGTCACCGTGCCCGATATCAGGTTGAACAGAGTCGACTTGCCAGACCCGTTAGGCCCGATCAGGCCGGCGATCTCGCGCCGACCGACGTCCAGGGAGACACCGTTGACGGCCTTGATGCCGCCGAAATGGCAGTGGAGTTCGCGCACGACGAGAATAGGTTCGCCGGTGCCAGAAGTTTTGCCCTCGGCGGCGCTCAACTGGGCCGTCCCGGGCCGCCGCCGACAAGATTGCCGACCGCCTTGTCCAGCACGGCGCCAGACTTGGCCACGCGCCTCGAAAACATGCCGACGATGCCGTTCGGCAGAAACAGCACCACCAGCACGATGGCCGCGCCCAATATGGCGATATAGAACGCGGTGTCACCCCAGTACATCCAGATGATGCGGTTTACGACAAAGAGCGCCACACCGCCCAATGCCGGCCCCCACAGGCTGCCCAGCCCGCCCAGCAGCACCATCACCACCATCTGATCGGTGATGTCGCCGCCGAAGACGCTTTTCGGATTGATGAACGTGACCCAGTAGGCAAAGATCGCGCCAAATACCGAGGCGGTGACGGCACTGAGCACGAAGGTCTGCAGCTTGACCAGCGAAGTATTGATACCGATAGCCTCGGCCGCCGGCTCATGATCGCGCAGTGCCTTGACCTTCAGCCCGAAACGCGAGCGCTCGAACAGCGCCCACGTAATGAGATAGGTGAGCGCAGCCGCGCCGAACATGGCGAAGTAGAAGAAGCGCTCGTCAAGAAAGGGCGGCAGCCCAATGCCGCCGATGCCGCCGGTGAAGTCCATCACCGAGGCGAACTGTATGAGCACCTCGGCGAAGGCCCAGGTGGCTATGGCGAAATAGGCGCCGCGCAGGCGCAGCGTCGGCGCGCCGATGATGATGGCAAACAGCGCCGTCACCACGATACCGGCCGGGAGGGTGGCGAAGAAGGGCCAGGCGAGCCTGTCGCCCATCAGCAGCGCCGTAACATAGGCGCCGAGCCCGAAGAAGGCCGAATGGCCGAAATTGATGTAGCCGGCATAGCCGCCGAGCATGTTCCAGGAGCAGGCCAGCCCCGCCCACATCAGCGCGCCAGTGGCAATGCGCAGCCAGTAGTTGTTGACCAGCATCGGCAGCAGCGCCAGCACAACGATTACGGCGATCAGCAGGAGGAGGACGGCCCAGCGTGGCTTCATGTCCCGCCTCACAAGCCGTGCCGCAGGATCCCGCGCGGAGACACGAGAAGGACGAGGAATAGGGTGCCGAAGATCGCCAGCAGCGAATAGCTCGACCCGACATAGGTCGCGACGAAGGCTTCGATGACGCCGAGCAGCAGCGCGGCGACGAGGGCACCGCCGACGGAGCCCAAGCCGGCAAGCACAGCCACGAAAAATGCGAACAGAGTATAGCGCAGGCCGACTTCCGGGTTCACTGAAAAGATTGCACCCATTAGTACGCCGGCCATGGCAGTGATGCCTGCGTAGAGCCCGTAAACAGTGGCGCTGAGGCGGCGGATGTTGACGCCCATCAGTGCGGCGTTCTGCCGGTTTTCAGCCGTCGCTCTGATCGCCAACCCATAGCGGGTGCGGTAGAGGAACAGGAACAGTCCGCCGGCGATGGCGATCGCGAAGACCGCCGCGGCCACGCGGATCAGGGGCACCGTCACGGGCCCGACGGCGAGGCTCTCGCCGCTCAACACGGTCGGCACGCTGTGGGTATTGAAGCCCCACGCGGTCAGCATGCCGCCGCGCAGTAGCGTGAACAGGCCGAAGGTCAACGCCAGCGCCATCAATTCCGGCCGCGCCGTGCGGCTGTTGCGGACATTGTAGAGGATCGGCCCAATCAGATAGCCGATGGCGCCGAACAGCATGAAGGCCACGGGGATCGCCAGGAATCCGTCGACACCCAGTCCGGCACCCATATAGTAGCCGAGATAGCCGCCCAGCACGACCCAGCCGCCCACCGCGAAATCGATGACATGCAGCACGCCGAAAGCGAGCTGGAAACCGATCGTAAAAGTGGCGATGACGCCGCCGATCAGAAGGCCGTTCAGCAAGGTCTGTAGGAATAGATCCAACGCGGGAACCGTCCGTCAGCCAACGAAAGGGCAGAGTGCCGCGGCAAAGCGGCCGTACACACGATAGCATGGTCCGTCATTTTCCGAGCACGCGCAACCACCGTCATTGCGCCGGGCAAGGGTGATGGCGACGAGGCCGCCCCCACCCTGTCCAGAACCGGCTATTTCCAAGCTGGCAGCGGGTAGGTGAGGTCCGCTGCCGCGGCCTCTTTCGGCCCCACCGCTACGGTCTTGCCACCCTGAATCTGGATCAGCACCGGCACCGGCTGGACGTTGTCGTGGTAGTGGTTGCCTTCCTTCTCGAACTTGATCGGTCCGTAGAAGGTCTGGATGTCGGTCGCGGCTATCGCGTCCTTAAGAGCAACCCTGTCTTCAGGCGTGAGCCCCGGCTTCTTGCCAAGCCGCTTGACGGCATCGCCGAAAACGAGACCGCTGGCCGCGCAGGCCGCTTCGGTATAGTCGGGCTCGTGCCCGGACTTCTTTTGCGCCATCTCGGCAAACTCCTTTGCGGTGCCGAAGAAGTCGTCCTTATATGAAACCGACGGCAGCCACACGGAGACGCCGCAGGTACCGTCGGCGTCCGCGGCGAGCGCCTGGGCGAAGGCCGGGTCGGTGACGCCATAGTGCATTATCAGCGCCTTGGGCCGGAAGTTCAGCGACTTGGAGGTCTTGACGACATTGATCAGCGGCTCCTCATGGCCGCCGACGGCGACGATATCGGGATTGAGCGCTGCGATCTTAGAGATGACGGGAGTAAGGTCGCCAGAGGCCGGCACCAATTCGTAGGCGACGACTTCCAATCCGGCCTCCTTGGCCCCGTCGCGAAAACCTTCGCCGGTTTCCTTCGAGAAGGGTTCGTTGACGCCGATCACAGCAATCGTCTTGGCCATGGGGTTAGACAGTTTCGCCAGCACGGCCAGCGATTTACCCGCAGTGGTGTCCACGGCCGGGATGATGCCGAAGTTGAATTCCGGCTTGGCCTTCCAGACGTTTGGGGATTCCGCGGAGCCGGAAATCATCGGCACCTGGTACTTCTGGCAAATCGGCTGCACGGCGATAGTCGAGCCGCTGGTGTAAGGGCCGAATAGCACGTCGACCTCATTCTGGACGATCAGGCGCTCGGCGGCATCCGCGCCGGTCGCCGGGTTGCTTTGGTCGTCACCGTAGAACATGTCGACCTTGAAACGCTCGCCGGCGACTTCAACCCCGCCCTTGGCGTTGACGGCCTCCGCCCATAGGTCGTAACCGCGTTTGGTCAGGTTGCCGCCGAGGATGTTCTCGCCCGACAGCGAGGTGATAACGCCGGCCTTGAATGTCGTCACCTGCGCGCATGCCGCTCGCACAAACGGGCCCAACGGGCCGGCTGCGAAGGCGCCGGCGCTGACGCCGAGGAACCGACGGCGCGAAAAACGTTTGCTGTTCGTGAACATCACTCAACTCCCTTCATCCGTTATCAGATTGGAAACCGACGATATCTCCTGTTTATACCACTGTATGCCTTTTGTGCGGACAGAGAAGATATGCCTGGGTCAACAGGCAATGCGTAAGGCGGCTTCGGGTCATCAACGCGTAGAGGCGCCGCAGGCTGTGGATGCTCAATGCCTCGTCGTGCACCAGCTTCGTCGACGTATGCCTTTTGGGCGCCATTGGCGCCGCGAGCAGTTGTAGACGCGGCTCCTATTCTGCACCTAGACAAGTTTGCGAGGCATCAAGGAACGAAGGTCTAGTCATTAAGACATTGATTTTTCTATTGATTTATGTTCCTCGCGACGCTCCGTCGCATGGTAGACAAACCACTTTTTGAGAGGCAAGGCGCGAGATAGCCCTCGGATCATGGTCGCGGAGGGGTGGGATTCGCCGATCATGGCCTCTTCGCCAAGATGACGCCTTCGGCAGCCTTTTGATTTCTTTAAAACGGTCGCCGCAGTTTCGAAGATGGAGCCCCACGGAACCAAATCTGTCCGCTCGCGTCCGGGTTGGCTGGGCAAAGCCGGCCCGGCGCCCGAAGGCAGGCCCAAGCGGACAAGTTCATTCCAAATTGGGTTACTCGGGCCGTTCTGCCACAAAGAGAGTATCGGAGAGAAGCCCAAGCCGGTCGCGATCCGCGGCGGGTATACGATCTGAATTTATTCGGGTGACCGTAAAGCCGGCGTCCTCGATACGCTCCTTGATATCCGGTCCGTAGGCTCGCACGTGATCCGATCCACCAAAGCGCTCGTCGCGCTCGCTCAGTGACATAGATGGCGTCGCTTCGATCGTTTGGCGATAAATAAGCGGCACCTGGATCCAGACCTGCCCTCGGGGCTTAAGAGATGACCAAAGTTGCCGAAACACATGCCGATCATCAGGTACGTGTTCCATGACATGACTTAAGACGACGATATCGAGATCGCTGGTGCGACGCATGTCCATCAGGTCAATTTTCACGGTATCGGGGCCGTACCGTCCCGGCTCGAAATCGGCTTTGATTAGATTGCCCGCTTGAGAGAGTCTCTTTGAAAGACCCTTCTCGCTCGGCGCAATCTGGAGAATTTCAAGCTGCCCCGCCGGCAACTTGATAAGCCTACGGTCTAGAGCACAAATCAAAAACCGCTCACGATCCACGGCATGACAAAGCGGGCAGATAAGAGTGTACGCTCCGAAACGGTAAAAAGCCGCGACATCGCGATCGCAGGCATTGCAGTGATGAGCCTTGCTCATCGGGAGGAGCGTCAGGGCAAAGGCTCTGAGCCAATCTCGGTACGAATGAAGTTTGCGTGTGACCCGCCGTACTGTGATACGATCACCATAGCTGCGAAAAAGAGATAGAAGTCGGCTTTCTCGAACATTGTTCTTCCTTGATGGTTTCAGCATGTCGCCTCTAAGGTTTTTTCACCCAGGGGACGATAATTAGCGCCAGCTGATATGAAGTCGAGTCTGCGGAGCAGCCCGTGCTCCCGATCGGTCGCTGACGATGCAGGGCGTGGGAGCCAGGCCCTCGCGCTAACGCTGGGACAGCGGCCAGCAGGAACACGCGCTGGCGGGGCTGCTAGTCCTAGTTGTCCTATTCGAACCCCGCCTTTGAAGAGAAAATTCGATCATCGTCATTGCTGCGCCTTGTCCGGGCTTCTCGACAATGGCCCGCATCGTCAAATTCGCCGGCCACTCGCTGCGCGCTGGCCTCGTCGGCCGAGGTCGACGAACGCTATGTGCAAAAACAGCTCGGCCATGCCTCCGCGGAGATGACCCGCCGCTATCAGCGTCGCAG
Source organism: Mesorhizobium sp. M0189 (assembly GCF_040322135.1). NCBI lineage: Bacteria > Pseudomonadati > Pseudomonadota > Alphaproteobacteria > Hyphomicrobiales > Phyllobacteriaceae > Mesorhizobium > Mesorhizobium sp. M0189. Next base: position 19,525 of record NZ_JAMYSW010000036.1, read on the forward strand.
ACATCGCTTCCGCATCAACCTGACCAGGGCTTCCGGCCTCTAACGAACCCCCTGCTCTGCCGTTGTTCCGCCGCTCAGGTTCGCGCGAACGGCCTCACCCTGAGCGCCAAAAGATTGGTTTTCGGCCATTCGGGCTGCCCCGGAGCCTCCGGGCCTGTTTCATCGCCAGGACAGCTGGTCTTTCGGCAGCCGACCGCTCGGATCGAACACGTTCACTTTGTGCGGAAGATCGGGACCCCAGTCCCATAGCACCAGATTGCGGTCTTCCGTCTCCGCGCCCGGAGCAAAACTCGGCACCAGAATTCCAGCGATGCCTTCAGGCCGCAGCCGGTCATAGATGGACCAGGATGCAGGTCGCTCTCCGTTGCTGAGAGCCGTGGCCCAGGCGCTCCCCATGTCCGCAAGCGTGACAGAAGATTCTCCCCTGCCCTGCTCGGTTGTCAGATCAGTGATGTCCTCGCAGTCCACCTCATAAGAGCACAGCACGCAGGGGTCGATGCGATGCGCGAAGCCCTGGTTGGCTTCCTTGACAGCCGTCATGACGGTCAGCGCCAGATATAGCGCGGGCACACCTTTGGGATTGAATCGAGCGCCCCTGATCGCCGCTCCATCACCGGAACTCGGCTTGAATGCCCAACGTGGATCATGCGCCCTGTAGCAGGTTCCGACAAACCTCAAGCAAAGCCACCCAGGGCCATGTGATCGAGGTAGTCGCGAATAGCAGCGGCCTTGCCGTCCTTCACGAGGGCTTCGGCGGTGCGTCCACCGAATGCCGGCAGCGGCTGGGCTCGGTACCAGGCCATGGCCTGTTCCTTGCCTCCCGCCCAATCCGTCACGCGGCTGATGATTTCGAGCATCTCGCGCAGACGCCCCTGCGTCTTTGCCGTGCGGCTGCGCTCCAGCCGATAGAGGGTTTCGCGGGCAAGCCCGGCCGTCTGAGCCAACTGACCCTTGGACATTCCAAAGCTGTCGGCCACCTGGTCAACGGCAATTTTCCCGGCACGGTCCATATAGGACAAAACCAGGGGTTCATTCTGCATGGATTTCTTGAGGGCTTGCCCCATGGAGTTCCTTGTCATATTAGCAGCCGTATTTACTGTGCAAAACATATGGCGCTTTTCGACTGGTTTCAAGCCCCCAAGCGCATGGCGTTGTTTGGCGGCTTCTGGACGCGTGCCCCGGGCGACAGCACCCGCCAGATCTCGTCCAGCGGGCATGTCACCTTCGTCCTCCAGGGAATTCGTTTTCGCAAGGACGGCACACTCGGCAAATTGCACGAAACGCTGACGTTGTCTTTCAAAGACGAAGGCAAGCGGAGGGAGGAGGTTGGTGGCCGATCAAAAGTTTGAGCGATATCCTCGTGATGTGCGCGATTGGCGCCGCGAGCAGTTGGTTCGGTGTCTCGCGACACTCCGGCGCATGGTAGACAAACCCCGTTTAGGAAACGAACGTCCGTCCCGACGGAGGGACTGCGCGATTCAGATGTCCGGATCGTCGAGAATGCGAGAGATCGTGCTGCGCCCCAGCGCACTCATGGCGGGGTTGGTGCGATGGTAATACCAGACGAGACCCATTGTCTGCTGGAATGCCCAAGCAACACCACGCTTCCACCAAAGATCTTCAACCTGAAGGCCGCACCGAAAGGTCGCTCTTCGCTCGCGGTCTAGAAGATGCCACGCGACTACCAAATCTAGCGACGGGTCGGCTGGTCCGAAACTGCCGCCATCAAGCACTCCGACAAGACGCCCGCCCTGCACGAGAAGGTTTGCTGGGATAGGGTCCCTATGAGTCATCACGACAGGCCCAGCGGATGGCAACTCCCGGAAGCGAGTCCACAAATCGCGCAGTCGAGCCACATCAAGAAGGCCCTCGCTGTTTTCAAAGCAAACACTCATCCAATCGTCATGATCGGAGAGATGTCCACCACGTCCTTGCCCGTCGAAGCGTCGGCCCCGTGTGTCCGCTTGGCGCAACGATGCCACGAGGTGTACAAGGTCTAGGGCGAACGTCGTCGATCCACTTAGCCCGTGCGGCGTGGCAACCTCGCCTTCAATCCAAGTTTGTAACGCCCATGGCATTGGGTAGTGAGGACCTGGCTCGCCGAGCCCAATCGGTTGAGGCGTCGGAAATAGCAATGTTCCCCAATCTCGACCATGGCAGCGGCCTCTGACCGAAGCATATTGGCGCATTCGGTCGGATTCATCGCCCTCAGTGGGAACCGCGCCGTGCTCTTCGAGCCAATGCGGAAGATGGCATTGACGGTTCCCGACGATCTAACTGAGGAGATGTCTTCATGACGATACTGGGGAAACTGGTCGCGGATCATCTGGCGGGCGATATCGATGTCGATATCCACCTGGTCGTCATGCATCATGAATTCTCGTCCTGCCGAGCTCGAATATGCGCAGCACCCGAGGCATTCCACACTCTTGTCCTACCTCCACCGATGCCATCAAAATCTTCGATAGTGTCCTGAAGGTTCTGCAAAAAGTTTTGGAGAGAGAACGGCGCTTGCTCTGAAGGGCGAGCGGCCATGGCACGGTGGTGACGTTGCAATCACCGATT
>NZ_JAMYSW010000037.1:0-21455 GCF_040322135.1 Mesorhizobium sp. M0189
TGATCAGAAGGTCTTCGCCATTGAGCTTGACTTCGGTGCCCGACCACTTGCCGAACAGGATGCGGTCGCCGGCCTTGACGTCCAGCGGGACGAGCTTGCCGGCCTCGTCACGGGCGCCGGAACCGACGGCGATGATCTCGCCTTCCTGCGGCTTTTCCTTCGCCGTGTCGGGGATGATGATCCCGCCGGCGGTCTTCGCTTCGGACTCGACGCGGCGAACGACCACGCGGTCATGCAGCGGCCGGAAATTCGACTTTGCCATTTTTGGATTTCCCTGGTGCGGATGTTGAACGGTTCTCCGTTGCCGGAGCGTGTTTAGCACTCACCAGAAGCGAGTGCTAACGCGGCAGTGAGATAGGCCGTAGGCTCCTGCTAGTCAAGACGGAAGAGGGACGGGCGAAGAGCAAACGAGCGTGGAAGCACCGAGCGTTTTACGTGAACGACGTCGGAGATCGGACATGGATGGGGCGGCTCACCATTTGCAACTGAAGGCTTTATTCATTTGGCACGATTGGTGCAGCGAATGATCCGCAAACGTTGCGCGCGACCGATATAATGAGAGGTGAGCGCCATCAGGATTCCTGCGTTAACCGTCCACTCGGTCTTTACGGTGTGGCCGCCGCGCGGGCGCCAGGACTCCGGCCATCCCGATAGTCACCAATCCAATCTGCGGAGAACAGGAGGCAAGATGAGAGCGACAGTCAGCACGAACTCGAATTTGAAATGTTTGGCCAAAGCAACTGCCATCGCCTTGCTCTGGACGGTCACGGCTACATCGGCGGACGAAGGTATGTGGATGCCGGGCCAGACTGCGGAAGTGTGCGCGGCCATGCGCGCGGATGGGCTCCAGATCGATCCCGCCCAGCTGGGCCGTCTAGACGCTGACCCGCTCAACGCGATCGTATCACTGGGCGGATGCTCCGCCTCGTTCGTCAGTCCACAAGGGCTGGTCGCAACCAATCATCATTGCGTGTTAGAATCCATCCAATACCACAGCAAGGAGGGCCAGGACTATCTCACAGACGGCTTTCTGGCGAAGAGCCCTGGGTGAAGAATTGCCCGCGGCGCCAGGCAGCCGCAGCTATGTGATCGAGGACATGCGGGATGTGACCGCCGAAATGCTCAAGAGCGTCTCGGACAAGCTGAACGGGTTTGCCCGCTATGAGCGGCTCGCCACGAACAAAAAGGCCCTGATCGCCGCATGTGAAGGACAGCCCATCGCCGTTGCGACGTATGGCGGCGTCTCCTACTATCTCCTCCAGAAGCTCGAAATTGAGGACGTGCGCCTCGTCTATGCGCCCGCGCTCGGCATCGGCAACTTCGGCGGCCAAACGGACAACTGGATGTGGCTGCGCCACACGGGCCACTTCGGCTTTTATCGCGCCTATGTCGCTCCTGATGGTTCCTCCCGGCCATATGCGCGCGACAATGTGCCTTACCGGCCGGAGAGTTGGCTACCCATAGCCTGTGAAGGCGTCAAGGAAGGCGACCTTGTGATGGTCGCCGGCTTTCCCGGCGCAACCCACCAGTTCCTGACCGCGGATGAAGTCCGGTTCAACTTCGCGCAATTCGAACCGCGGTTGCAGCGTTCGCTCTTATCCCGCCCAGATCAATCAGGCAACGGCAGGCAATCGCGAGGCGCAGATCCATTGACCGCCCGCTTCACAAATTGGCTCGGCCTAAAACGCATGGGAAAAGCAGAAAAGGCAACAGATCGGCACCAGAATGAATATGGCCGCGCGAACTGACAGACGCGCCAACAATCGGCATCTCGCATGGTGGCACTGGACGTGGCTCCCACCCTGCTGGCGCGACTCCCCATCAGGTCGTCGGGGTTTCGCTGGCGAAAAAAACTTCCGCGTGTCTCTGCGCGATCCATCCCGCTTGCGCGTGCCTAGTCAACCAAAAAACTGACCATCTGCAGGATCAGGATCAGCAAAAAAAAGCCAAAGGCAGACGCCAAAACAGCTGCCAGCAGGACGATGCGTTGTTTCTTCACCCACAGTTCCCCCGGGAGAGAGTCTAAGGATAATCCTTAAAAAAGGCGCCATGGAACAGGGCGCCCCACGCTCATTTGTGTAAGTTTAAAGTTTAGCTTGCCTGAATTTATGTAATTATACGGTTTCTTTCATGCAACACTTTTCCAAGTACTTGCACAAATCTGAACGTATCGCACATTTAGACGAACTGTACATTCGATAGCGACTTTGACGCACGCATTTACTGGCGGTATACATCCTTCACCGTTGCCGCAAGGCATTGGCCCAGGCGCGCGGCACCTCCTTCACGACAAAGGTTGAAAGCCCGTCCTCGGGCGTTTCATTTCCAAGATCACTTCGATCAACTCATACGGGCTTCCCGAGCGAGACCGTGGGTTCGGACGGTGCGAATGAATTTCTCGTTATAATCGAATTGATTATAAGGGATATTTCTACGTTGAGTATAAAGGATGTCAAGCCCGCGCCAGCGGCAATTTTGTCCGGGCGACCTCCGTTTCGTCGAGGACATGGTGGCGGAAGCGATAAAGCTTCGCCGGCCGACCGCCGGTATCAAATGCACTTTCGCCGGTCTCCTCCACCAGTTCCTGCTGCTCCATCAACCGGCGAAAGTTCTGCTGAAGCGCCCCTGCCGATGTAATCGTCAACGCCGTCCGCGTCAGCGCATTGCCATCGGCGAGAAGCCGACGGCATTGTTGATGACGAACGTAACGATCCGCGGCTTCAGACAGGAATGTGCGCTTCGTCCAGATGGATGGAGTGGACTGGCAGGTTCCGGGCGGCCGCGCCGTTGAGGATGCAGCATCGAGAGCCGCGCTCGCCGAGGATGACATAGGTCGAGATTCGCGCCGGAAGTCTTGCTCCATGTCTCCCACGAATCCATTGGCAGGATCCCGGCTTCTTCGCAGTGGTCAGGGTCGAGCGTTATCGAACCGTGGTAGTTGAGGTTTGCTTCGGTGACGTGCATGCCGTGCAGATTGCCGGCGACTATTTTTCGCATTGGTCCCGTTGTCCTATTCATCTCACAAAGTCAGTCCTGATGTTGAGCAGCTTCGCTGGGCTAAATCCCGACGACGAGCGCCCCGCCGCTGAGTCCCGCACCTGCCGCCGCCAGGAGTATTTTCTTGCCCGGCCGAAACGGCTCCGCTTGATTGGCGAGCGACAGTGAGAGCGGGATCGTCGCGGCGGAAGAGTTGCCATAGTCGGCGATCGTCTTGACGATCAGGTGATCGGCAACGCCGAGGTTTCGCCCGACCGCATCGAAAATGCGAGCATTGGCCTGATGCGGCACGAACCGGTCGACATCCTGTGGTCGCACTCCGGCAGCGGCTAGCGCGCTTATCGAGCAATCGGTCATCATCTCGACGGCCTTTGCGAACACTTCGCGGCCGTCGGTCATCGTCATTCGGGTTTGCGCGAGGTCGAGGTCACCGTGGAACGGGATGTTGCTTCCCCCTGCGGGAATCTGGATCAGCCCGTATCGCGAGCCGTCCGAATCCACAGAGGCACCGAGAATCCCCCGATCAGTATCCTCGGAGGGACCGATCACGAGGGCGCCGGCGGCATCGGCAAACAGCACGGCGCTGGCGCGCTCAGAGGGATTGATGCGGCGGCTGAGGATATTGGCGGCGATAACAAGGCTCGCTTTGCCGTGCAGGCGGGTAAATCCGTCCGCAAACATCAGCGCATAGATGAAGCCGGCGCAGGCGCCGGTCAGATCGACAGCGCCGGCGCGGCCGAGCCCCAGCCGATGTGCGACCAGGGGCGCGCTGGGCGGCAGGAGGTGATCGGGCGTCGAGGTGGCAAGCAGCAGCAGACCGATGTCGTGGCGCGCAATGCCGGCGCTGGCCAGCGCCATGGCCCCGGCCTGCGCAGCAAGACCAGACAGCGTGTCTTCGTTTGTTGCCCAGAAGCGCGACCGGATTCCAGTACGCCGCTCGATCCAGCCCGGTTCGAGGCCGAGATCGCTCTCGATCTCGGCATTCGCCACCTTTCGGCCAGGCGCATGATGGCCAAACCCGAGAAGGCGCGACAACCTGCTCATGGGCTCGAACCGAAGCGTTCGCCGGCCTCCTCGATCGCGTCATGGAGCCGATCGAGCTCGTCGCCGGTGACGCAATAGGGAGGCATGAGATAAAGGACATTGCCGAGCGGGCGCACAAGCAGGCCGAGCTCGAGGAAAAAGGCCCGCAGCTTAGGTCCGATCTCGGCCAGATAGCCGGCAGAGCCGGCGCGCAGGTCGAGAGCCAGGATCGTGCCGATCGCGCGGCTGTCGGTGAAGTTGGCATTGTCGCGAAAGCGTCGAAACCCGGCGGCCTGCCTCGCGCTCAGGGTGGCGATCCGCTCGGCCACCGGCTCGTCACGCCAGATCTCGACATTGGCGAGTGCTGCCGCGCAGGCAATCGGATTGGCCGTGTAGGAACTCGAGTGGAAAAACGTCTTCTTCCGGTCCTCGGAATAGTGAGCCTGGAAGATGGCATCGGTGGCGAGTGTGGCGGCCAGCGGGATTGCGCCGCCGGTCAAGCCCTTCGAGATGCAAAGGATATCAGGGGAGATCGACGCCTGCTCGCAGGCGAACATGGTTCCGGTTCGTCCCCAGCCTGTCATCACCTCGTCGGCGATCAGCAGCGTGCCGGAGGCCTCGGCGATCTTCTTCAATTCGGTGAGAACCCAGGCCGGATACATCAGCATGCCGCCGGCGCCAAGCACGAGCGGTTCGACGATCAGGGCGGCGGTGCGCCGGTCGCGGGAGACTGCTTCGAACCGATCCAGCGTTTCCTGCTCGCGCCCGGCGGCCGGGAAGGGGATGGTGTCGACCTCGAACAGCAAGGGCTCGTAGGCGGCGTTGAACACACCGCGGGCGCCGACGCTCATCGTGCCGATCGTGTCGCCATGATAGCTGTGCTCCATGACGACGATGCGCGAGCGCGGCGTGCCGATGTTGCGGAAATAGCCGAGGGCCATCTTCAGCGCGACTTCGACGCTGGTCGAGCCGCTGTCGGAATAGAACACCCAGTCGAGTCCGGCGGGAGCGAGTCCGACAAGCGCCCTGGCCAAGCATTCGGCAGGCTCGTGCGTGAAGCCCGCGAAGATGATCTGGTCGAGGCTCGAGGCGGTCGTCTCGATTGCCTTCATAATGCGGGGATGGCGGTGGCCATGTGTGACGACCCACCAGGAGGAAATGGCGTCCAGAATGCGCGCGCCATTGGCTTTGTGGAGATACGCGCCTTCAGTCAGGACGATTTCAGGGATCGCCGGCTCGAGCGCGTGCTGGGTGAAGGGATGCCACACACGGGATTGCGGCATCATTCGCCTCCGGCAATCAAAGCGAGGTCGAAGCCGGCAATCATCGCTTCCCGCAGCGTTTTGCCCGTCAGCGGATCGAGGTGCGGCAGCCTGCCGAGTTGCGGCACGTCGCCGAATTCCACGATCGTCCGTTGCGTATCGGTCATCTCATCGCCGATGAAGGCGATGCCAGCCAGCGGGATAGCGCGCGCCCGCAGGGCCTCGATCGACAGCAGGGTGTGATTGATTGTTCCGAGCGCGGTGCGGGCGCACAGAATGACCGGCAACTGCCATTGCTCGAATATGTCGATGAACCTTGTCCGGCGGTTCAGCGGCACCATCAGCCCGCCGGCGCCTTCGATGACGAGCGGTGTCGGCAGGACCGGAAACGAAAGATCGGCAGCCTCGATCGAAACGTCGTCGATTTCGGCCGAACGATGCGGCGAAAGCGGGCTCTTCAAGCGGTAGGCTTCCGGCAGCACGCGCCCCGACGGCAGCCCGGCAAGTCGCGCAACCGCCTCGCTGTCGGTCTCGCCGTCGAGGCCCGATTGCACCGGCTTCCAGTAGAAACCGTCAAGCAGGCCGGCAAGCCCGGCCGAAAACACCGTCTTGCCAATTCCGGTGTCTGTTCCGGTGATGACGATGCGCTTGGTCATGTCGCCTCCGGTCATGTCTGGGCCAACACCTCGACGAGCGCCTCGACCATGGCGGAAATGTCGGCTTCGCCGATATTGAGCGTCAGTGAGATGCGCAGCCGCGACGTGCCCTCGGGCACGGTCGGCGGACGAATGCCGCGTATGTCGAAGCCGCGGGCCTGCAGGCGCGCCGACACTGCCATGGTGCGCCTGACATCGCCGATGACAAATGGCTGGATTTGCGAGCCGCTGGGCGTGACGCCGCAGCGATCGACCAATTGGCGGCCTGCGAGGGCGACGCGTTCATGCAGCTGAAAACGCCGCATAGGCTCGTCGGCGAGCATTGCGAGCGCTTCGCGCGCCGCGACCGCCATCAGCGGCGAGGGCGCGGTGGCGTAGATGAATGGCCGGCAACGGTTGATCAGATACTGGCACAGTGTCCTCGGCCCGGTCACGAGCCCACCAGATGCGCCGAGCGCCTTGCCGCAGGTGTGGAGCGCGACGATGTTGTCGCGGCCCTCGAAAGCGGCGGCCAGCCCCCGGCCGTCCGGTCCCCAGACGCCGGTCGCGTGCGCCTCGTCAATGACGATGAATGCGTTGTGCCGATCGGCAAGCGCGGCCAGGCTATCCAAAGGCGCGCAGTCGCCATCCATGCTGTATAGGCTTTCCACCGCAATCCAGACGCATCCCATGCCGCCTTCGGCGCGCCAACGCTTGATCGCGTCCTCGACAGCATCGACGTCGTTGTGCGCGGCCAGCACGAACTGGGCGCGCCCGGCCTGCGCACCCTCATGCATGCTGGCATGGGCGAGCTCGTCGAGAACCAGAAGGTCGCCCTTCTGGGGCAGCGCCGTCAGCAGAGCGAAGTTGGCGATGTAGCCGCTGCCGAAGAAGAGTGCGCGTTCAGCTCCGAAGAACACCGCCGCGTCCGCCTCCAGGGTCTCGTGTTCCGGCGCATTGCCGCGTAACAGCCGCGATCCGGTCGCGCCGACCGGCGTGCCCCGCGCGATCGCCGCCGCAACCGCGTCGCCGAGCCTCCTCGAGGCGGCAAGCCCGAGATAGTCGTTCGACGAGAAGTCGAGCCCGGCGCGCGGCGCAAGCGTCCGCAGCCGGTCCTTGCGCGCCAGTCCCTGCAGGGTCGCCTCATAGCGGGCAAGCGGTGCCCCGTTCATTGCGCCTCGAGTTCCATCGGCTCGATGCCAAGGCGCCGGAACAGCAGGGTATCCTTGTCCTCACCGGGATTGTCCGCCGTCAGCAGCGTGTCGCCGACGAAGATCGAGTTGGCGCCGGCAAAAAAGCACAGCGCCTGCATCTCGTCGGTCATGGCCGTACGGCCGGCGGAAAGACGGATATGCGATTTCGGCATCATGATGCGCGCCAGCGCGATCACGCGCACGAATTCGATCGGCTCGATGGGCTTGGCGTCGGCAAGCGGGGTGCCGGGGATCGGGATCAGCATGTTGATCGGAACGCTTTGCGGATGTTCCGGCAGGTTGGCCAGCGTCACCAGCATGCCGATCCGGTCCACCGGCTCCTCGCCCATGCCGACAATGCCGCCGCAGCAGACCTTGATGCCGGATTGGCGAACGTGCTCGAGCGTCTCGAGCCGCTCGGCAAAGCTCCGCGTGCTGATGATCTCGCTATAGTAGCGTTCCGACGTATCGATGTTGTGGTTGTAAAAGTCGAGACCAGCCTGCTTCAGTCGAGCGGCTTGCTCACGATCGAGCATGCCGAGCGTCATGCAGGTCTCCATGCCCAGCGCCTTGACGCCTTCGACCATCGCCACCACCGCATCCATGTCGCGCGCCTTGGGGTTTCGCCAGGCCGCGCCCATGCAATAGCGGGTTGCGCCGGCGTCACGCGCCTTGGTCGCCTCGGCGACGACGCGCCGGACCTCCATCAGCTTCGACGCCTTCAGGCCGGTCTCGTGATGCGCCGACTGGCTGCAATAGCCGCAATCCTCCGGGCATCCGCCCGTCTTGATGCTGAGCAGCCGGCTGAGCTGGACCTTGTTGGGATCGAAATTCTGGCGGTGCACGGTTTGCGCGAGGAAGAGGAGATTGTTGAAGGGGGCATCGTGAAGTGCCCGAGCCTTCTCCAGGGTCCACGCTCCGGGGTCAGGGGATTGAGCCTGTGGCGATGTCTGCGTTGGACTGGCTGTTTGCATGTCCATGCTGTTCCTCCGGTTCTGCCTTGCTTTGCTGTCTGATTGATGACGATCGGAAAGGACAGTTGATTCGATCCTGTCCGTTCCTCAGGCAATCATGAGCCCCAATAGTCGAGGCCGATATCCAAGATCGGCGCGCTGTGGGTCAGTCGGCCGACTGAAATCAGATCAACGCCGGTCGCGGCAATCGCTCGCGCTGTATCGGATGCGATCCCGCCAGAAGCCTCGGTGATAGCACGGCCGCCAACGATTGCGACGGCCCGGCGAAGATCGGCGAGGGACATGTTGTCGAGCAGAACCGCATCGGGAGCGAAGCCAAGTACCTCCTCCAACTGGGCCAGCGTATCGACCTCGACTTCGATCTTGACGAGATGACCGGCCCGTCTTCGTGCTCGCTCGAGCGCCGGGCGAACGCCGCCTGCGATGGCGATGTGGTTGTCCTTGATCAGAATTGCGTCGTCGAGGCCGAAACGGTGATTGGATCCGCCACCCGCGCGCACCGCATACTTTTCGACTGCCCTCAATCCGGGCGTCGTCTTGCGCGTGCAGACGATCTTCGCGCCATATCCACGAACCGCAGCGACGATCGATGCCGTTGCTGTAGCGATGCCGCTCAGATGGCACAAAAAATTGAGTGCCGTCCGTTCGGCTGTGAGAATGCCCCGGGCAGGGCCAACCACTGATGCAATGACCTCTCCATCCATGACATTGGAGCCGTCTGCCCGCTCCACCGAGATTTCGACATCAGGATCAATCAAGCGGAAAGCGAGCATCGCCAGATCGAGGCCGGCGACAACTCCGGACTGGCGCGCCGCCAGCACGGTTCCCGCTTGGTGTTCCTTCGGGACGATGGCCTCCGTGGTCAAGTCGCCGGCTCTGCCAAGGTCTTCAAGAAGAGCTGCCCTTACAAGCGGCTCAAGCATGATCATGGGAAGCGGTGAGAGCGTCATCACTTTGCCCCTTCGAGGCTTGGCGAGTGTCCGAGTTCCCGCGCAGCGGCCAAGGCGGCTTCGAGGGTGATTTCGGACCGTCGGGCGACAGTCGCATGATGAGGAAAGTCTGTCCGGTAATGAGCGCCGCGGCTTTCTTCGCGCAACAGGGCGGCAACCGCGATCATTAGCCCGACAGCCGCCGGATCCGAGGTCGCGTCCTTGCTTTCGGCGAGCGGCAACAAGGCATATGCGGCTGCTTTCAAACCTTCACCATCCCGGACGACGCCGAGTGCGCGCGACAGGAAAACACGCACGGGTGTCGGCGCGGGCGATGGGTAAACGTCCGCAAACGCAGGCTTTGTTCTGCGAGCAGGCGTTCCGGCGACACTTTCAGCGACCCAGCGCGCGCACACGACGGCCTCGGTCAAGGAATTGCTGGCGAGCCTGTTGGCGCCATGCAGTCCTGTCGAAGCGACTTCGCCGCAGGCCCACAGCCCCTTGACGGAGGTCCTACCGGAGCCGTCCACGGCAACGCCACCCATGTGGTAGTGTTGGGCCGGACGAATGGGGATGAGATCGCGCGCGGGATTGATGCCGGCTCCACGACAGGCTGATGCGATTGTCGGGAAGTGTCGAGCAAATTCCGGGCCAGGCCGTTGCCGCGCGTCGAGAAAAACACGGTGGCCATTGGCAAGATGGTTCCAGACGGCGCGCGCCAAGACATCACGAGGCGCAAGTTCCGCCCCTGGCACGCTCTGGAGAAAAGCCTGGCCGGTTTCGTCGATCAGGGCAGCACCTTCGCCGCGGACGGCCTCGCTGACCAGCACCATAGGGCGTTCCGGGCCGTCAAGCGCGGTCGGGTGGAACTGGATGAACTCGAGGTCGGCAAGGACAGCTCCAGCGCGGGCCGCAAGCGCCAGGCCCTGTCCGTAACTGCCCCAAGGATTGGTGGTGTCGAGAAACAGTCCCCCGATCCCACCGGTGGCGAGGACGACCCGCCGTGAGCCGAAGAAGACAGGTCCTATCGAACCGCTCGCCCAGACGCCTCGGATCGCATTCTCTCGCACCGCCAGCCGGCGCGCTTCCATGCCCTCCACGACAACAATCGACGGAGTGGAACGCACAGCCGCGATCAGGGCACGCATGATCTCACGCCCGGTGCCGTCACCATGCGCATGAACGATGCGACGTCGGCTGTGTGCGGCCTCCAATCCGAGGCACAGTGATCCTTTCGGCGTACGGTCGAAGGGAACCCCAAAGCCCGCAAGCCCCTCTATCGCCTTGGGCGCGGCTTGGAGGATGCGGCTCGCCACGTCTGTGTCGCAGAGACCATCCCCGGCGGCAAGCGTATCGGCCAGGTGCAGTGCCGGATCGTCGTCTTCGCCGAAACTTGCAGCCAGACCACCCTGTGCCCACGTGCTCGAATTGTCAGCTCCCAGCAGCGTCCTGGACAGAAGCAGCACCGGCTCCGGCGCCAGTTGAAGCGCGGTCATCAGTCCGGCGATGCCGCCGCCGATGATGATGGGCCGCCCGAAGAAGCTGCGGACATCGGCGCTCAAATTGCCAGCATCCGTTCGACCGCAAGCCGCGCGCGCCCGGCGATCCCGGGTTCGATGGTTACGATATGGTGGTTCTGCTCGAGCGCCATGCGGATGTTGGCAAGCGTGATCCGCTTCATGTGAGGGCACAAATTGCAGGGCCGGATGAACTCGACCTCTGGGTGCGCTAACGCGACGTTGTCGCTCATCGAACATTCCGTCATCAGCACGACACGTGCCGGCCTTTGCCTCTCGACATAGTCGGACATGGCAGCGGTCGAGCCGGAAAAATCTGCTTCAGCCACGACGTCGGGCGGGCATTCGGGATGCGCGAGCACGATCACGCCGGGATGGCTTTCGCGCAACTCGCGGATGTCGGCCGGTGTAAAGCGCTCATGCACCTCGCAATGCCCTTTCCAGGCGATGATCTGCACATCGGTCTGGGCGGCGATATTCTGGGCCAGATATTCGTCCGGCAACATGATCACCTGGGGAACGCCAAGGGATTGGACGACCGCCTTGGCGTTGCCGGATGTACAGCAGATATCCGACTCGGCTTTCACTTCGGCCGACGTGTTGACATAAGTGATGATCGGCACGCCGGGATAACGCTGGCGCATCAAGCGCACGTCTTCTGCCGTGATCGATTCCGCCAACGAACAGCCTGCCCGCAGGTCGGGAATGAGCACCGTCTTTTGCGGATTGAGCAGCTTGGCCGTTTCGGCCATGAAATGTACGCCGGCCAGCACGATGACTTGCGCCTCGATCGTCGCAGCCGTGCGGGCCAGTGCCAAGCTGTCGCCGACGATGTCGGCCACGCAATGGAAGATCTCGGGGGTCTGATAGTTGTGCGCCAGGATGATGGCGTTGCGCTCGCGTTTCAGCGCAAGGATCGCCTCGATATCCTCGACGAAAGCCGGCCATTCGATCGGCGGGATCACTCGTCGGACGCGCTCGTAGAGAAACGCGGTCGCAGGCAGCATGGCGCTCATCGACCCCTCCAGCTTATACTCTAGTTGAAAATAACCAGCATATACTTGCTGTGAGTATAAGCGATGTCAACCCCGCGCCAGCGGCAATTTTGTCCCGGCGATGGCCCTCTCGTCGAGAACGGCGTGGCGGAACCGGTAAAGCTTCGCTGGCCGGCCGCCGGTCTCCGCGGTTGCCTCTCCGGTCTCTTCGACCAGCTCCTGCTGCTCGATCAGCCGGCGAAAGTTCGGCTTACGCACGAGCCTGCCGGCAAGCGCCTCCACGGTTCGCTGCAGCTGCAAAAGCGTGAAGACCGGCGGCATCAGCTCAAAGACGACCGGCCGGTATTTGATCTTGGAGCGCAGCCGCGCAATGCCGGTCGCCACGATGCGGCGATGATCGGCGACCATAGACTTGCTGGGCACCAGCGGAGGCAGCGTCGCGTCCCGTCCGCTTCCGGCCTCTTGGACCAGGCCTGCTTCGTAGACTAACTCATAGCGTTGAAGCGTGAGTTCCTCGTTCCAAAGGCGGTCGTCGAAGCCGAAGGCTATCGTCGCCCGCTGCCAGCGTTCACGTCGCGTGGCCGCGTCGCTGACGCCGTCTGCCCATTCAATCAGGCGCGGTCGCAGAACGTCCAGCACGACCGGAGGCGTGCCGGAGCGGTGGTCCTCCCATGGAAAATATTCATACCAGCTCTGCCAGCCGCACTTGGGCGAGCCAGCTGCCTGTTCCTTGCGGGTCAATGCGAGATAGCTGATGGAGATGACGCGCTGCTGGCGCTCGGCGCCGATGCGATCCCGATCCGCGAAGGTGTAGAGTTGCTCAATGTACCCCAGCGGATGGCCGGTCTGCTGCTCGACCCACCCCCTCAAACCGGATTGCAGCGATCGGTGCTCAAGCGCAAATGGTCCGGAGGGAAGGGTGTCCGCCTGGCCGATGGTGAGGACACAGGGTTCACTGTCGTTTACGGCGACGACAAAGGCGATCAGGTCCACTTTGACTTCGTCGGCCTTGACGGCGGCTCCGTCTTTCCTGGGTCCTTTTGCCTGATCGTCCATGTTCGCGAAAGTGGTTGGCCAGCTCGGGGGCGCCTGAATCGATTTAAGTGTAAGCGCGCCTGTCCGCACGTCAACACCGCACAGCTGCACGGCCATTTTTAGCTCTTCGCACTTGCACAAAAATGTGGCAAACGCGACACCCGCGGTTGGTAACGTTGGGGAAGGAGGGTCCATTGAGTGCGTTTGGTGACACCAAGGCGATCACACCGCCGGATATTCGTTCGCGCAAAGGTGGGACGCCGCTCGTCTGCCTTACCGCCTACACGACGCCAGTCGCCCGGCTTGTCGATCCCCATTGCGATGTGGTGCTGGTCGGCGACAGCGTCGGCATGGTTCTCCACGGCCTGCCCTCGACGCTCGGTGTGACGCTGGAGATGATGATCACGCACGGCCAGGCCGTGCGCCGTGGCCTCGAGCAGGCGCTGATGGTCGTCGACCTGCCGTTCGGTTCCTTCGAGGAAAGCCCCGAGCAGGCTTTCCGCAATGCGGCGCGCGTCATGGCCGAGACCGGCTGCGCGGCCGTCAAGCTCGAAGGCGGCGAAACGATGGCAGAGACGATCGGCTTCCTCGCCGCGCGCGGCGTGCCGGTCATGGCCCATGTCGGCTTGACGCCGCAGGCGATCAACACCATCGGTGGCTACCGCGTGCAGGGCAGAGGCGGGGATGCCGAGCGCATCAGGCGCGACGCGCTTGCGGTGAGCGAAGCGGGCGCCTTTGCGGTCGTGCTGGAGAAGGTTCCCGAGGCGCTCGCCCGCCGGATCACCGGGGAGGTGGCGACCCCGACCATTGGCATCGGTGCCTCGGCAGCCTGTGACGGCCAGATTCTCGTCGTCGACGACATGCTGGGCCTCTTCGGCGACTTCCGGCCCAAATTCGTCAAGCGCTATGCTGAACTGGGGGAGGCCGCTGCGGCTGCGATCGCGGCCTATGCGCGGGAAGTGAAGGAGCGCCAGTTTCCGGCCGCCGAGCACGTGTTTGCCGATGCGCCCAAGCCCGCCGACGCGGACGCGGCCAAGAGCGGAGAAGCAGCGTGAGCGTGCCGATTGTCAGGAGCGTTGCCCAGCTTCGTCAAATCGTCGCCGCATGGCGCCGCGAGGGCGTGAGGATTGCCGTGGTGCCAACGATGGGCGTCCTGCATGAGGGTCATCTCAGCCTGGTTCGCGCGGCACTCGAGAAGGCCGACCGGGTGATCGTGACGCTCTTCGTCAACCCGAAGCAATTCAACAGCCAGGCCGATCTCGCCGCGTATCCGAGCACCGAGGACGAGGATGCCGCCAAGCTGGCACCGCTTGGCGCGCACCTGCTTTATGCGCCGGATGCAGAGGAAATGTATCCGGCGGCCTTCGCCACGACCGTTTCGGTGTCCGGTGTCAGCGAGGGCCTGTGCGGTGCCTTCCGGCCGGGACATTTCGATGGCGTGGCGACCGTCGTCGCCAAGCTCTTCCTGCAGACCAGCGCTGACTTCGGCTTCTTTGGCGAAAAGGACTTTCAGCAGCTTCAGCTAGTCAGGCGTATGGCCCGGGACCTGGATATTCCAATCACCATTGTTCCTTGTCCGACAGTCCGCGAAGCCGACGGTCTTGCACTATCATCGCGCAATGTCCGGCTCTCGCCAGCAGAGCGTGCTGTTGCCCCCGAGCTACCATCGGTCTTGCTCGAGACGGCTGAGCGGCTTGCCCGCGGCTCGCCCGTCCTGCCAACGCTTGCCGAAGCGCGCGCAGCAATTCTGGCTGCGGGCTATCGCGAGGTCGAATACCTGGAACTTCGCGACGAGGCAGATCTGCGACCCATGACAAGCCTTGACCGACCTGCACGCTTGCTTGTCGCGGCCTGGCTCGGCGGCACACGGCTCATAGACAACGTCAGAATATCACGGGTTTCAACAGATTAACGGGGTTCTCGGCACGCGCTGTATCCGTCCGGGATCGTTTAAAACAAGGTCTCTGCCTGGCATCGAGCGATCACGGAGGTTACGCAAAGCGCAAATGCATCGCGTGTTTGAGAACTTCGTCGAGCAACTGTCTGCAAGTGTTGATGCTGCCGATCTCCGTGAGGCAATGGCATCCGCTGCAGCCGGCTTCGATTTTCCGCTATTCGCCTATTTCACTTACCCGTCGGCCCCCGGCGACGCCCCGCAATTGATCTCAAACTATCCTTCATCCTGGACATCACGTTATCTGCAACAGCGGTACCACAGTCTTGATCCGGTCATCCTGCGCGGGCTGCAAGGCTGGGATACCTTCGATTGGGGTGTGGATCGCGCTCGGCACTGTCTGCCGAATTCGCAGCAACAAATTCTGGAGAGTGCGGCTGAGTTTGGCATCCGCGGCGGCCTTACGATATCCATGCATGATCATCGCGGCCGGTTTGCTGCCCTGACCTTTGCTTCCGACGAGTCCCGCCCGCCTCTGTTGCGGTCACTGACACGTTACGAAAAAGCATTGCAGCTGGTGGCCATCAACTTTCATATCCATGTCCGGCGCAGGCTCGCCGACGATCGCGTAGTGGATGGTGTAACGCTCACCCCGCGGGAGTTCGAGTGCCTGAAATGGGCGGCGCGCGGCAAGTCGGCTTGGGTTATCAGCCAGCTTCTCGGCGTCTCAAAGCGCACCGTGACCTTTCATCTGGAAAACGCCAAGGCAAAGCTTGGCGTTCGAACGATCAACCAGGCCGTTGCACGACTGGCTGCCTCCGGCCAGGCGAGATCCTGATTCGTCGGCCACGATAGCTGTAAACCTCTACAGGCTGCATCGCTGCCGGCTTTGCCCTTCGATGGCGGGAACACATCCCGCACGGAGGCGACCATGATGCAGCTGATAACACCAGACCTTTACGACGAGTTCGCAAGCGAGCTCAAAGACATGCACGGGCTGAGGTTTCGGGTGTTCAAGGAAAGGCTCGATTGGGAAGTTGATACCGAAGACCAGATGGAAACAGACCCGTTTGATGGTCTGAAGCCTGTCTATCTGCTCCTCAAGGGATCCGACTGGCGAATTCGCGGTTGCGTGCGTCTTTTGCCCAGCACCGGACCCACAATGTTGCGCGACACGTTCCCGGTGCTGCTGGGTGCTGACGTCGTGCCCTCGACCTCCGACATATGGGAGAGCAGTCGTTTCGCGCTCGATCTTCCTCCGTCGGCGCCCAAGGCAGCGGGCGGACTGGCCCAGGCAACCTACGAGCTCTTCGCGGGCATGATCGAGTTCGGCTTGGCCAAGGATCTGACCCGGATAGTAACGGTGACGGACACGCGCATGGAACGGATCCTTCGCCTCGCGACGTGGCCATTGTCGCGCATCGGACAACCCAAGTCCGTCGGCAAAACGGAGGCGGTGGCCGGGTTTCTCGAGATTTCCCGCGCGAGCCTTTTGCGCATCCGCAGCAGGGGACGTCTGAGCGGACCGGTACTGTGGCAACCGGTTCTAGGCCCGTGCGGCATTGTGGACACCTGAGCCGTGAAGGATGCTGGTCTGCCCAAGGAAGCGACGGTCGGTCTTGTATGCTGGCCGGACTGGCGTCGTCACGAAGCTTACCACTACGCCAGACGATTGCCACGCACTGCCTGGGCCTGGGAGTTTCTTCGGCGCAATCCACAATTCCAGCGCGACCACGCCAAAATGGCACCGTCCGCCTGCATTGTCGGAGCCCAGGCCGACATGAACATAATCGAGTTGACGACAGGATCATCTTTCCTAAGACAATGGAGCCTCCTTTTTCGCGGACGCGCCACAGTGGGACGCTACGTCGGCAAGGGTCTTTTGGGATCCGCGCGACTGCGCCCGTATTCTACGAGCGGCCGCGGAGCTGGTTGGGCTCGACCACGATTTTGAACCGCTTGATCTTTCGTCGCTCTCATGCTGCAAGGACATCCTGCTGACACCTGCCGGCGTGCAGCACGTGCTGCTGAGGGAGGACTGCCGGAGTCTGCAGATCGCCCTTTCCGGTGCATCCGTTCTCCGCCCGTTGCGGCTATATGTCGACGCGATCGTGCAGCCGCAGCACCTGAAGTTCCATGTCGCTGCCCTTCAGTTCCTGAACGACATCAGTGGTTGCGGCCGCCTGGCAGCTGCTTGCTTTCCGCCGGAACCCCGCGGAGCGCGTCTGCGTATCGTGCTCCAGGCTTTGGATGGCTCGCTTGCGGGAGCATCTCATCAGGAGATCGCCATTGCCCTGTTCGGGAGACGCCGTGTCGAAGAAGATTGGTCTCATCCAGGTAGCCATCTTCGCGATCAGGTGCGTCGCGCCATCCAACGTGGCCGCTACCTGATGGGCGGTGGCTATAGACAGTTCCTGATGTAATTCGGGTGACAGCTCGGTGATTGTTTATCCGAAAACGGGCAGGCATCAATCTCCATTTCTCACTGCTATTGTGCCTTGTACAAGACGTGACACGCGCCTAGTTCTTCCGCTGCGGGAATCGGGTTTGAGTAATACGGACGAAGCACTGAGAACCAACGCTTTCGTGATAGTGCATTCATGCCACGAGAATCCTGATGACCGTTACGAACCCCGACAAAGCCGGCGCTGACTGAAACGGTCGCTGAACGTGCTCTGTGGCGTGCGCCGCCTGACTCTCGGTTTCGGCCATGCCGACCAACAGCGTATTGATAGGCCATCGCGGGCTAAACTCTACCGGCGAAAGCCGCGTCAACAGCGGCAGGCATTAAACTTGATCGGCGGCGACGATGATTATGATCAACGTGACGAACACGTGAATCATGCCGACGGCGCCGACGCTGCTGATGATGATGATGCCGACCATGCGTCGCTGATGCTGCCTAACTACAGTGCTGTGTGATCATGCCGATCACCGCGTGACCACGAGCGGCGGCGGTTCGTGGTCAGGTGCGTGGCCGGGATGATCGCGCATGGCCGATTGTTCCTTCGTGCCGCGGGGTGTGGGCTTGCGTTCGGTCATGAGGACGTCAGGCGCAACGAGGAAGTTAGATCAGGGCCCCAAACGCGGCTTATCCATGGGGTGGATGATAGCTATCCCTACAATCAATTATACCAATATTACCCAATACTACTAGAAGATCCCCCAATGAAAGCGCCGGATGGGTATCCGTCTCGCGTAGGCTGAAGCTGCCGGCAAGAATGGGAAGACGAACATGTGCGGGATTGTTGGTATCGTTGGGCAACAGACGGTGTCGGATCGGTTGGTCGACGCATTGAAGCGTTTGGAATATCGCGGCTATGATTCCGCCGGCGTTGCGACGATCACCGAAGGTGTCTTGCACCGCCGGCGCGCCGAGGGCAAGCTCGTCAATCTCGAGAGGAGACTGAAGGAAGAGCCGCTGAGCGGTAACATCGGCATCGGCCACACGCGTTGGGCAACCCATGGGGCCTCGACGGAACGCAATGCGCACCCGCACTTTGCCGACGGTGTCGCCGTCGTCCATAACGGCATCATCGAGAATTTCACCGAGCTGAAGGACGAATTGGCGGCGGCTGGCGCCGAGTTCCAGACCGACACCGACACCGAGGTCATCGCGCATCTCTTGGCAAGACACCGCCGGGAGGGCATGAGGCGGCAAGAGGCGATGCGTGCCATGCTGAAACGCGTCAGGGGCGCCTATGCGCTTGCCGTCCTCTTCGAAGATGATCCGTCGACCATCATGGCGGCGCGCAACGGACCACCGCTGGCGATCGGTCACGGCGACGGCGAGATGTTCCTGGGCTCCGACGCGATCGCGCTTGCTCCCTTCACCAATGAAATTACCTATCTCATCGAGGGCGACTGGGCCATTGTCGGCAATTCGGGCGCCCATATCTTCGATTTCGACGGCCATCCCGTCGAGCGTCCGCGCCATACCTCCACGGCCGCGGCCGATCTGGCCAGCAAGGGCAGCCATCGCCACTTCATGGAGAAGGAAATCTACGAGCAGCCCGAAGTCATCGCCCATGCTCTCCGTCACTATAGCAACATCATAGAAAATCGCGCCGACACGGTTTCTGGCATCGATTTCGCCAGGATCCCGAGCTTGGCGATCTCGGCCTGCGGGACCGCCTATCTCGCCGGACTGATCGGAAAATACTGGTTCGAGCGCTATGCGCGCCTGACGGTTGAAATCGACGTTGCGTCCGAATTCCGTTACCGCGAGATCCCGTTGTCGCCGCAGTCCGCGGCTCTTTTCATTTCGCAGTCCGGCGAAACCGCTGATACGCTCGCATCGTTGAGGTACTGCAAGGAGCGTGGGCTGAAAATTGGCGCTATCGTCAATGCCTGCGAATCGACCATCGCTCGGGAGGCCGATGCGGTCTTCCCGATCCTTGCCGGACCGGAGATTGGCGTCGCCTCCACCAAGGCGTTTACCTGCCAGCTTGCGGTTCTAGCCGCACTCGCCATCGGCGCCGCCAGAGCCCGCGGGACCGTAACCGAAGACGAGCTGCAGGCGCTCGTCAGGAGCCTCGCCGAAGTGCCGCGCGTCATGGGCCAGGTACTCAACAGCATCCAGCCGGAGATCGAGTTCCTGTCGCGCGAACTGTCAAAGTGTCGTGACGTCCTGTATCTCGGCCGTGGCACCAGTTTCCCGCTAGCGATGGAAGGTGCGCTGAAGCTCAAGGAGATTTCCTACATCCATGCCGAGGGCTATGCGGCGGGTGAATTGAAGCATGGTCCGATCGCATTGATCGACGACAACATGCCAGTGATCGTCATCGCGCCCCATGATCGCTTTTTCGACAAGACCGTCTCCAACATGCAGGAAGTGGCTGCCCGTGGAGGGCGGATTATCCTCATCACCGATGAAAAAGGGGCAGCCGCATCGAAACTCAACACCATGCACACGCTAGTGCTGCCGGCTGTCGACGAGATTATCGCGCCGATGATCTTCTCGCTGCCGGTACAGCTTCTTGCCTACCACACGGCGCTCTTCATGGGCACAGACGTAGACCAGCCGCGCAATCTCGCAAAATCGGTCACGGTCGAGTGATTGTGAACCTTTATAGGTGGCGATGCTTGTCCATCTTCGCTGCATCGGCGGTGGAAATTGGTCGAAGGTATCAGCGTCCGCGAGGCTGGGTGGACGGTGCCGCGAATAGCCACTGGAGGCGTCAGTGAGAGTTCGAGTTGCTGTTCAAGAAAGCCATCGGGGAGAATGAGTCGTGTAGGATCGCAGGTCGAATGCGCTACAGCCGATCAGGCCATCTCATGGCGGGCAGGTTCTTAGAACTTGATCAGAAGCAGGTGAGCCGCCATATTCCGACCCGGCTGCCAATTTCAAGTGGCCCATTCCATGGATGAGGCCGGTCCGGCCGAATGGACGTCCATTTTTTTGATTTGCTGGATGTGCGCCAGGGTCGGGGAGGAAATCTCCCGATTTGTCAGGCGCTCCCATCTTCTTGGAGATGTTTATGAAGGATTCGCGCATTCCCGAGCCAGTCTTGACGGCTATGTCGCAGGGGACCCACATCATCCGCGCTTATCGTGAGCACCTTGGGTATTCAATCGAGGACCTCGCGGTCGCGTGCGGGCTTGCCGCTCAGGAAATCCAAAACATCGAGCGGGGTCTAAAGTACAATAAGGGCTATCGGAATCGGATAGCGAGATCGCTGTCCATACCTGTGGGAATTCTTGAGGCAGAGTCGGACATATCGGACGCCGCCTGATCAGTCGGATAATCTGCAATGGGTGGAAGACCGCTCTTGTGATGTGACGTTTGCGGCTGATAGTCGTCGCTTGATTCCGTTGGACGCGAATGCCTTTTGGCGCAGTGCCGCCAAGAGAATTCTCGTCCACTGTCCGAGTCAGGAACTGCACACGGGCTCGCCGAACAGGAAGTTGGAACGCTTCGTCATGCTGTCTTAGGCGATATAGCCGCCCGGAGTGCTGCGACACGTGCACGATAGCATTGGCTCGCGAGGATGGATTGCTAACGGCGAACCCATGCTGGTCGGCAAGGCGATACTGGCTGGAGCATCAACTCGGCCGACGAGAGTGGCCCCCCATCCTAGGCAGGATCGGCCGACATGGCCGGCATCGCGAGCCGCTCTGAAAAGAGCACAGCGGGCATCCAGACGCTGCCGGGTTGACTATGGGTGTCGGAACCGCAAAAAGGGGCCGCTCTTCATGAGTGGCGTGCGCCGGCAGTCTAACCCCAAGCCCCCCGCCAGGCTGCCGGCGCGCTTCTAGCCGCCTTGATGCACGGCGACAAGCTTTTGAAGGCCTGAAGCGACGTTGTGGTCGCCGTTGCGGTGCTTTTCCACGCGCCTCGTCAGGCGCCGGGATTGCTCCGTCGTGATGGCAGGCGGGGGTTTGCAGGTTGCGGTCGACGGGTTCGTTTCGGGGCGTCTGCCCCCATCGTTATGTCGCGAGTTGGGGGATGCGATCGAGGACGATGCGCAGGATGCGCTGGTCGGGGCACGATGTCGGCAGGTGCAGGCGGATTTGCGATTTCATCTCGACCACCCGCGCAGCGATTTTGATGAGGCGCAATCGCAGCGTGTCGAATTGGGCGACGGCAAAGCTCGAGCGCCTCGGCATCGCGGCCCGCAAGCCCCACATCAACCAGTAAGCACCGGCATGCAGGAATAGGCGGAACTGGTTGGCCGTCGCTCTGGTGCAGGATGTGCGGTCGGCGGCAAGATGCGTCTTCCACGACTTGATGTGGTTCTCGGCCGCGCCGCGCCGGCAGTAGACATCCTCGTAGAGCGCCTTGGCCTTCCCACCGGCAAGGTTGGTGACGACGAAGCGGATATCGCCACCTTGGGCGCCGACCTCGACCCGCGCGATGATGCGCTCGACGCGGCTCCAATTAGCGGCGCCGTCAACAAACTCCTTGAACCTGCGGACCTTGCCTGTCTTGGCCGACGCTTCGAAGCGCGCCGTCGTGCTGGCCTCCAGATCCGCGACATGCTTGCGCAGGGTCGTGGTGG
>NZ_JAMYSW010000038.1:0-20276 GCF_040322135.1 Mesorhizobium sp. M0189
CTCGGCCACCCGCAACCGCTTTTCCACCTCGGCCAAGGCCAGAACGCCGCTGTTGGACGACAGCATGCCGCCGTCGAAACGGGCGACGACGGACTTGCCGCCGACTGATGACAAACCGCTCAGCGGCAGCGCAAGATCGTTCATGGTGGGTGTGGTCTCCGGGAAATGGTTCGGATCGGCTTAAGCAACCAAATCCTACGTCATTTCAACGGCTTGCGCCACATCCACCAACCCCCATGAATTTGGTTAGGTTGATGCGGCGTGCCGCCGCCGTGAGGCCGCGCTCGCTCAGCAGCGCGTCGAGAACGACGAGAAGATTCAGATCGAGCCCTTTGAAACGCATGTCTTAGCTATCCATAGCGTGGATGCATTTGATTGAAACAAACGATTTTACCAATTTTCCGGAATGTCGCATGGACTTGGCAGGACCTCACGTGCGCCGATCACTGCCTCTATCGCGTGGCGAGTCCCTTGAGAAG
The DNA here is from genome assembly GCF_040322135.1 of Mesorhizobium sp. M0189. Taxonomy (NCBI): domain Bacteria; kingdom Pseudomonadati; phylum Pseudomonadota; class Alphaproteobacteria; order Hyphomicrobiales; family Phyllobacteriaceae; genus Mesorhizobium; species Mesorhizobium sp. M0189. Next base: position 480 of record NZ_JAMYSW010000038.1, read on the forward strand.
AGCCCGAAAGAGGAAATCTGTCGCGTGCGGTGGAGATTGTACTGGGAATGAGAGGCAGCGCTCCGATCATGTCGAACTCTCCGACGAATGGCGGACCGGTACAATAGTTGATCGCAACTGGTCCGGAGCTATGAAACATCTCGATTACAGATGAGGTGCCGAGTGAATACGCTGACAGCACCCACCGTCGCAGCGTTTAGCTGACGTTTGACGACGGTTCCTATCCATTTACACGCAGATTCTTGATGTGCTGGCGCAAAAGCGGGAGGCCGGCGACTTTTCTTCGTCATCGGGCTGACGCCGCAGAAGCCGGAACTCGTCCGGTTCCTATGGGCATTGGGCTTGGTCGGTCGCACAGGCTCTATGAGGGGCAATTTTGGCAACGCGACGCGACTCGGGTTTTGAACGACGCCGAAAACGCAAGCTGGAAAGGAACAAGATGGCAGATCAACTCGCCAACGACATAATCGCCATGATCAAGAAGCGCGCCGCGTCGGAGGGCGGCATAGCGCCTGCCACAGGCGGCGAGATAACGGCTGCCACGGGACTGACTTCGCTCGGTATCGATTCACTGGGATTGGCGGACGTTCTCTGGGACCTGGAGCAGGCCTACGGCATCGAGATCGAGATGAATACGGCCGAGGCATGGTCGGATCTCCAGAATGTTGGGGACATGGTGGAAGCCGTGCGCAGCTTGCTCGCTAAGGGGGTGTGAATGGACAGGCGCGTCGTGATTACTGGGATTGGCGGTATTTGCGGGCTTGGGACCAACGCCGCCGCCATTTGGACAGAGATGCGAGAAGGCCGCTCCGCCATCGGCCCAATCGTCAACTCCGAGCTCCATGAATTGAGGGTCAGGATCGGTGCCGAGATCAAGGCGCTGCCGGAGCATGACATCGACGGCAAGCAACTCATCTCCATGGACCGCTTCAGCCTGCTCGCTGTGCTTGCGGCGCGCGAAGCCATGCGTCAGGCCGGACTTTCCTCCAAAGAGGGAAATAGCTATCGCTTCGGTGCGACGGTGGGCGTTGGCGGCTGCGGGTGGGATGTGATCGAGCAAACCTACCGCGCCATCCTTCTGGGCGGTAAGCGTGCCGCTCTCTTGACTGTACCCAAGGCGATGCCGGGTGCCGCTGCCGGCCAGGTCAGCATGAGTCTCGGCCTGCGCGGGCCGGTCTTCGGCGTCACGTCCGCCTGTTCCTCGGCAAACCATGCGATTGCCTGCGCGGTGGACCAGATCAGGCTCGGCCGGGCCGACGTGATGCTTGCCGGCGGCAGCGAAGCGCCGCTCATATGGGGTGTGCTGAAGGCATGGGAAGCGATCCGCGTGCTTTCGCCCGATACTTGCCGGCCATTCTCGGCCGATCGCCAGGGCCTGTCGCTTGGTGAAGGCGCCGGCATGGCGGTGCTGGAAAGCTACGAGCATGCCCTGGCTCGGGGCGCCACCATCCTTGCCGAAATTGCCGGTGCCGGCCTTTCCGCCGATGCGTCCGACATCGTCGCGCCGACTGTCGAGGGGCCGGAGGCAGCAATGCGGGCCTGCCTTGCCGATGCCAGGCTGGACGCCGAGGATGTCGACTATCTCAACGCGCACGGCACCGGCACCAAGGCCAACGACCAGATCGAGACGGCGGCGATCAAGCGCGTCTTCGGTCAGCACGCCTTCTCAATGTCCATTTCTTCTACGAAGTCCATGCACGCGCATTGCCTCGGCGCGTCCGGCGCGCTCGAGTTGATCGCCTGCGTGATGGCTATCCGCGAGAGCGTCGTGCCGCCGACTGCCAATTATCGTGAGCCGGACCCCGATTGCGATCTCGACGTCACGCCCAATGTGGCACGCGAGCGCAAGGTGCGCGTGGCACTGAGCAACTCCTTCGCCTTTGGCGGCACGAACGCGGTTCTGGCGTTCAGGCAGGTGTAGAAGCCATGAGAGATGCCTCCGGCAACATTATCTCTCGCATCCAGATGCTTGCCGGATAACTATTGTGAAGGGCGGGTCATTGACCGCCTCGGCGAATGCGGGAAGTGGCAGCGGAAGCTCGACGATCCGGGGGTATCGTCTTTGCGAAATTCTTAACTGTTGAAGCGGCTTGGACGTACCGCCGCCCCGTAAAAGGTAAGCGAGGCCCTGCGGGCTCGGCTTGAGGGTCTGAAGCTGTACACGACAATGTCTGGAAGCCGCAGGGTCGGCTCTGCGCCCGTTATAGTCGCCTGAGTGCTGCCGGCCCGGCCGCGCCGCGGGCGCCGTCAACGAACTCCTTGAACCTGCGGACCTTGCCTGTCTTGGCCGACGCTTCGAAGCGCGCCGTCGTGCTGGCCTCCAGATCCGCGACATGCTTGCGCAGGGTCGTGGTGGGCGCGAGGCCAAAGATGAAGTCGACGTCGTTGGCGCGGCACCAGTCGATGACCTGCGGGTTGCAATAATGGCTATCGCCGCGGAGCAGGATTCGAATGTTCGGCCAGTTGATCCGGATCGCCCGCACCAGACGGCGCAGGTGGGGGCGGATCTCAGCCCCACTCGGCCGCTTGGCCGGTCGCAGGATCGCGCTGACGAACCGTCCCGCACCATCGAACACGACGACCGGCTGGAAGCCGTACTCGTCATGGTGGGCATTGAACAGGCGAAGCTGTTGGCCTCCGTGCACAGCGTCGAAGGTGTCGTCAATGTCGAGTACGATCCGCTTCGGCACCTGCCGGAACGAGGCGCAATAGAGATCGACCATCGCCCGTCCCATGGCGACCAGCTCCCGCACGCCGGGTAGGTTCTCCAGCCGGCACAGCGTCGATTGCGACGCCAGATCCCGACCCGACGGCAGCGCATCCTGGGCCATCTTAAAGACCGGATCGCGGCGCAGCCGGTTGGCGTCGTTGCCGTCCTCGTAGCCGGCGGCGATCATCTTCATGCGAAAGCCGATCATGTCCGCCAGGCTGTGGACGACCTGGTCCGGGCAGCGCGGATCGTCGATGCAACGCGCCAGACGCTCGGCCACCCGCAACCGCTTTTCCACCTCGGCCAAGGCCAGAACGCCGCTGTTGGACGACAGCATGCCGCCGTCGAAACGGGCGACGACGGACTTGCCGCCGCCTGATGACAAACCGCTCAGCGGCAGCGCAAGATCGTTCATGGTGGGTGTGGTCTCCGGGAAATGGTTCGGATCGGCTTAAGCAACCAAATCCTACGTCATTTCAACGATCAGATCCCGAGCAGCCAGCCAGTATTCGACCGTCGCTGGCGCCTCCGCCCACTGAGGCCTTGTGCTTCCTCCAGCGAGTCAAGCCGATCACCACGCGTGTCGCCAGTTCTGGTGCTCACCCACGTGCCATTTGCGATCTTGTGTCGGTGAGAGCACCGCAAGCACCTCCCCTGCTAGAGGGCAAGGCGGCTTGCGTCGCCCGTGTTGTTACTATCTTCGCTGTGGTCGGAGTTTTTTCCTTGGCTTCGGAATCGGGACATTCGGCTTTGCAAAAAAATAGGCCATCGTGGTCGATCGTCACGCCCCCGAGTTCGGCGGCACGATGGGACGACAACGGCAGCGCAAGCTCCATTTGCGCGAGGGGCTCGTCCCTTCAAATACTTGATGCATTTGCGCTTTGCGTACCTCCGTGCATGTTGCTCGATGCCAGGCGGAGACCTCTGTCTAAACGATCGCGCATCGATGCAACGCCCACGCGTAGATCGCCATCATCGCGGCGATCGCTTTGCCGCGATCGCCGCAGCCGTTTTCGAGCACGACAATCATGCCGGCGCTGTCGGCAGCGATGCGCATGCAAAAATTCACAGATGCATTCTGGCCAAATGCTAGCTGCCCAGCAAATGTCCGGCATTTCGCAAGGCCCCTAGGAAGAGACTGGCATGGCCGTTGGCATCGATCTTGGCCTGCATCGACAGGGGCATGCTGTGCCAGTTCTCCAACGGCGCAATGAAATGTGAGAACGTACCGTTGACGATGCAATGGTGGGTAACAAGGCCCTGTCTGTCCAACGCCAGCACGCCGATCTGGTCGCCCTGATATCGGATGGCTGCGACCCGCTGGACCCCCGCATCACCGTCGACCCGCACGTCGAAAAGCAGGATGCCGCGGCTCCTGGTGGCTACCTCGGCGGCCTTTTCAGCGAAGCTTAAGGAGAGCGAGCGGACGCTTTCGACCGCCAGCTGTAAAACCATCAAATCCAGTTCATCCACTGCCATAAGGTACCTGCGCGCAACACATGGGTGATAGCAATCGACCACACCGCTTGTTCACAGATGTCGGCTCACGACCGATCATTCAGGTTGTTGCCGGACGTCCATTGACCGAGGGAGTGCTCCGGTTCGAACCGATCCTGAAGCGGAATGCGCTGGATCTACGGAACCCGAGGAGCAGGCCAGCCAAAGTTGCCGCGACAATTGATGTCGTGATCATTCCAGACATCTGCATCGGCGTCGCTGAACATCCCACTGGTAAGTCCGTTGTTTGCGGCAAGCCCATCCTTGGGCCGTCTAGTACCTGAAACCCTCGCGGTGGCGTCCCTCGAAGCTCGGGACCGCCGGGCGCTTGATCGTCGAGAACTTTGTTTACGAAGGTCCGGACCTCCTGCAGAGCTTATTCTGATGCGCTCGCCTTTGAGCATTCCGCTGAAGCGTGACGTTTCGCTAGTCAGTGTTCCTTGCAGGCTCACCGCGAGGGCGCCTTGCACACAGCTGCACGTCAGCGCATGAAACTCGTCCCCCGTTCACTTCACAAAATGGATTTCCTGAAGTACTGGGAGCGCAGAGAAATCTCCGGTCGCAGCCTACCCGGTTAAAACAAGGACCCAAAAATGAAGACTCTCGTCGTCTGCTCCGGCGGATTGGACTCCGTTACCCTTGCTCACAAGGTGGCAGCGGAGCACGAACTCGCCGGCCTCCTATCTTTCGATTACGGCCAACGGCATAGGAAGGAATTGGGCTTCGCCGCCCTTTGCGCGGAGCGACTGAGCGTCCCGCACCGCATCATCGACATCCACGAGATCGGCGGCGCCCTTTCCGGCTCCGCGCTGACCGATAATGTGGACGTGCCCGACGGGCACTACGCCGAAGACACGATGAAGGTCACGGTCGTGCCGAACCGGAACGCCATCATGTTGGCCATTGCCTTCGGCTTCGCCGCAGCGCACGGCGCTGAGGCGGTGGCGACGGCCGTGCATGGTGGGGATCATTTCATTTATCCCGACTGCCGTCCGGCCTTCATCGACGCTTTCCAGATGATGCAGGACCACGCGCTCGACGGCTACGCGGAGATTCGCATTTATGCACCCTATGTGAATCTCACGAAGGCGGACATTGTTAGGAATGGAGCAGCATACGGCACGCCATTTGCGCAGACCTGGTCCTGCTACAAGGGCGCCGAGCGTCACTGCGGGAGGTGCGGGACCTGCGTCGAGCGGCGCGAGGCGTTTCATCTCTCTGGGCAGCCGGACCCCACCGACTACGAGGACTCCGACTTCTGGCTCGATGCGCTGCGAAGGAGGACCGCGTAATGTTCCGCATCACCAAGGAATTCCACTTCTCAGCCTCGCATCAGCTCACCTCGTTGCCACCCGATCACCAATGCGCGCGCCTGCACGGGCATAACTACATCGTTGAAGTGGAGCTTTCAGCGAATGGACTGAACGACAACGGCTTCGTGCGCGACTATCACGATTTGGTGCCATTCAAACGCTACATCGACGAGAGCTTCGACCACCGACATCTCAACGACGTGCTGGGACATGAGCAAGTCACGGCGGAATATCTGGCCAGACATTTTTATGAATGGTGCAAGGCACGCCTGCGCGAAACCTCGGCCGTGCGGGTGAGCGAAACGCCGAAAACCTGGGCGGAATACCGGCCATGACCGATACGCATCCCGCAATCCGCGTGAGTGAGATTTTCGGGCCGACGATCCAGGGCGAGGGCGTGCTCATCGGTTTGCCCACGGTCTTCGTCAGAACCGGCGGGTGTGACTATCGCTGTTCCTGGTGCGACAGCCTGCATGCGGTGGACAATCAATTCCGGCATGAATGGGAGATGATGTCCATTGGCGCGGTGTGGCAAAACGTGCTTGCGCTTTCCGGTGGCCGCCCGCTGATGGTATCGCTGTCAGGCGGCAATCCGGCCATCCAGCCGCTCGGCGCGCTCATCGAGCGAGGCCATGGTGAAGGTTACCGTTTTGCGCTGGAAACCCAAGGTTCGGTGGCCAGGGACTGGTTTGCCGACCTTGACGTGCTAGTCCTCAGCCCAAAGCCGCCGTCAAGCCAAATGACGACCGATTGGGCCGCTTTCGAGGCGTGCCTCCAGGCGGCACAAGGCCGGCCGCAAGTCGTGCTCAAGCTCATTGTTTTCGACGAAAGGGACTACGCCTACGCGAAAGACGCCGCTGCGAGATTTCCGCGACTTCCGATCTATCTGCAACCCGGCAATCACACGCCGCCACGCCCCGCAAATGAAGACGCTCCTGTCGACCTTGACGGAATATTGAAGCGCATGGAGTGGCTGGTTGATGCCGTGACCCGCGACAGGTGGTTCGAAGCCCGTGTGCTGCCGCAGCTGCACGTTATGCTCTGGGGTAACAAGAGAGCCGTCTAGCCTAGGCCCGCTTTTCACTGAAACTGGGCCGGCGGATATTCGGGTGGACGGGTTGTCGCACGCTTGACGGCGCTGCCGGGGTGCTTGCGGACCTTCTGCCACCGGCACCAAGAGCGTGGCCAGCCGCTTACGACTCGGAATGTTGCCGAGGCTCGGTTTCGACGGGCGTCGGCCTGGCGCGAACCAATCAAAGGTTAGCGCGAGCCACGGGTGGATAGTGTGGTGGTGCGATGCGGCGGCGCCTGCTGCAGCTGGCACGGTCCTTGCGGATTCTTGTTGCAAGGCCGAAGGGAGCTGTTGGCCGACAACCATGATCTGGCCAGGACGATTGTCGACTGCTTCCGATACAGAAAACAGGCCGGACGTGGCGCTTTAGGGACTGCGGAATGGAATACGGCGCCGGAAGGCACGACCGGACGATATCGTCGCTATGCCAAGACGCGTCTGGTCCGCTCCGAATCCTGTCTTGACACGACGGTCGCAGTCAACAGTGAAAAACGTAGCGCAATCGGTTCACGATCGACTGAGAACCATGACCGTTCCTCTGCGGTGCTCAGACTGCCGCTGAGTGCCTGGCCGTTCCACTTTCGAAATATTTGTCGAACTTTGCCGCGATGCTCCTGACAAAGGGCCGGCTTTCCGCAGGCACGACGAAGCGGTCACTATCAAGTTCAAGCAACCGCGCAGGATCTTGGAGGGCCGTGGAACTCGCTCGGACGAGAAGTCTTTGGCCGGCTTCGCCAAAGCGCTCCACCAGCTCAATCGCCGAGAAGGCGAAGTCACACATCAATCGCTCGATGATCCAGCCGCGAACACGGTCGTCGTCGGAAAGCGCGATACCCCGAACAGCGGCCAGCCCGCCATCAGCAACCATGCGTGCATACTCAGCGGTCGAAGGCATATTCTGTGCATAGCCCTGGCGAAACTGGCTGATGGACGATGGGCCGAGGCCGATCAAGGTCTCGTAGCGGTCCTCGGTGTAGCCTTGGAAGTTCCGGTGCAGTGTTCCGGCGCGGGCGGCAAGCGCGAGGGCATCGCCCGGCTTGGCGAAATGGTCGAGCCCGATTGCTTCGTATCCCTGGTCCATGATCGCCCGCGCCGCCAGTTGCGATTGGGCAAACCGCTCCGCCGGACCCGGCAGCCATGCCTCGTCGATCATCGTCTGATGTTTCTTGAACCACGGCACATGGGCGTAGCCAAAAAGCGCGATCCGATCCGGTTCCAGGGTCAGTGCCTGTGCAACCGTGGAGGCGACGCTCTCCCTGGTCTGATGCGGCAGGCCGTAGAGCAGATCGAGATTGACGGATTCGACGCCGCGCGAACGAACGCCATCAACAACCGTCTTGGTCTGCAGAAAGCTCTGCTCGCGGTTGATCGCTTTCTGCACCTTCGGGTCGAAATCCTGGACGCCGAGGCTCGCCCTTGTCATGCCGATTTCGGCAAGTGCATCGAGGCGGGCATCGTCCATATCGTTGGGTTCGATCTCAACGCTGATCTTTGCACCGGGGAGAAAGGTGAAGCTGTTGCGCAGGGCGGTTCCCAGCGCCACCAGATCCTCCGGTTTGAGCATCGTTGGCGAACCGCCGCCGAAATGGACGGCACGCACGCGGCCCTTGCCTGCGACAAGACTGGAGACGGTTGCGATCTCGGCATGCAGTGAGCGCAGATATGTGGTCACTGGTTCGTAGTGGCGTGTCTGCTTGGTGTGGCAAGCGCAGAACCAGCAAAGCTTGTCGCAATACGGGATGTGCAGATAGAGCGAGATCTCATCGCCATCGTTGAGCGCCTGCAGCCAGCCACGACAAATTGCAGCATCAATGCCTGTATGAAAATGCGGCGCTGTCGGATAACTGGTATAGCGCGGGACGTTCTCGCCAAGTCTGGCAGCTAGCTCCAGTCGCATGTCGTGGTCCACCGTGTTTGCGTCGCCGGAACTGTGGATGCTTGGATGAGCCTAAGCCCTGATTTCGATCAACGTTCAGCATGGACAAACTGCCGCAAGGATTTTTCTACCGTCGATTGCTATCCTGCCCGCACTGGACCGGTAGAGCGATCGAATGACATTACGGCAGGACATTCACAGTTCCGGCATTCCCGTTCTTTGCCTGTCTTGCGAGGCACGGCACCGCGGTGTCTGTGGTGCGCTCGAACCAGACCATTTGGCTCAGCTCGCCAAGACGTCGTCGCGGCACAATATCGAGCCGGGGGTCGAACTGATCGGCGACGCCGAGACGGTCGACTGTTATTCAAACGTGCTTTCAGGCGTGGTGAAGCTGACGAAGAGCCTTTCGGACGGCCGCCAGCAGATCGTCGGCCTTCAGTTCGCGCCGGATTTTCTGGGACGGCCCTTCAAGATGAAAAGCGCGATCAATGCGGAAGCGGCAACAGCTGTCTCGCTATGCTCGTTTCCGAGAGCGGCCATCGAACGGATGATGAAGGAATCACCGGAATTTGTGCATCGCCTGCTCAAGCAGGCGCTGAACGAACTCGACGAGGCACGCGAATGGATGGTGACTCTGGGGCGCAAGACCGCACCGGAGAAGGTGGCGAGCTTTCTCCTCATGATCGCCCGGAACATCGGTTCCAGTGTTGACCCGGCGGCTAGGTCGGCGTGCTTCGAGCTGCCGATGACGCGTGCCGACATCTCTGATTTCCTTGGAATTACAAACGAGACCGTGAGCCGTCAGCTGACCAGCCTGAGAATGGACGGCGTGATTCGGATCGAGAACAACCGCCGTGTCACCGTGGACAGCATGAGCCGGCTGGAACGGCGCTGCGGCGGCCGAGGCGCAACCGCCCTTTGAATGACACCGAAGCTGCATGGCCTAGGTCACTTACTTCGTTCGGGGCAGGGCATGCTCGCGTTGCGCTTAGAAGAAGTCGCATAGCGATAGCCCGCTCTCCATCCGATCGCATGAGCCAGGTGCGTTTCGGCCAACTCGTCGGCGAAGCATCCATCCTCGAGGTGCTCGACGTGCAACCGGCTGTTCCAGGCAGGATTGCACTCGGCCGAAGTCAATACGCCTCACACGCAGGGGAAAATCGCCGTCTCCCCGAAGCATGTATGTCACGAAGTTAGCGCAACGCTGGCGCTGGCTGTCCCAAGGCATTGAAACGATCGACGTTCGGCAAGGCATCGGCCTACTTTCCAGCGTCACAGAAGGCGCGCTTCCCACACGCCCGCGATCGCCTCCAAACCCGGCCCGACCTGGGACGCCGGGCCTGTCCATAAGCGTGGCGGCCGGTGCTGCGCTTCCACATTCGATCGCCACAGTCTGATCGCACCGAACTCGATCCTGCTCGAAGCAAAATCGTGCGGCTCTGACATGGATCAGGGCGAGCAGGCCACGGCTGCGCAATAAGGCACTGCGGTTTGGCGCCCGCCGGAATCGGAAATCGGGGCTTGCGATGAAATTCGGCACAGAGATCGTCCTTCTAAGCCTGTTTGCGTTTGCGGCCCTGGTGGCTGCCGGCTTCGGCGTAGATGAACCTTTTCGGCGGCATATGTGGGTTTTGTTCTTCGCCGTGGCTGGCTTCACGGCGATTCTGTTGCGCAACACGGAGTTCAAGCCGGCAGTTCCGATCGACCCCGCCGCTTACATGGATGGGCCGATCCGCTACGGTGCCATCGCCACCGTATTCTGGGGCGTCGTCGGCATGCTGGTCGGCGTGGTCATCGCCCTGCAGCTCGCCTACCCGGATCTCAACATCCAGCCCTGGTTCAATTTCGGCCGTTTACGGCCATTGCATACGTCGGGCGTCGTCTTCGCCTTCGGCGGCAATGCGCTGCTCTGCACGTCGCTGTATGTCGTCCAGCGCACCTGCCGCGCTCGGCTGTTCGGCGGCGATCTCGGCTGGTTCGTGTTCTGGGGCTATCAGCTGTTCATCGTCATGGCCGCGACAGGCTACCTGCTCGGTATCACCGAGAGCCGCGAATACGCCGAGCCCGAATGGTATGTGGACCTGTGGCTGACCATTGTCTGGGTCGCCTATCTCATCCTGTTCCTCGGCACGATCCTAAAGCGCAAGGAACCGCACATCTATGTCGCCAACTGGTTCTACCTTGCCTTCATCGTGACCATCGCAATGCTGCATGTGATCAACAACCTGTCGATGCCGGTCTCCTTCCTGGGCTCCAAGAGCTATTCAGCCTTCTCCGGCGTACAGGACGCCCTGACGCAATGGTGGTACGGCCACAATGCCGTCGGCTTCTTCCTCACCGCCGGCTTCCTCGGCATGATGTATTATTTCGTTCCCAAGCAGGCCAACCGACCCGTCTATTCCTACCGGCTGTCGATCATCCACTTCTGGGCTTTGATCTTTCTCTACATCTGGGCCGGTCCGCACCACCTCCACTACACCGCCCTGCCGGACTGGGCCCAGACGCTCGGCATGGTGTTCTCCATCATGCTCTGGATGCCGTCATGGGGTGGCATGATAAACGGCCTGATGACGCTCTCGGGCGCCTGGGACAAGCTGCGCACCGACCCGATCATCCGCATGATGGTCATGGCCATCGCCTTCTACGGAATGTCGACCTTCGAAGGCCCGATGATGTCAATCAAGGCCGTCAACTCGCTCTCGCACTACACCGACTGGACCATCGGTCACGTCCATTCGGGCGCGCTCGGATGGGTCGGCATGATCTCGTTCGGCGCGATCTATTTCATGGTCCCGAAGTTATGGAACCGCGACCGGCTTTATTCGCTGCGGCTCGTCAACTGGCACTTCTGGCTGGCGACGCTTGGGATCGTCGTTTACGCCGCGGTGATGTGGGTCTCCGGCGTCATGCAGGGCCTTATGTGGCGCGAATACAACGAGCAGGGCTTCCTGGTCTACTCCTTCGCCGAAACGGTCGCAGCCATGCATCCCTACTACATCATGCGTGCCATCGGCGGCGCGATGTATCTGTCGGGCGCCCTCATCATGGCCTGGAACATCGCCATGACCATCCTCGGCTACCGGCGCGAGGAGGATCCGATGCCGCGCTCCATCCCCGCCCTCCAGCCTGTGCGATCAGGAGCCAGAAAATGGGCCTGATGGACAGACACGCGGTCATCGAGAAGAACGCCACACTTCTTCTCCTCGGGTCCCTGCTGGTCGTAACAATCGGCGGTATCGTCGAGATCGCGCCGCTCTTCTATCTCGACAACACCATCGAGAAGGTGGAAGGCATGCGGCCCTATTCGCCGCTCGAGCTCGCCGGGCGCAACATCTATGTGCGAGAGGGCTGTTACCTCTGCCACAGCCAGATGATCCGGCCGTTCCGTGACGAGGTCGAGCGCTATGGGCATTACAGCCTGGCGGCCGAGTCGATGTACGACCACCCGTTCCAGTGGGGCTCGAAGCGCACCGGGCCGGATCTCGCCCGGGTCGGCGACCGCTACTCGAACGGATGGCACGTCCAGCATCTCACCGAGCCGCGTTCGGTGGTGCCGGAATCGATCATGCCGAGCTACGCGTTCCTGAAGGACATGCCCATCGAGGTGAAGGATTTCTCGACGCATCTGATCGCCAACAGCCGTGTCGGTGTGCCCTATTCAGACGACATGATCGCTCATGCCAATGCCGATCTCATGGCGCAGGCCGATGCGAATGCCGACACATCGGGCCTGGAGAGACGCTATCCGAAAGCCAAGCTTGGGGACTTCGACGGCGATCCGCAGCAGGTCACCGAAATGGATGCGCTGGTCGCCTATCTCCAGATGCTCGGCACGCTGGTCGATTTCAGGACCTATGACGAAGCCGCCGGTTACCGCTGAGGAGAATGGCGATGACCTACAATTTCATGCGGGAGTTTGCCGACAGCTGGGGCCTGCTTGCCATGGCGCTTTTCTTCCTCGGATGCGTTGCCTTTGCACTTCGTCCCGGCAGCCGCAGGCAAGCCGAGAGAGCCGCTCACATTCCTCTCAAGGACGACTGATCATGGGCAGCGAGCATATCGACGAGGTTTCGGGCATCTCGACGACCGGCCATGAGTGGGACGGCATCAAGGAACTCAACAACCCGCTTCCGCGCTGGTGGGTCATCACCTTCTACATCACCATTGCCTGGGCGATCGGCTACACCGTCGTCTATCCGGCATGGCCGATGCTGACTTCCGCGACCAGGGGTGTGCTGGGGTATTCGAGCCGCAAAGACGTCAAGAATGAACTGGCGGCGGCCGAAGCGGCCAAGGGCAAATATGTCGCTGCCATTCAGGCGAAGACCGTCTCCGAGATTACTGCCGACGAGACGCTACGCGAATTCGCCGTCGCCGCAGGTGGCGCCGCGTTCAAGGTCAATTGCGTGCAGTGCCATGGCTCGGGCGCTCAAGGGTCCAAGGGTTTTCCCAATCTAAACGACGACGATTGGCTGTGGGGTGGCAACGCCGAACAGATCCAGCAGACGATTGCGCACGGCATCCGCTTCGCATCAGACCCGGATACGCGCCTGTCGGAAATGCCTGCTTTTGGCGACATCATCACGACGGATCAGATCAAGCAGGTCGGCGCCTATGTCGCAAGCCTCTCCGGTCCTGTTCAGGACACAAGCCTGATCGAACTCGGCGCCAATGTTTTCGCCGAGAATTGTACGGCCTGTCATGGTGAGAATGCAAAGGGCAACAGGGAGCTCGGCGCACCCGACCTGACCGACGCGATCTGGCTTTACGGGTCTGGCGAAACAGCCATCGCCGCGCAGGTCCGCGCGCCGAAGCACGGCGTCATGCCGGCCTGGATCGGGCGTCTCGGCGAGATCAAGGCCAAGGAACTCGCGGTCTATGTCCATTCGCTTGGTGGCGGAGAATAGGTACGCAAGCCTATTCTCGTCCTCCCCCCCACCGCCAAGCGACGAGGCCCGGCGCGAGCCGGGCCTCGGCAATCCAGAAACCGATGGGTCGGGCTTCCGGCGAAATCGTCGCTGGTGACTGGAGCTTCTCGTGCTCGATAACACGCAAATAGAACGGCTCGAAGCCGATGCGGTCAACTCCGCCAAGACCCGTCAGCCGCTCTATGCCTCACGCAAGAAGATCTTCCCGAACCGGGCCTCTGGCAGTTTCCGCCGCTTCAAGTGGTCGGTGATGGCAATCACGCTGGGGATCTACTACCTGACCCCCTGGCTGCGGTGGGATCGCGGGCCATTTGCCCCGGATCAGGCCGTGCTGGTCGATCTTGCCAACCGCCGCTTCTATTTCTTCTTCATCGAGATCTGGCCGCAGGAATTCTATTATGTGGCCGGCCTGCTGGTCATGGCCGGTATCGGCCTTTTCCTGATCACATCCACCGTCGGCCGGGCCTGGTGCGGCTATACGTGCCCGCAGACCGTGTGGGTCGATCTGTTTCTGGTCGTCGAGCGAGCCATCGAGGGCGACCGCAACGCGCGCATGAAGCTCGATGCCGGGCCCTGGACTGCGCGCAAACTCGTGCTGCGAACATCGAAACACGCCATTTGGCTGGTCAAAGGGGTGCTGACCGGCGGCGCCTGGATCTTCTATTTCGCCGATGCGCCGACGCTGCTTGGCGAACTCTTCACCGGCACGGCAGCGCCTGTCGCCTACATCACCGTCGCCGTGCTGACAGCGACGACCTATACGTTCGGCGGGCTGATGCGCGAGCAGGTCTGCACCTACATGTGCCCATGGCCGCGCATCCAGGCAGCCATGCTCGACGAGAGTTCGCTCACTGTCACCTACAATGACTGGCGCGGCGAACCGCGCTCACGTCACGCCAAGAAGGTCCAGGCCGCAGGGCAGCCAGTCGGCGACTGCGTCGACTGCAATGCCTGTGTCGCGGTGTGCCCGATGGGGATCGACATTCGTGATGGCCAGCAGCTTGAATGCATCACCTGCGCGCTCTGCATCGATACCTGTGACGGTATCATGGACAAGCTCGGCAGGGAGCGCGGCTTGATCTCCTATGCGACGCTGGCGGACTACAACGCCAACATGATGCTGGCGACCCCGGGCGGCTCCGGTTCAGTCAACCCGTCACTGGTCAGGAGCGCTGACGGCCTGTTCTCCGACAAGGTGGCCAGTTTCCATATCCGCAAGATCTTTCGCCCGCGCACCTACGTGTACATGGCTATGTGGGGGCTGATCGGCCTGGGCCTGCTCTATTCGCTGATGACGCGCGACCGGCTTGAGATCAATGTCTTGCACGACCGCAATCCGCAATTCGTGACGCTGTCCGACGGCTCGATCCGCAATGGCTACACCGTCAAGCTGCTGAACATGATCCCCGAACCAAGAACGATCATCGTCACCATAGGGGGCTTGCCAGGCGCAGAGATGAGCATCGTCGGCGTCGATCTCCCCGCCGATCGTTCTTTCGCAATCCAGGTCGAACCCGACCGGCTTAAGATGTTGAAGGTTTTCGTGCGCCTGCCTGCTGATGAGATCCATGGCGAAGCGCAGACCTTCACCCTCCGGGTCGAGGACAAAGCGAGTTTCGAGTCGAACGAATACATCGCCACTTTCAACGCCCCGGAGATCGCCAGATGAACGCCACCACGCGAAAGTCTCGCGAATTCACCGGCAGGCACATGTTGGCCATCATCCTCGCCTTTTTCGGCGTGGTCATTGCGGTCAATCTGACGATGGCGACGCTTGCCAACACAAGCTGGACCGGTCTTGTCGTCGAAAACACCTATGTGGCGAGCCAGCAATTCAACAAGAAGGCTGAGGAAGGGCGCGCGCAGGCATCGCTTGGCTGGACCGGCAAGCTGACCATCTCATCGGGCGAAGTCCGCTATAGCCTCACCGACGCTGCCGGCAAGTCGGTTCCCTTGCATGGCGTGAAGGTGCTGTTTCGCCATCCCGCTTACGAGAAAGAGGATGAGGCGGTCACGCTCGCCCTCGCCTCGGGTCAGGAGTTTGCAGTGCAGCACATGCCAAGGGATGGTGTCTGGATTGTCGAAATCGACGCCGATGCCGGTCTGGCAAGACCTTATCGCGACGTCCGCAGGATCATGATTTTCCATGGAGCGCTGCAATGAGCTGCTGTGCACCAGGTGCTGAAATGGCCCTGGATCTGGGCAACGCTACATCCGTCCTGCCGTCCAGCGAAGAGATCAAGCTGGCGAGCCGGTCGCTTGGCGATGGCCTTAGCCAGACCGACCTTTCAGTTCCGACGGTTCATTGCGCAGCCTGCATCCAGACAATCGAGACGGCGTTGGCAAAACTCGATCAGGTCGAGGCCGCTCGCCTCAACCTGTCAACGAAGCGGGTCTCGGTCCGTTGGCGCGGGGACGAGGCACCGCCATTCGTCGCCATGCTGGGGCGGCTGGGTTACCAGGCGCATTTGTTCGAACCCGAGATTAGGGAAAAGGACAAGACGCTCTCGGAGCTTATCCGCGCCGTCGCTGTTGCCGGATTTGCGGCGGGCAACATCATGCTGCTGTCGGTTTCGGTCTGGTCCGGTGCCGAGGGCGCGACCCGCGACCTGTTCCACTGGGTCTCGGCACTGATCGCCATCCCCGCACTCGCCTTCGCCGGCGGCATCTTCTTCAAGTCGGCCTGGAATGCCTTGCGTCACGGCCGCATGAACATGGACGTGCCGATCGCGGTCGGGGTATCGCTCGCTTACGCCATGAGCCTCTACGAGACGATCAGCCATGGCGACCATGCTTATTTCGACGCGTCGGTGTCGCTGCTGTTCTTTCTGCTGATCGGCCGCACGCTGGATCACGTGATGCGGGAACGGGCACGGACGGCCGTGAACGGACTGGCTCGGCTGGCGGCGCGCGGCGCCATGGTGCTGCGCGAGGACGGTTCGCGCGACTACTTGCCGGTTGGCGAGATCGAACCGGGAATGGAGCTCTTGATCGCGGCCGGCGAGAGGGTGCCCATCGACGGCAGGATCATTGGCGGGGCGTCGGATCTCGACTGTTCCCTGGTTTCCGGGGAAAGCACGCCCAGAACGGTAGGCCCGGGGGCGCAGGTCCAGGCCGGTACACTCAATCTCACCGGTCCACTGACCATCGAGGCGACGGCCGCCGCGAAGGATTCCTTCCTGGCCGAAATGGTTCGGCTGATGGAAGCGGCAGAGGGCGGCCGCGCCCGCCATCGCAGGATCGCCGATCGCGTCTCCGCGCTCTATGCCCCCGTGGTCCACCTCACCGCCTTTGTGACGTTCCTCGGCTGGATGGCGGCGACCGGCGACTGGCACCGGGCAATAACAATCGCGATCGCCGTTTTGATCATTACATGCCCGTGTGCGCTCGGTCTCGCCGTGCCGATCGTGCAGGTGGTCGCTGCGCGGCGGCTGTTTGAAAGCGGCGTCATGGTCAGGGATGGCTCCGCCATGGAGCGCCTGGCGGGGATCGACACGGCATTGTTCGACAAAACCGGCACGCTTACGCTCGGACTGCCCAGGCTGATCAATGCGCCGTCCATCGATCCGACGATGCTCGCCATGGCGGCCGAGATGGCAGCGCATTCCCGCCATCCCTTTTCGAAGGCAATCGGTGGCAATGCAGCCTTTGCCGGCCGGCCGAAACTCGCGTCCGTCAGCGAGCATCCGGGCTTCGGCATCGAAGCCATCGCCGAGGGCAGTACCTGGCGGCTGGGTCGCCGCGGATGGGGTGAGTGGAAAGCCCGCACCGTCGGCGAAGGCAAACAAGGCTATGGCGGAACCGTTCTGACGAAGGACGGGGTCATTGTCGCGACTTTCGATTTCGAGGATGAGCTGCGTGCCGATACCAAGGCGGCCATCGAGCAACTGAACGGCGCCGGCGTGTCGGTGGAGATGCTGTCGGGCGACACAGAAGCTGCGTGCGGCGAAGTCGCGGAAGCGCTGGGCGTCGAGCGCTTCGTTCCCGCGTTGCTTCCCTCCGGGAAGGTCGAACACATCGAAGCATTGACGCGAACTGGCCACAAGGTGCTGATGGTCGGCGATGGGCTCAACGACACGCCTGCATTGGGCGCCGCACACGTTTCGATCGCTCCGGCCACGGCGGCGGATATCGGTCGCAACGCCGCGGATTTCGTGTTCCTGCGTCAAAGTCTTCTGGCGGTCCCACTTGCTTTAGACATTTCGCGGAAGGCCGGACTGCTGATCCGGCAGAACATCGCCATCGCGATCGTTTACAATGGCATCGCCGTGCCGGTCGCCATTCTGGGGCACGTTACGCCACTGATCGCGGCGGTCGCGATGTCCGCCTCCTCCCTCCTGGTCATCGGCAATGCGCTACGCCTGCAAGGTTTCGTGTCACATGCATCGGTGCAAGATGCCCGACATGACAGGCGCTCCGACATTGGCGCACTGGCACAATCCTCATGACGACGCTCGCCTACCTCATACCTGTGGCCCTGTTCCTCGGAGCGCTTGGGCTGGCCGGGTTCCTGTGGGCCTTGAGGAGCGGCCAATATGAAGATCTCGATGGCGCCGCCGAGCGGATCCTGATCGACCGCGACGAGCCGCGCAGTTGACCCAGCCTGCCCTGCGACGACTCGCTCGAATATTTTCCGCGGTTGCTTCGCGTCATGCCGATTTCGGCGCGCGACTGGTGCGAACGGATCAGCCAGAATACGTTGCCGAACTTTCGGCCAGGAAAGGGCCGCACCGAACGGGAAGCCGGCTATTCCATGATGTCCTGACCAGACCATGGCGTGGCGATCGACCAGTCGACCGTGAACCCGCCTTGCCGCCTTTGTCGAGCCTGGTTGATCCACATCAGGGCTATCTCTTCATCGGCATGGTTTCTTGAGCATTTTTCAACGGAGAACGGATGTCTAACGGACAGTTAGGTCGCGTGAGACGCTGGGGGAGATGGCCGCAAACCGTGGATCGATTGCGATGCGTTCCAGAGCCCTTCGTATCGCAGATAGCCGACGCAATGGCGGCACGCTGATGGCCGGCTCTGTCGATAGATTCGACATCATTGTCGTCGGAGCCGGGCCGGTCGGACTTTCCTTCGCCGCATCGCTTGCCCAGAGCCGACTCAAGGTGGCAGTGGTTGAACGGCAGTCGCTCGAAACCCTGGCGAATCCGGCTTTCGACGGTCGCGAGATCGCGCTGACCCACGCTTCGGTTGGAATTCTTCGCGAGCTCGGCGCCTGGGATATCATCCCCGCTTCGGACAAATCACCACTTCAAGGCGCGCGTGTGCTCAACGGATCGAGCCCTTTCGCCCTGTGCTTCGATTCTCCCAGCGGATCTGGGGAACCACTCGGAATTCTGGTCCCAAATTGTCGGATCCGCGACGCCCTGTTCAAGCTTGTCCACTTCCAGGATCATGCCCAGCTGCTGTGCGGCCGCTCGGTCGTCACTGCAATAACCAGCCACAAAGAAGCAGTCATAACGCTCTCTGATGGCAGGCAATTGGCCGCTCGGCTGCTCGTTGCAGCGGATTCGCGTTTGTCCGCGACGCGCGACCTCCTCGGCATTGGCGCCGCCATCAATCGGCTTGGCAACTCCATGCTGATTTGCCGGGTGAGGCACGAGCGCGCCCATCACCAGATCGCGGTCGAATGGTTCGATCACCATCAGACGATAGCGATGTTGCCGCTCATGGAAGGCGTGTCGTCGCTGCTTCTCACGTTGCGCTCAAACGAGGCCGACAGACTGCTTGCTCTCGACGACGATTTGTTCCTGATGGAATTGACGAACCGTTGTCGAGGACGCCTCGGAGAGATGGCCTTGGCAAGCACCCGCCATGCCTATCCGCTGGTCACGACCTGGGCGCACAAGTTCTGGGCTCCGAGTGCAGCACTGATCGGCGATGCTGCCCTCGGCATGCACCCGGTGACCGCTCATGGTTTCAACATCGGCCTCAGTGGCCAGAAGCAACTCGCCGATAGAATCCTGGCGGCATGTCGCGAGCGCCGCGACATTGCTGATCCCGACATGCTCGGCAGATACGAAAGCCGACTGCGTCAGTCGGCGGCACCGCTGTATCATGCTACGAATGTACTTGTCGCTCTCTACTCAGGCGAGCACCCGACGGCACGGCTTGCAAGACATGCGGGGCTTCGCTTTGCCCAATATCTTCCCTTTATCCGCCATGGCATTTCGGCCATGCTCAGGCGGTGAATCGCAGGCAGCGCTGCCGCTCTGGAACGCTATCTCGGCCCGGCTTCCTTTTGTCTCGCCGGGCGCGTTTGATGCCGTTGGCAGGGCTGCTTCCATGGTGACGTTGCCGATCCTGGCATGATTCGGATCAAGAAACGCGCGCGGACGAGACCTTGATGATCAGCCGGCAATCTTAAGAACAGACGTGCGACCGAAGCATGG
>NZ_JAMYSW010000039.1:0-19570 GCF_040322135.1 Mesorhizobium sp. M0189
AAGAAACGCGCGCGGACGAGACCTTGATGATCAGCCGGCAATCTTAAGAACAGACGTGCGACCGAAGCATGGTGAGCGCACTGGCTACCCCTGCTGGATAGTTAACCCGTCCTTCAGCGGGCTTGCGTAAGCTTGTCCTCGCGAACAACGATGGGAAGCAAGCTGGTCCGTCCATGGCCCCGAAGAAAGAAGACACGCTGGAGGCCAAAATCCGTCAGGATCAGCTTGCTGACCTGAGGACCGGCCTCTTCGTGTCGATGCCGATAAGCGCTATCCTGTCAGGCCTGATTTTGACGGTGCACGCCCTTTCTGGCAGCGGCTTTGCCGCTGCAATCTGGTTCCTGGTCGTCAATGCGATCAATGCCGCCCGCGTTGCACTCGCGCGTTATCAGCTAAAGGAAACGGGGCGCCATGACAGTTTAGTGGGGGTTTTGCCGCGGCTTCGCTGGTTTGGCATCCTTGCCCTTCTGGCAGGGTTTGCCTGGTCCTTCTTGGCCGTCCTGACTGTTGGATACACGACACCTCAAGCACCGCTGCATCTGGTCATTCTGGCGGGCATTTCAGCTGGTGCGGTTACATACGGCAGTTCGTATGCCGCGGCGGCGACCAACTTCATCACACCTCCGCTCCTCATCACGGTGGGTTGCCTTTTGGCGAAAGGCAATTTTGAAGACTACATTCTGGCTTTTACCGTTCTGCTCTTCATGGGCGGCTTGGTTCGAGCTTCGTGTGTTGGGCAAGCACGGTTCCGCGAAGCGAGCCGCCTGAGGCATGAGGCCGAGCGGCTCGCGGCGGAGATGAAGGCCAGTTCCAGGCAGGACCACCTGACGGCCCTTCTCAACAGGCGTGGCCTCGAAGACGCTATCGGACGGTTCGAGACCGCGGATGGCCCCTTCGTGGCAATGCTGATTGATCTGGACGGGTTCAAATCCGTCAACGATACCTACGGTCACAGGACCGGTGATGAACTGCTTGTCAGGATCGCGCGCCGCATAGAGGAGGAAGCACCGGAAGGCTCAACGCTCGCTCGTATCGGCGGCGATGAATTCGTGCTGTTTTTTCCTTCAACGAGGGTTTCGCTTTCTGCCAGTGATCTCGCCTCCAATATCATAGCCAAAATTGCCCGCCCCTATATCGAGGTCGCGTCCGTCCGTGTCGGGGCATCGATAGGAATATACTTGGCGCAGACGCCGGGCCTGACGGAAATGTTGTTGCGGGCGGATATCGCCCTTTATACGGCCAAGCGTCGTGGCAGGAACGAATTTTGCCTGTTCGATGCCGAACTCGACAGGGAACTGCAACGCCGCCAGTCCGTCGAACGGGACCTTCATGCGGCGATAAAGACGAGAAGCTTGCAACCTTGGTTCCAGCCGATCGTGAAACTCGACACCGAGGCCGTGGTCGGTTTTGAAGCCTTGCTGAGGTGGTCCCATCCGACTCATGGTGCCATCTCTCCACCCGAAATCATCACAGCTGCACGCGAAACCGGAATGCTTCAGCTGCTGACGCAAACCGTATTCGCCGACTGTTGTACTTTTATCGACTGCTTGGTGAAAGCTGACTGTCGTGATCTCCGTGTGGCGATGAATGTTTCGCCGCGCGAACTGGAAGCCGGCGATATCGACGACATGGTTCTGAATGGTCTGGCGGCAAGAGGTCTCCCTGCCACGATGTTCGAGATCGAGATTACCGAAGACTCCCCGGTTGACCCGGACAGAGTGGATGAAAAGCTCGGACGGCTTTCACATGCCGGCATTTCCATCGCGCTCGATGACTTCGGCACCGGCTTTTCTACGTTGGCATCGCTCAAGGACAGTCGGATACGCAAGGTGAAAATAGACCAGGGCTTCATTCGCGGCTTAGCCAAGTCCCGGGAGGACCGACTGCTTGTCAAATCGGTCATCGATCTCGGTAACATGCTCGGCATCGAGGTCATGGCCGAGGGCGTCGAAACAGAGGCGGATCGGCAAACCCTGCACAAGCTTGGCTGCCGAACCGCTCAAGGCTTCCTGTTTTCCAAGGCGGTGCCTCTGAGCCTAGCGCTTGATATGGCAGTCAAACAGCACGCGAACCAGTTGTGACAGGCACCCGCCGCGCCGTCTCTTGCGGCCGTGCGCTCTCGAATCGTGCGTACGAGACTTGCCCGTTTGAAACGCGTGGCAGTCCGCGCTGTGCGTCAGCCGGCGAACAGTTCCCTGTAGCCAGTCGTAACCATCCAGTTCGCACGGTCGATATGGCTGCGAAGAGCCTTGCGGGCGCGGACCGGCTCAATGGACGGGTCGATGCCGAGAATGAGATCGGCCATCTCCTCTTCGCTGGCATTGTCGGCGCAGGCATCCAGGATCCGCAGGTAGATCGTGAAATGCTCCCTGTCGTAGCTCGTGAGGTTCTCCGACCAGGGGACTTCGTCGCACAGAGTTGAGTTTCGAGTCTCGTCTGTTCCCATTGATCGATTCATGCCTGTTGCGAGCCTCGGCTGTTGAGCGCTGGATGCAACGCAGCATATCCCAAAATGGGATAATCCGAAACCGGGATTAGTCGCTGATCCGGTCTTTACCCGACCGGTTCGCCTACATGCCCAAGTCTCTTCGATCGCCCCGCCACCAGCGGTTTCTGGCCCAGTTGGTTTCCCTGCGCAAGGCCAAAGGCCTGACTCAGGCGCAGGTGGCCGAGAAGCTTGATCGTCCCCAATCCTTCGTGGCCAAGTACGAGGGTGGAGAGCGGCGTCTCGACGTCATCGAGTTTCTCGACTTAACTGCGGCGCTTGACGCTGATCCGTGCGAGATTCTGTCCAGCTTGCGGTCCTAGCGGGCGCCCGCGCGCCAACGGCTCGCGCCGGTGCCGTGAGCCGAGCGCGCTTTTCTTCGGCAAGCTGCCATTCCGCTGCGGGTGGTCTTTACCAGGCCATGCCGATATAGGATGATAATCCTAGGAGACGATTCCTCAACGGAGATCGCAATGGCTAGGACCAAACTTTCCAAGCAGCTTTCACAGGCTGAAATCGAGCGCTTTCTGGCGGAGGCGGAACGGCTGCACAAGAGCATCGTCCAGCCGCTTCTATCACCTAGCAGCGACCATTACCGGGCTCTCCAACGCACCCATGAAGCGCTGTTGAAGACGGTGAAGGATATCACGGGTAAGGATGCGCCGTTCATTCAATGGTTCGGAACAGGACCGGTGAATTAGACCCGACTTGGTAGACTCCAGGCGCAAACGTCGCATTCTCTCCTCGGAGGGAAGGGGCGTGGGCAACCATCGCTATCAAAGCAACTCCTGGCTGGCTTTCTTGCCTTCGAATCGACCCTGCCGCTGTCGGCTGCAACATCAAAGCCAATATAAGCCACAAACGGGCGAGCGCGCCCGGTCAGGAATATTACTGGGACACGCGCCTCAACCTGTTGAAAGGCGAGCGCTGGCTTTGTTCGGAGGAAGCCGCGCGCACGGCGGCGATGTCGTCGAGTTTCTCGACGTAACTGCGGCGCTTGACGATGATCCGTGCGAAAAATCTTTCCAGCCTGCCGTCCGGGCGGGCGCCCGCGCGCCTGATGACGCGCACCAGGTGCTCGTGAACCGAGCCCGCTTTTCTTCGGCAAGCTCAGGCGGTCTCGGCCATTCGGCTTCGCCCCTTGGCGTGGGCAGCCCTTCGGGCTGTGACGGCCGCCGCCCTTGCGGGCGGCGCGGTTTGTCTGTTGGCCTTTCCCGGTGGCGCGGGGTGGGCGGCACTCCCTTCTAGGCCCGCCGCGGCAGCCCGCAACCCTTCGCGTGCCGCTCAGGGTCCTCCTCTTCGTTCCGGTCCTTCGGATGCGGTCCGCCTCCACGGCGGGCCTTTCCGGTCGCGACTCGCCGCCCACCCCGCTTCCGGGGGAAGCCGCGGCGATTGGCGAGCGGAGGATGAGACGATGCATGCAAACAGCAAGCGTTCCGCCAGCACAGAGGCTGGCGCAGGCAAGGGCAGGCGCCCCGGCGCCAGCCTTTATCAGGAGATCACCGACCGCATCATTGCCGAGCTGGAGCGCGGCACCGTGCCATGGGTCAAGCCATGGGGCAGCGCAAAGGCAGGCCTTGGCCTGCCGAGGAATGCATCCTCTGGGCGCACCTATTCCGGCATCAATATCCTCATCCTGTGGGGCGCGGTCATCGAGCGCAGCTATCCCAGCCAGAACTGGCTCACCTTCCGGCAGGCGCTCGTCCTTGGCGGCAATGTCAGGAAGGGCGAGCGCGGCACGACCATCGTGCATGCCGACCGCTTTGTCCCCAAGGACGAGAAGGAGCGCGCACGCCACGAGGGCGATGAACCACAGGCAGTGCCTTTTTTGAAGCGCTTCACCGTCTTCAATGTCGCGCAGTGCGATAATCTTCCGGAAGACCTCTATGCCGCCGCCGAGCCGCTGCCTCAGTGCGAGATCGTGCCGCAGGCCGAGACGCTCATTCGCGCCAGCGGTGCGGATTTCAGGATCGGCGGCGATCGCGCTTTCTACATGCCGGGCAGCGACCACATTCAGGTGCCGCCGCAGCCGGCGTTCCATCAGCAGATCGACTATTACCGGACCTGCTTTCACGAGCTTGGCCACTGGACCGGCCACCCGACGCGGCTTGCTCGCGACCTCTCCGGCTCGTTCGGCTCCAAGGCTTACGCGCGTGAAGAATTGGTCGCCGAAATCACTGCCGCCTTCGTCTGCAGCAACCTCGGTATCGAGCCGACCGTGCGTCATGCCGATTACATCGGCTCATGGCTAAAGGTGCTGCGCGAGGACAACCGCGCGATCTTCCGTGCCGCCAGTCTTGCCTCCAAGGCCGCCGATTTCCTGCTTGGCCTTCAGGCCGATGCCGAAGGCGAGGCGCAGGAAGGGATTGCGGCATGACGATGCGCGATCCTCAACTGACCGCGACCGAGCCGACGCCGCAAGGCGAGCAGATGCTCATTCCCGGCGTCCGGCCGATCACCACGCGCGATCGGCTCACCCTCCTGATGGACGCGCCGATGCGTCCGCGCGCGGCGCAAACCCGCTCGATGAAGCCAGCAGAAATCAACTCGACCTGTTCTGACAAGGAGTCTTTCCATGATCCTGATCACTGATCCACTGCGCGCACGACTGCTTACCAATGGCGCCGCCGAGGCCGACATCGACCATTTTCCCGTTGTGAAACTGTTTAATCCCACAGGTGCCGCGACGTGGCTTCTGAGCGAACTTGACGCCGATGGCGACACGCTGTTCGGTCTTTGTGATCTCGGCTTCGGCTTCCCCGAACTCGGCAGCGTCAGTCTGGCCGAGCTTGCATCCGTAAAAGGTCCGCTTGGCCTCGGCATCGAGCGCGACCTGCATTTCCGGGCGCGCTTTCCGCTCTCGGTCTATGCCGAAGCCGCTCGCATTTGCGGCCACATCACCGAGGCCGAGCGACCTCTGCGGCAGGCAGCAGACGCCCTTTCAAAGCCCCATTCCGAGCTTCCGCCCGACACGGCGGAATAGCAGCGCCGATAGGCGCAAAAACCGTCCCGCCGCGCCGGCCTTCGGCCTCTGCGGCGGGGACAACCTTAACCAAAGCGAAGGAGAGTAACCGTGCAGCTTGCCCACATCCCCTTGGATCAGCTCAACATTTCCGCGCTCAACATGCGCCATGGAAAACGCGCGCCCGACATATCCGACATCCTGCCCTCCGTGCGTGCGCGCGGCGTGCTGGTGCCTCTCCTTGTGCGGCCGAACGGCCAGCCGGAAACCTTCGAGATTGTCGCCGGCAGGCGGCGCTATTTCGCCGCGAAATCGCTTGCCGACGAGCGCGGCGAAGGCGATCCCTTGCCCTGCGCCATCATGGAGGATGGCGACGACGCCGATGCGCTGGAAGCCTCGCTGATCGAAAACCTCGCCCGCCTCGATCCTGACGAAGTCTCGCAATGGGAGACGTATTCGCGGCTCGTCAGGCAAGGCCGCACCGTTCCAGACATCGCTGCGACCTTCGGCATCACTGACCTGAAGGTCAAACGCATTCTGGCGCTTGGCGACCTCTTGCCCAAAATCCGCGAAGCCTATCGCCGCGAGGAGATCGACGCCGAGACGGTGCGCCATCTCACCATGGCGTCCAAGGCGCAGCAGAAGGACTGGCTGGCACTCTGTGCCGATCCCGATCAATACGCGCCGCGTGGCTTTCAATTGAAGCAATGGCTGTTCGGCGGCCAGTCGATTTCCACCAAGGTGGCGCTGTTTGCCATCGAGGAGTATCCCGGCCTGATCACCTCGGACCTGTTCGGCGAGGACAGCTATTTCGCCGATGCCGACCTGTTCTGGCAAAAGCAGAACGAAGCGATTGCCACCAGACGCGACACATATCTCAACGACGGCTGGAGCGAGGTGGTGCTGCTGGAACCGGGCCAATATTTCCACGCATGGGACCACGAGAAGACCCCGAAGAAGAAGGGCGGCAAGGTCGTCATCACTGTCTCGCATCGCGGCGAGGTCGAGTGTCACGAGGGCTGGCTGTCACGCAAGGAAGCGCGCCGCGCCCGCGAGGGCGGTGAGCAAGAAGAAACAGCCGCCAAGCCGCCGCGCCCCGAACTCACCGGCCCGATGCAGAACTATGTCGATCTGCATCGCCATGCTGGCGTGCGCGCGGCCATGCTCGACCATCCCCCCGTGGCGCTGCGCCTCGTGGTGGCGCACGCCATCACCGGTTCCGGCCTGTGGCAGGTGCGCCGTGAGCCACAGCGCGCAGTCAACGAGACGGTGACTGCCAGCCTTGCCGGCTGCAAGGCTGAAGCTGCATTCGGCAAAAAGCGGCGCGAAGTGTTGGCCCTGCTCGGATCACCGGATGAGGATGGCGTGGTCGCCGGCGGCAATGGCGACGCCTTTGCTATCGCCGGCGTGTTCGCGCGCCTCTTGGCGCTGTGCGACGACGATGTCATGCGCGTTCTCACCCTTGTCATGGCCGAGACGCTTGCAGCCGGCAGCACCGTCATCGAGGCGCTCGGCAACCATCTGAACGTCGATATGGGCACATGGTGGCAACCGGACGATGCCTTCTTCGACCTCTTGCGCGACAAGGAAATCGCCAATTCGATGCTGGCCGAGATCGGCGGCAAGTTGGTCGCGGATGGCAATGTCGCCGAGAAGGTCAAGACGCAAAAGAAGATCATCCGCGACTTCCTGGCGGGCGAGAATGGCCGCCAGAAGGTCGAGACCTGGCTGCCGCGCTGGATGAAATTCCCCGCCGAAAGCTACACCAGCCGCGGCGGCTTCCGCACCGCCGATCAGTGGGCACAAGTGCAGCCGCTGTTCGTCCGCAAATAGTCGATCAGGGCCCGAGCGGCGGTTCTCTCGAGTACCGCTGCTCAGGTCGCGCGCGCCGCTCCGGGCCGCGCCGGCTGTCGATTGGTCGTCTTGTCGAGCCAGTGCCGCGCGCGAGAAATCCCGACGCCAATTCGCCCCCGTTTCGGCAGCCCTGCACCGCGCCGGGTTGCTTGCCGAGGCGCTCCGCGCATGGGCCAATCGTCCGATCCGGTGGCGACAGAGCCCCCGCAGCCGGTGCCCTGCATCGCCGCGTGTTAGTTGTGCCGCCGATCGCGCCACCTGTCTCCATGTGTCTCAGGGACCATTCCCCTGCGGCTGGCTTGACGACCTATGGGCGGATCCGGCCCGCCCGAAACCCTCGCCAGCAGCTTTTTTCCCCGCCGCCTGCGGCGGCTTCCTCGCGCCGCTTCGCTTCAAAAAAGCTGCCCGCTCGGGTCCTTCGCCATCGCTGCGGCCGTCCCGGTTCCGCGGTCCGGACGCGCCCATCACGGTCCGCCATCGCAGGGGAATGGTCCCCGGCGAGCACCACAAGGAGACTAAAAATGACCGCGATCGGATACGTCACCAAACAGGAAAACGGCGGCTACAAGGGCCAGCTCAAGACGCTCAGCGTCCGCGCCGACATCGACATCGTGCCCAATCAGGCAAAGAGCGCCGACACCCATCCCGACTTCCGGGTGCTGACGCAAGGGGTCGAAGTAGGGGCCGGCTGGATCCGCACCGGCGAGACCTCCGGCAAGGACTATGTGAGCCTGTCGATTGCCGCCCCGGAGTTCGGCCCGCGCAAGCTCTACGCCAATCTCGGCCGCGCCGCCGGCCAGGATGATGACGACACATACGCCATCATCTGGAACCCGGTCGACTGAACCGCCTGCCTCGAGCCTCGCGCCGCAACCGGCGCGGGGCTCTTTCGGGAGGGGGCGGCGAAAACTCGCCCCCCACTCTTCGCCCGTCCCCAAAACGATCTCGCTCGCCGATCCTCGCCTTCGCTTGTCCGTAACGAAACGAGGACCATCATGGACGACGAAAACGAACGCGCGGCCCGCGCGAAGAAGGGCAGTCCGTTTCTCAACACCGCGCAGGCCGCCTTCTATATCGGGCTATCCCAGCGCACGCTGGAGAAGATGCGGCTCAAGGGCGGTGGCCCGCAATTTCGCAAGCACGGCCGCTATGTCCGCTATCACATCGACGAGCTCGACGACTGGTCGAAGGGACGCGCGCAGGAGACCAGGCCCGAGGATGGCGGGCACAATTCCGGCTCGGCCGGTGAGGGAGGCCGCTCATGAGCCGGCGTCCCACTATCCGTCTGATCGGCAGCCATCTGCGGCGCATTCGGGCGCGCAAGACGATCGCCGTGGCCACAATAGGCCTCGGCCTGATCGGCTTCGCCGCTTTCGACAACCCATCGCCCTGGCTGGTCTGGAACGCCTCGGCCAGTGCGCCGGTCGGCCTCTATCGCGTCGCATCCGGATCGCCGGCTCGTGGCGATCTGGTGCTCGTCCGCCCGCCAAAACCGGTCGCCGATCTCGCCGCCGAACGCTTCTATCTGCCCAGCAATGTGCCGCTGGTCAAGCGCCTTGCCGCAATGCCTGGCGAGCATGTCTGCGCCTTCGGCGACGCCATCATCATCGGCGGCGAGATCGTCGCGCGCCGGCTGGCAACCGACACGCAGCACCGTCCGCTGCCTTGGTGGAATGGCTGCCGCAAGCTCGCCGCCGACGAGTTTTTCCTGCTCGGCAACGATAGAAATCGCTCCTTCGACAGCCGCTATTTCGGGCCGGTGCCGGCCGAAAATATTGTCGGGGGGCTGGTGCCGCTATGGACCGAGTAACCCTCCTGATGCTGGGCATGGTCGCCATAGCGCCATGCGCCTGTTCCGCCGCGACCGACGCTCAGCCGGCCGCCATCTCCCCTGGTCCGCAGCTGGCAAGATGGCAGCCCTTCGTAGCCGAAGCAAGCCGGCGTTTCAGCATTCCACAGCCCTGGATTTATGCCGTCATGGATGCCGAAAGCCGAGGGCAGACAATGCTGGACGGACGGCCGATCGCCTCACACGCCGGCGCCGTTGGCCTCATGCAGGTGATGCCCGGCACCTACGAGGAGATGCGCGCAGAGCTTGGCCTGGGGGCCGCTCCGCACGATCCTCGCGACAATATTCTGGCAGGCACAGCCTATCTGCGCGCCATGTATGACCGCTTCGGCTTTCCCGGCCTGTTTGCCGCCTATAACGCTGGGCCGGAGCGCTACGAACAGCATTTGCAGCGTGGGCGACCGCTGCCCAGCGAGACGGTTTCGTATCTGGAAGAGCTCAAGGCGGCGGGGATTTCGGCCGCCGACATGGACGCGTTCACCGGCAAATCCCGTTCCGGAAAAGCGCCGGAAATCCCGTCCGGGCAGTCGCTGTTTTTCCTGCGAAACGGTGTTTCCGCGACCGATCCGAATGGCCAAATCGTGGTGCCGCTCGGATCGGAGCGAGCAAGGTCAGGCCGGCCGGATCGCAGGTGAGGGCAGGGGTACCGTGGGTCGGGCGGGGCAGGGAGGCATGGAGGCAGGTCCGCGGAAGGCAAGATAAAGGCATCGCCTCCTGGAGGCGGCGAAGTCTTTGTCTGCACATCGTTTTTCACGGAGGCTGCCTTCAGCGTCAGGAGAGCTGCTGCCGGCAAGTCTCTGATTTTGCCTAAGATTACTAGGAGGCTCAATGCAGGATGAAGAGTTCAAGCCGAGCCTGGGCAAAATCGGATCGCGCGGCTCGAAGGCAGGCAAGCGTTTCGCCGGCCAGATCCGCGCCGCGATCAACCGAGCCGGCGGCGGCAGCGGTCGCCGTGGCCGCTTCATCGGAAGCCGGGCGGGGCGCGGCGGGGCTGCTGCCGCCGTTCTCAGAGCGCGCGACCCCCACGCGACGTTTCGGCAGCGGCGCGCCGTCGTCAAGGCGCGTATCGTCAAGCTGGCCGGCAAGGGTGTTGACGGGGCACGTGCACACCTTCGCTACCTCCAGCGCGACGGCGTCACCCGCGAAGGCGAGCCTGGCGAGCTCTATAGCGCCGACAGCGACCGCGTTGATGGCAAGGCCTTCATCGATCGTGCCGATGGCGACCGGCATCAGTTCCGCTTCATCGTCGCACCTGAAGACGGCATCGAGTATGACGACCTCAAGCCGCTCACGCGGCGCCTCATGGCGCAGATGGAAGAAGACCTCGGCACAAAGCTCGACTGGGTCGCTGTCGATCATTTCAACACTGGTCATCCGCATACCCATATTATCGTCCGCGGCAAGGACGACCGCGGCGAAAATCTTGTCATTGCGCGAGACTACATCTCGTCTGGAATCCGTGAACGGGCGGCCGAGCTGGTCAGTCTCGACCTTGGCCCGAGAACGGACCGCGAGATCGAGCAACGCCTGCGCCAGGAAATGGAGCGGGAACGCTTCACCAGCATCGATCGGCAGCTGCTCCGCATGCGCGACCATAAGGGGCATGTCTCACCGGCCAGCCGAGACACGTTTCGCCAGACGCTGCACCAGGGCCGCCTGCGCAAGCTCGAGCGGATGGGTCTGGCTGAGGAAGTCGGCTCGGGCCGCTGGCGCCTTGATGGCGAGCTTGAAGCGACGCTGCGCCGCATCGGCGAGCGGGGCGACATCATCAAGACCATGCACCGCGAACTGACCGGCAAGGGGCTCGCCCGCAGTGCCGCCGACTATGTTGTCCATGATCGATCTGCAGAGCAGATGCAGCCTGTCGTCGGCCGCATCGTTGCGCGCGGCCTGGCCGACGAAATCACTGACCGCCATTACCTCGTCGTCGACGGCGTGGACGGCAAAAGCCACTATGTTGATATCGGCAAAGGCGAGGCCACCCAACCAACGCCAGAGGGCTGCATAGTGCGGGTCACGCCGAGAGACACCGGGCCAAGGCAAGTCGACCGCACAATTGCCGAGATCGCCACGGCCCATGACGGGCGCTACAGCATCGATATCCATCTCAAGCATGACCCGTCGGCCACCGAACGCTTTGCCGAAACGCACGTGCGGCGACTGGAGGCGATCCGCCGGGCGACCGGTCGTGTCGAGCGCGAGCCGGACGGTACATGGACTATCGCGCCGGACCATCTCGACCGCGTCGCGGGCTACGAGCGTCAGCGGGCCGGGGCCGAGCCTGTCACGGTTGACAAGCTCTCATCGACGCCGCTGGAACAACAAGTCAGCTTCGACGGCGCCACCTGGCTCGATCGAGAGCTGGTTTCCGACATACCGGAGGCCTTGCACAGCTCTGGTTTCGGCCGCGATGTCCGAGAGGCGCAAGGCCGCCGGCGGCAGTGGCTGATTGCGCAAGGTCTTGCTCGGGAAGAGCAGGACCGGATCGTCTATCGCGCCAACATGCTTTCGATGCTGCGCCAACGCGAGTTGAACCGCGTGGCCGGTCAACTGTCTGACGAACTCGGACTCTCGTATTCCGAAGCGCAGCCTGGTGATCGAATAGAGGGTCGATTGCGCCGCTCGATCGACCTTGCCAGCGGCAAGTACGTCATAGTCGAGAAGGCGCGCGAGTTCACGCTGGTACCATGGAGGCCAGTGCTTGATCGGTCTATTGGCAAGGAGGTGTCTGGTGTCATGGGTGCGGAGGGGATTTCATGGACCATCGGCCGACAGAGAAGCGGACCAAGCATTTCGTGACATGGCTACACAACTTCTTTTGCCCGCGTTGAAACAGGTACTCAGTCCGGACGGAGTTCGCCTGCTAACTGCCCGCGGCATTGATCTCGCGAGGGATAAATGGCTGGTCGTGCAAGACTTATCGTTCGCTCTACAAAAAGCGCCGCGATGATTCATCGTGTTCCATGATTCTGAGCCAAAACCCTCCTGCGCCACCACGGCACTCTTCCCGGTGCCACGGAGCCGCGCCGACGACGGCGGTGCCGGCCTGGTTGCGCAGGGCTGCCCCGACCCAAACAGTTGCGGCGCATTGAGGACATTGCAATCACTGCCGGTGCGGCCATCGGCGCGCTCGATGAGATGGTCCGCCAGCTAGAGAGGTGGGCTGGCGCCTTGTGACAGCGCCTAGGGCTTTCGGCGGCCGCAGTACGGCGAAGCAGGCTCGCGGCGTCGAGGATGAGGCCGCACTTCGCGATGTTCTTCTGCTCACACGACCGGGAGACGAGGTCGGCCCTGCGGGCTGGATGCTGTTGGCCGGGCGTGAACTGGCAGCCCATCCCGCTGAGGATCTTCTAACGGGAGAAACCTCGCTGCGGTGGGGAAGATTTCGGTCGTCGCCCGCGACGACGAGGTGGTCAGCGACCTGGCCGGACGAGCTTCGGCAGCTTCCGCTGCGGCACGGCCGCCGAATGAGATCGCTTCGAACGCACCGTCGGATGCTGGCTCGCCGACGCTTTACTGGCGCAGCGCCTGGGAGGGGCCATGCGGTGCCGCTACTGGGCACGGAGGCAGCTTTGGGCATGAGACCCGATCAATCGCGGCGGGCCCGACGGTCATTGCGGCATCTGGAGTCGAGGCCGGGTCAGACCGGGCGAAAAACCTGCTCGTCGCGCAGGGAGCCCCGCGTTGCGCGCCGTCGATCTTTCCGCCCAACTCGGCGCCGCGCGGACCGGGGCTTGCCATTGCCCCGAAACTGAGGCCAAGGCGACGGACCCGCCCTGCGTATACCGACGCCATCCGCGCCGCCGTCGGCGGAAACGAGCGAGCCGTGGACCTCACACAATCTGAGGTGCTGGTGACGATGCATCGCCTACTTCCATCCGCACTCCTACCCACGAGCTCACCCGTGCGCCCGCGGTGCTGCGAACCCGCCGACGAATATTTGGCAGAAGCCGGAGTGGGCGTTCAGCCGCGACGATTTTTTTGGCCTTGACCGGGCCGGGCGGCGCGACCCGAGCGTCGGGACAAAAAGCCGGGAAGGGGAGGGCACCAGCCCGGTTGAAGCCAAGGGCATGATGATGTGAGGACGATCTGCTGGCAAGAATTTGCGGAGATCGATGCTGTCCTGGCGCGCTCGTCGAAGATTCTGAGCGGCGCCGACGTGGCTGCTCGAAGGGAGAACACTTCACTGCGTAACCGGCCGGACCTGATTACGATCTCGATTGGAATAAAGAAGACGACGGGCCGAATGGCAGGATTGATCGCCAAGATGCGCGATCTGCCGGCTGTCCTGCGCGCGTGCGGGAGTCGCCACCATGAGCTTTACGACAAAATTGCCGGCACAGGCCGATTTCAAGAAGGTGTTGCTCGAATGCTATCAGGAGGCGATCGCACGCCCCGCAAGATCGGCCAGTGCGGATGCTTGGCCAAGCTGCTCGGCGCGTCGTGAGATGTTGCCCGTCGGATGGGTGATGCTTTAGATCAGACGGATCTCCACCCAGTCGCCGCGCAGGTCGAACCCAGCGATTTTGTGGCACGCGCTCGAAAGGTGCTGCACCGCGGGAATTGCCGCCTCATCCATGCACTGCATGAATCGCGAAAAGGACGGTGACCCCCGAAGCAAAGTCCTATCCGTGGGCGGTCACGTGCGCCTGATGCGCATGTATCCATCGTGCGCATGCGTTCCATAAACACAATCGATTTTACCGACCAAAGAGAATAGCGGATACGGTCCGTTTCTTGAGGAAGGCTTATGGACCGACCGGCGCCGCTTGACCATTCGAAACCAATCGAAGTTGGCCGGCGCGAGCCCTGAGTTCCGGTTGATCTACATTCCAGGCGGCGGCACTGCCGCTATTGAGGCGATGAGGACGAAGTTCGATGGAAATATTGCGGCCTTCTAGCCCAGAACAGGCCTGTTCCGCTTGTGTCGTGCTGCGGCCCTCCATCCGCTCCGATTGGGGTGCGACAATCCAGAATGGGATCCGAAGATGCCGTGCGTGAACCACTCTAGAACCAAAGTGGAAGCAGTAACGGCAGGATATCGGCTGGAGGTCTGATGCTTAATCACAAAACAGTCGGTTCGAAGGGGCGCGACTCGCGCCCATAAAGGGTAAAGGCCCGAGACCTAAGCTTCGATTTCGCCAAAGGCGTACTCATTATCTTGGTGATAGTTGGGCATCTATTGCAATATGTTGTCTATCGAGGCACTGACGCCTTTTGGCTGTCGCCATATTTTAAGTCAATCTACATGTTTCACATGCCTCTCTTTATGGCGATAAGTGGATATCTTTCTTCGGGAGCGATTCTGCGCAAATCGTTCCGTCAAGGCGTCAGTGATCGAGCAATGCAACTAGTATTGCCCATGCTTTTTTGGTGTGCGTTGATTTGGATATCGAAGGCCGCCGTAATGTCTTCGGCGAACAGTTTAACCAGTGGAATGTTGGATTTTTTTAGGGAGTTCATTGGCACATACTGGTTCATCTGGGCAGCTTTCGCGTCCTTCGTCCTTATTAAGTTGCTCACGACTTTCAATGGCTCATCGGTGTGGATCATAGGCGCATCTGCAATTGCGATCGCATTCGCGCCCGTCCCGTGGTCAATAACCCCGTTGGTACGATACACATACCCATTCTTTTGTTTGGGGTTCTTGTTTGCGCAGCCGATCGGATGGCAGGCAGCTAGCATCAGGCGCTACAAGGCTATTTTTGTGATGTTACTTTCTATGGCTGCGTTCATGTGCTTTCTTGTTTGGGGAAAGGAGACGTACGTCTACAACAATCTCGTTTTCATCTACGATGCACAGTCGGCCAAACAAGTGTTGCTGATGTTCGCTGGCTCGGTAGCAACTTCTGCAGTGGCGATGCAGCTTATATTCCTATGCTGGAGAGTTGGCTATTCAACTCGCGTAGCTCGCTTTGTCGCGGTGGAGCTTGGTCAGAGCACACTGCTGCTTTACCTGCTTCAGGGTGCCGTGTTTCGCTTCATGGATCTAATACCGTTCGGAGAGCTTTGGGATCTCACGAGCAGAATCGAGTTCGCCACTTTGCTTGGTGCGGCGATTGTTGTCACAACGATGACAATTCGCAGGATTGTGCGCCACCTTGGATATGTGTCGCGGAGCTATGCTTAATTTATGATGTGACTGCCGACAGTTGGCATTGAAGTCATTGGCGAGTCATGCCGGCGTGGCATTCCCCTCACGGATCACTTGATCCGCCGCCCGAAGTAAGGCGTGCCTGTAGGCCGGGATCGGTCCCGAATGCCCGTAGGACGGCAATTCGCTCGGGAGCCCGATCAGATTTGAAGCTCCGCGACCGTCTGGCGCCGAGCGCAGCCAATAGAAGCGCTTCTGACCGATCGTCGCGTTCATCTCCAGAAGCCCGCCTAGCAGGTTGTGACCACTGCTGTGGCAATGCAGCAGTCCTGGATGGCTACATCAAATAAGTCCAGGATGCCCCGGGTGCGCTTCCACCGCACCACCGGGACCTTCGCTGCAGCTAAACGCAGAAAATCCAGGCGCGCGCTGAAGCATCGCGAAAAATTCATGGATTTTTATGTCAGCTGATAAAATGACCCGATCCAAATTTCAGTCGATCAATCAGCGCCCTTCGTCGGGGCTGTCGGTCCGCATCGCGCCTGACGGCGACGCTATGCTGGTGCTCCCATGGCCGCCCTGTTGAACCGCTTTCCAGCACCGAACTGAATTGGTCCCGCTGGCGGACATTTCGATGCTTCCGCCTTGTAGGCCTTCTTTGTTGCGGCGCATCTGCGGCACGGCTGCGCCGACGTAACGTGCTTGGCGGCACGTTTTGTGAGGGAGGGGAAAGAGGCGCGCGGCCCTCTCCCAGCAAGCCGCCGCTGGCGGATTCCTCCGTCTGCCCGCTTCGCGGCAGAGGCGGTGGGGCTGGACATGGGCCCGTGGTGGACATACGTGCCACACAAATCCTCATGTTCGCCTAACCGGCCGCAACCTAAGGCGATCCGGGTAGACCCGACGAAAGAAGGAGTAGGTCTCGGCCATTCCCGTGTCCGAACCCGAACCCAGAAAAGTTACTGGTTTCCTTACGGGCGCGATACAAAGGGCACAGGCTGGACTTGGCTGCCGGGGGCGGGGCTTGTCGACCGCTCGATCGAAAGTGAGAGACGAGGAGGAGAATCACCGACCTGCAGAGCGGCAGGGCGCTCGCCTACCTCCCTGTCAGTCACCGTTAGCCGATGGTTTAGACGAAGATAGTCCGTCCATGTCGGCGTGCGGAATGTCTCGGTCCAAAGAGTCGAGTTCTGAAGATCGCGCTGGAGGGTCCAGTCCCGCGCACCGGCACGGCTCTGAACGCGCCGCCTGTCGCGCATGCAGCTCAGAAATTCCTCGATATTCTCCTCGGGTATAGAGTACTCCACCTTGATCACGATCGGGCCGCTCCTGGGCTTCAAATCGAGGGCCAGTTCTGGTGGCCTGAAGTCGAAGGCCCCTTGATCCGATTCCTCCCATAGCCGTACCGGCAATAGCTTTCCCACAGCTGCAACAAGCAACAGCGCCGCTGCAGCACCTTCCAAAGCCCACGTCAGGGAATAGTACTGCGCGACAGCACCCCAGATCCAGCTGCCCGCCGCCATGCCGCCGTAGGTCAGGGCGTAATAGATCGACAGGGTGCGACCAACGACCCACCTTGGGCTTGCCAACTGCACACACACGTCGGTTCCGGTCCAGGTGACAACCCAGCCTGCGCCAGCGATTGCAAGCGCGATCGCTGCTACAGCCACCGATGATGTGAGAGCCAGTAAAAGGCAACACGTTGCGCAAGCAACGGACGCGAGAGTGATCAATCGATTTTGGGACGTGATGCGTCGCAAGTAGCTATTGCCAATGCCCGCGATGAAGGCGCCAGTGCCGAAGCCGGCCAACAGGACGCCGTAAACAATTGGCCCCCCGGCCAGTTGGTCGCGAACCAGGAGGGGGAGCAGAGCAAGGATCGAGATGCTTGACAGCCCGAACAGGGTTGCACGCACGATCGCCACTCTGATCTCCGAGGAGATTGCCGTGAAGCGCATGCCATCATGAATGGCCGTCATCATCCGCTCGCGCGGAAGAGGCGAAGAGCGAACTTGCCACTTGGAGCGCAGTACAGCGCTCAACGGGACCAGGTCGGTCAGCGCAGCGAAGGCGAAAGCCGTAAGGGGGCCTAGCAAAGCCAAAATTACACCGCCCAGCGCCGGTCCTATGCTCCGAACCACGTTGTACCCCACCGACATCAGCGTCACTGCAGCGGGTATGTCGCGCTTTTCCAGGATGTCGCCGACCGAGGCGTGCCAGGCTGGATCATTCAAGGCAAAGCCGCATCCCGCCAAGAAACTCAGTCCCAAGATCAGCCATGGACTGACAAAGCCCAGTCCAACAGAGAGAGCCAGCGCCGTGGATGCCAATGCGATCAGGCAATGTCCGGCAAGCATCACGCCGCGGCGGCTGAAGCTGTCTGCAATCGCTCCAGCAAGGATCGACAAGAAGAAGGCGGGCAGTGTCGATGCAGCCTGCACGAGCGCAACCATCAGATCGGAGGCTGAAATCGTTGCCATAAGCCAGCTTATAGCCACGCTCTGCACCAGCCAGCCAAGGCTGGATATCTGCGTGGCTGTCCAGATCGAACGAAAGACCGGATTCTGAAGAGGAATCAGTGTGTTTGCCGCAAAGGGCGGGGAATCTTGACGCCGCATGACTTCTCACCTCCACCACGTAGTTCTTTCGCTCACTCACTTGCTGATAGCGGTGCGCTTACGCACAGCTGCGTCACAACCAAGTTCCGATATCGCGCTCGCAACAAAGTAGATGTCGCATCCACGGTGCTGATGCGCGATGAGTGTGCCAGTTGGGCGTCAGCTGGTCTGGGTCGCGCAGCCCGATGGGGTGCGGTCTGCCCTGCGACTCTTGGCCTTGTACGGTGCTACCGCCCCGATGGCCGGGTTGTCAAACTGCCACGGTGCTAGCAGCGCCCATCCCATCCTGACAGGCATGAGCATACGACGCAGCGGATCGCTGGTATCGGAGGCGGGTGCAAGATCAAGGGTGGCATCGTCTTGACAAGTACGAGCTGGTGGACGCCTTTGCCCGACCTATCACATCGGCGATTTATGGGGCCGCCGTTCAACTCGTTGGTCTATGCACAAAAAAACATAATACGCTTGAAAAGACGTTTCGTGCCGGCGCAGGCGCCGAGGAAGGGGCTGAAGCCTTCACCATCGTCATCCCGCCGCCGAATGTCACCGGCTCGCTGCATATGGGTCATGCGCTCAACAACACGCTGCAGGACATTCTGGTGCGCTTTGAGCGCATGCGCGGCAAGAACGTGCTGTGGCAGCCGGGGATGGACCATGCCGGCATCGCCACGCAGATGGTGGTCGAGCGCCAGCTGATGCAAAAGCAGATCCACCGCCGCGACCTGACGCGCGATGAGTTCATCGACAAGGTGTGGGAATGGAAGGCCGAGTCCGGCGGCGCCATCCTCAACCAGCTGAAGCGGCTCGGGGCCTCGGCCGACTGGAGCCGGGAGCGCTTCACCATGGACGAGGGCCTGTCCAAGGCCGTGCTCGAAGTGTTCGTGACGCTCTACAAGGAAGGGCTGATCTACAAGGACAAGCGCCTTGTGAACTGGGACCCGAAGCTGTTGACCGCCATCTCGGATCTCGAGGTTGAACAGCAGGAAGTCAACGGCAACCTCTGGCACTTCCGCTATCCGGTCGAAGGCATGACCTTCGATCCGGAAAATCCGAAGACCTTCATTACCGTTGCGACGACCCGCCCGGAGACGATGCTGGCGATACGGCTGTCGCCGTCCACCCCGACGACGAGCGTTTCCGGCATCTCGTCGGCAAGAACCTCATCCTGCCGATCGTCGGCCGCAGGATCCCGGTGGTGGCGGACGAGTATTCTGATCCGGAGAAAGGCAGCGGCGCGGTCAAGATCACGCCGGCGCACGACTTCAACGACTTTGAGGTCGGCAGGCGCCATAAGTTGCCGGCGGTCAACATCCTCACCGTCAATGCGGCGGTGAGCCTCAAGGACAATGAGGACTTTCTGGCCGGGCTGGAGGTGACGCCGGAGCGCCAGGCGGTCTGGGACGAGCTCGACGGTCTCGACTGTTTAGTCGCGCACAAGAAGATCGCCGAGCTGATACCGGCGGTTTCCTCGAAAAGGTCGAGCCGCAGCGCCAGGCCTGAAGCGGCGGTTGCGGCGATCCTGAACAAGGTGCGGTCTCTTCGCGCCAACGCATCCGACACCAGATTTTCGATCGAAATCTAAGCATCGTCGAAGATGCTTTGCCTGATCTAGTACTACAGTTGCGGATGTCGATGCCGTTTGTAGTGACAGATGGTGGCCGCGGCCTGATGTCGTCGTCGCCATAGCGACCAGGCGATGATGAAGGGCTTT
>NZ_JAMYSW010000040.1:0-19230 GCF_040322135.1 Mesorhizobium sp. M0189
TCGGTGATTGCAACGTCACCACCGTGCCATGGCCGCTCGCCCTTCAGAGCAAGCGCCGTTCTCTCTCCAAAACTTTTTGCAGAACCTTCAGGACACTATCCCCGGCCCCATGGCCTCCTGGCAGTATCTCGCGATCGGCACGCCGTGTCGTCTTGGCGGCGTGATCATCCTCGCTCCCTAGAGATACGCTTAGCCGGCACGCTACTCGATGATCTTCACAACCACGTTTTCACGGCTTGCTTCTGCGCGCGCGTAGTCGATGCTAGCGTTATAGTCCGCTTTCGGGCTGGCGATTCTTTCAGGGCGCTCTGCTGGACCGGCGATGATATGGGGAGGCGCTCGCAAATCGCGCCCCACGCGCGGGTTGATCGGTTGATCAACATCAAATCGTGAATATGAGAAATGCGCTAACTGTGACCGCGGTGGTCACCGTGGCTCGTGTGTCAGCAGATGTGGTAAGGTTGAGTGTCGGCGAGTAGCAGAGGTCCAGCAACAATGACTTTGAGGCGAATCAGAGCTTACGGCGCATCCGGCTTGGTTCTAGCGCTTTGCACTGTGTTTGCTTGGCAGAACGCCACTGCCGCTCAAAATTGCGACGCAGCCGCGACGCCTGGCGTCAATTGGCGCGAGTGTGACAAGAAGCTTCTCATCCTAGAAGGACAGGACCTGAGCGGGGCGAACCTGTTCGGTGTTGATTTCACTTCGACCGACCTCAGGAACAGCAATCTCGTTGCCGCAAATCTTGAGAAGGCAACGCTTGTGCGTGCTTCCCTGGCCGACTCGACCGCCAAAGGCGCCCGGTTCGACAGAATCGAGGCCTACAGGACCGACTTCAGCCGTATGGACGCGCAGGGCGCTGTGTTTGCGAGCGCGGAAATGCAGCGCTCGAATTTCCAGGACGCCAATCTGACCAATGTTGATTTCACAAAGGCAGAATTGGGGCGTGCGCAGTTCCATGACGCCGATATCAGCGGCAGCCGCTTCTCGTTTGCCAATCTCGCACGGGCGGACTTCCGAGGAGCGACGTTCACCGCGCCGGTAGACTTTGACCGCGCTTTTTTGTTTCTGACCCGTATCGAGGGCCTCGACCTTTCCAATTCGGTGGGTCTGTCCCAGTGGCAGCTCAACATGGCTTGCGGAGACGCCCGGACCGAGTTGACTTCTGGCTTGACGAGGCCTGAAGATTGGCCCTGTCAATTCCAGCAGGAATAGTTGTCGCAAACGAACTGCGGCAATGCTGCACCCGACAGGATTCGAACCTGTAACTTCTGCCTTCGGAGGGCGGAGATCCTCCGCCAAAGTGGCACGTTTCTACGGTATTGGTATTGGCGAAATCGCGGCAGCTACTGGTGCTGCTGGCTTTGCTCTGTGGACCCGACGCAATGGATGAGCTGGCGGCTTCCAAGAAAAATCGACCGAGTTCATCTGTCTCTCCCGTGAAGAAGACGATCCTCCGCAGACTGGGGCCGGGCCTCATCACTGGCGCGTCGGACGATGATCCATCCGGGATCGGCACCTATAGCCAGGCGGGGGCCCAACTCGGGTTCGCAATCGGATGGACGATGCTGCTGACCTATCCTCTGATGGTCGCGATTCAGGAAATCAGTGCGCGCATCGGAAGGACCACCGGCCACGGCATCGCAGGCAATCTATGCCGCCACTATCCGAATTGGCTTCTACAGTCCATCGTAACTCTTCTGTTCATCGCAAATACCGTCAACATCGGCGCCGATCTCAGCGCCATGGCCGATGCGACGAAGCTTCTAATCGGCGGCCCGACCGTTCTCTATGTCGTCCTGTTCGCAGCCATTTGCGTAATTGGAATCGTTTTCGTGAACTACGATCGCTACGCGCTCATCTTGAAATGGATGACGTTGAGCCTGTTCTCGTATGTCGCTGTCGTGTTTGCTGTGCAAGTTCCCTGGGCCGAAGCACTGGGTGGCGTGCTGGTCCCGCGAATTGTCTGGAGCAACGAGTTCTTCACTACGCTTCTCGCTATCTTCGGCACGACGATTTCGCC
This sequence comes from Mesorhizobium sp. M0189, assembly GCF_040322135.1. Lineage (NCBI taxonomy): Bacteria > Pseudomonadati > Pseudomonadota > Alphaproteobacteria > Hyphomicrobiales > Phyllobacteriaceae > Mesorhizobium > Mesorhizobium sp. M0189. Next base: position 2,021 of record NZ_JAMYSW010000040.1, read on the forward strand.
CTATCTCTTCTTCTGGCAGGCGTCAGAGGAGGCCGAAGAGGTCCACGCAAATCATCGCAGAAAATCGTTGTTGAGGGCTCCACGTCAGGCGGTCGACGCGTTCTCGCGAATACGCGCCGACACTCTCATAGGCATGGCATTCTCCAACGTCATCGCGCTGGCGATCATCTTCGCGACCGCGGCGACCTTGAACAAAGCCGGCATCACCGACGTCGAGACATCCGCTCAGGCGGCCGAGGCGCTGCGGCCGATCGTCGGCGATTTTGCCTTTGCTATCTTCGCTTTCGGCATCGTCGGGACAGGGTTGCTGGCGGTACCAATCCTGGCCGGCGCGGCGGCTTACGCCATTGGCGAGGCGAGACGATGGCCCGTGGGGTTGTCGCGCAGACCTGGGGAGGCTGTGGCGTTTTACAGCACTCTTGCCGCGGCCACGGGGCTCGGAGCAGCGATCACGTTCGGTCCAATCGATCCGATCAAGGCGCTGTATTGGACAGCCGTCGTCAACGGTGTCGTCGCCGTTCCGGTCATGACGGTCATGATGATAATGACAGCCCAGCCAAAGGTCATGGGCGACTTCACCGTCAAGGGCTGGCTGCGCTGGCTGGGATGGGCCTCCACGATCGCTATGGCGATGTGCATGGTCGGAATGCTCATGAGCTGGTTCATGTGACAGCCAATTGATCACCCGCCGCAGTTCGTATGGCGGTGGAAACCAGGCCGGAAGCTATCTTCGACACTCTATCAAGGTCTCGACGCCCTAGACTATCGCGCTGCCGAAACCGCAGGCTCGAGGCCGAGCCGTCCCACAACAGCTTCAACCGGCATTGGTTGCGGGTTGTCGCCGATTGCTGGACGTTACCTCGAAACGCGCGGGTGCTCTTCAGATCGGGGCGGTCGAGGCGCCGAAGGCTCAGATGACCGATGCCGACGTCGGGATTGCGGCAGACCACACGGACGAGAAACTGGGCTCGAACTCGGTTAACCAGCCGCGACCGCGGCGAGGAGCGTCCGGCGGGCTTGGCGAGGACGCCGAACGCGGCGGAAGACCAGCGGGTCGGCGCAGTATTGAGGTCGCACACGTTCAGTTCCTTCTTGAGAAACATAATTCCAGCACCGAGGAACCCGATCCCGGACCCGCGCGGCAGGACGATGCCCAATTTAATTGGCAGCCTGTTCGATCGAAATCATGGAATGTTCCTGAGAAGACAGCCCTGCGAACTCGCTCACGCCGGGTTCTCGAGGTCGAATTGCTTCGACGGCTCGTCGTAGCCGAACAACTCCGCGTAGCGCCCCAGGAGATGATCGCGCGCATCGTGTCGGCACGTTCTTCGGACATGTGGTCTTCGAGGTGGCGTGAATTGTGCCATGCATCGCCAACTCCCAAGCTGGCTCGGTCATTCACTCACTTGCCAGGGAGGCGTGCATTTTCTGGCGCGGTACCCAGTTCCGACCGTATCAGGCGCCTTGGTCTCATCCATTCGCCGCGCGCTCTTTCGGACAGTACCAATCCATGGCCAGGTCGATCGGGCGCATAGACGTAGCCGTCCCGGATTTCGATGGGCTGTTCCACCAGATGATCGAAGTTCTGAAACGAATATTCCAGCCATTCGACTTCCGGCAGCGCGACCGCCATGTGCACGCCGATCTCCAGAAAGGTGTTGCCGATGCTGACCGGGATGCCGAGCTCGGCGGCCAGCCAACCAATGTGCATAACATCGGTGACTTGACCGTGGACATTCAGGATGTCGGCTGCGTGGGCTTCCAGAAGAAGCCGTTTGCCTTGAAGATCCAGATACTCGCCGCTGTTGATCTGAGTCCATGTCATTGCCTGCCTGAGCATTCTCAATCCTTCGTGGTCGTGACGCAGGATTGGATCCTCGACCCAGAGAAGATCGTGGCCGGCATCGCGGATCGCCACCAATTTCATTAGCGCTTCCTTCGAGGTCCACGCCTCGTTCGGGTCGATCATGATTTCCGAGCCTGCCGGCACGCAGGTTTTCAACAGCTCCAGGCGCCGCAGATCGCGATCGAAATCCGGGTGGCCGACCTTGATCTTGAAAGCGGAATAGCCAAGCGACGCCGCGTGGGAAAACAAGGAGACGAAAGCATCGTCGTCGAGGTGAAAATCGAGGCCACTGGCGTAGGCTTTCACACGGTTGCGACGACTGCCGAGCAGCACGTGAAGGGGTAGGCCAGCTTCCTTTGCCGCAAGATCCCAAAGCGCCACCTGGATCGCTTCATGAAAAGGCAGGGAGTACGCCCGCTGATTGCCACCGCGCGGGCGGTTCACACGATGAACCAGCGCGATCGCCTTATGTCCTTTCAGCCCCGGCCAAACCTCGTTTTCGAAAACGGTCTCGATCTCAGTCTGGTCGGGCAGGGGATTGAAGAGCGTCTGGATGAAGCCCAGTCCCACTTCACCACTTTTCGAAACGAGTTCCAGCGCAGCGACGTTTACATCGTCGGCTCGAACCTGACTGTCCCCGATTACCCGGTCGCGGGCGAACTGAAATCGGGTTATACGAAAATGCGAAAGGCTCATCACAGGGGCTTTCTGATCGTTTAGTATAACGCACTGATCTATCAGCTAAGATGTCTCAGTACCGAATCAATGGAGGTGCCGCAAGTGGCGGGCAAAGCAAAAGCCATCTCTCATACCCTGGTGGCGGCCACCCGTATGAGCGATGTTGCCTACGAACGAATTCTGGAACGCTTGTTCGACAGGCGCGTTCCGGTCGGGGCATTCGTTTCGCAGAGCGAACTGTCCGCGATCGTTGACGTGCCCGTCGCTCCGCTTCGTGACGCTCTGCGCAAGCTCGAGGCGGAAGGAATTCTCACCATCCATCCACGCTCCGGAATCCAGTTCATAAAACCTGGCATGGAGCTCACGCGCGCCACCTACCAATTCCGCGCCATCATAGAGCGATCGGCAATTCGCGTCTTTGCCGAGCAGGGCGATGAAGCCGTCATGAATGCCTTGGAAATGCGGCACTCCCGGCTGGTCCGGCGCATCGAACGGGAGGGTGTGGGAAAGGAGCAACTGGAGGAGATGGATGCGCTGGAGGGAGAGCTGCATGGCGCAATCATCGGCGCGCTGCGCAATCCCTTGATCGATAGCACCTATCGGCGCATGCACAATTATCTACGTCTGTTGCGGCTGGACAGCAAACTCACCTCGCCAATCATGATCCGGACACTGAAGGAACACCTCGACATCCTTGAGGCTTGCAGCACCAGGAATGCCGACGCTGCCGAAGCAAAGCTGCAGTCCCATTTCCAGGCGGCCATGCAGCGGAACCTTGGTCTGGTCTGACACGTCGTTGCTTGCCTCTCCGGCGCGGTTGCACGGCTTGGGAAATGATGTTACCCAACACTCCAACTGATCGATCAGTCTGCTGATCTGATATCTTGGAGGTTCGCATGCGGTTGAACAAAAGGCAGTTTCTCGTGGGTTCGGCGGCCCTCGCGATGGCAGGGCGCATTGGTGGTGCCCGTGCCGCGAGTGCCATCAGTTACTGGCACCACTTCACCAGTCAGTCGGAAATGGCCAGCTTACTCAAGATCATCGGATTGTTTCAGGCGGCCAATGCAGATGTGGCGGTGACCCAGGAAAACATCCCGAACTCGGAATATATGGCCAAGGTTTCATCGGCCGTGCTGGCCGGCGGGCGTCCCGATACCGCCATGGTGATTGCCGAGCGCTTCGCCGATCTTACCGCGATGGAGGGATTGATCGATCTTACCGAGCGCGTGAATGGGTGGGAGGGCAAGGCGAACTTTCCCGACAATCGCTGGACCGGGCTTTCCAGCAATGGCGCCATTTATGCGGTTCCCGCCTTCGCCTTCGTTGACTGGATGTACTACCGCGCAGACTATTTCGAGGAAGCTGGACTGACGGGGCCACCCCGAAATTTCGACGAATTCCTTCAGGCATCCCGCAAACTGACCAATCCTTCGAAGGGCAGGTATGCCTTCGGCATGCGCGCCGGCGCCGGCGGTTTCAAATATGTCATCGATGTCATGGAGGCGTTCGGCTCGCCGATCGTCAAGGATGGGCAGCCGGCCATCGACAGGGCCGCGGCGATCGAGGCGATAACGTTCTATTCCGATCTCTTCCTGAAGGAAAAGGTCGTGCCGCCGAGCGCGCCCCACGACAGCTACCGTCAGATCATGGAAGCCTTCCGCACCGGGCAGACTGCGATGGTGTGGCATCATACCGGTTCGCTGAACGAAATCTCGAGTGCGATGAAGCAGGGTGAACAATTCTCGACCGCGCCGATGCCGGCCGGTCCGAAGGCGCATGTCGCTCGCGTCGCGTACGCCGGCAACGGCGTCATGAAGGAAGACAATATCGAGGCTGCCTGGCGGTGGGTGAGTTTCTGGGGCCAAACGGACGCTGCCCTGGCCCTGCTCGAGGGGACCGGCTATTTTCCGGCCTCCGCCGCTGCGCTGCAGGATCAGCGGATCACCGGCAATCCGATCTATAATGCGGCGACGGAAACGCTCAAGTTCGGACGCCTGCCGAACAATTTCGTCGGCGCCGCGGGCTGGTCCGAAAATGTCGTCAATCCCGCTTTCCAGTCGGTGCTGACGGGTCAGTCGACGCCGGAACAGGCAGTAGACCGCATGATCCAGGGCCTGGAGGCGGCGCTCCGCTGATCCCCGGACGTGCAGCCGTGCTCAGAACGCAACGGGACGGTGCTTTCGCATCGCAGATTCATGATAATAAGCTCGAGCAGATATCTGCCTATGCGGGCTCTCGGCGAACTATCCGAGACCCGATACTGGATGTATTTGCTGCTCCTTCCCAGCCTCGCCCTTATCCTTCTCGTGATCGCCTATCCGACGCTTTACGGCATGGCAATCAGCTTTCGCGAGATGCGTCTGACGCGTCCCGGGTTGGATGGCTGGGTCGGCTTCAAACATTATCTAGCGATGTGGTCAGACCCGGTATTCTGGATCGCATTGAAGAACACCGTCGTGTGGGTTGCTGCCGCGGTCGTGCTGGAACTATCGCTTGGTCTGCTCGCCGCGACAGCTCTCAACAGGGATTTGCCGGGCACGAAAATCTTCGCCGTGCTCATCCTGCTTCCCTACTTCCTGCCCAATGTCGTAGCGGGCCATATCTGGGCCTTGCTGCTCGATCCGCGGCTCGGAGTCATCAACGATCTTCTTGTCCGGCTAGGCGTCCTGCAGGCCTACAAGGCATGGTTTGCTGATCCCAATACTGCGCTTGCGGCGACCATTCTCGTCGAGGCCTGGCATGGGTTTCCATTCTTCGCGCTGCTGCTGCTCGCGGGCCTGAAGGGTATTCCCGAGGATCTCTACAGGGCAGCGGCGGTCGACGGCGCAGGCCTGGCGGCGCAGCTCAGGCTGATCACCTTGCCCATGCTCAAGACCGTCATCGCGGCGGCAGTGATCCTGCGCGTCATCGGTCTGGTCAATTCGCCCGATCTGCTCCTCATTCTCACCGGTGGCGGACCGGGAGATGCCACGCAAGTGCTGTCGTTGTACGCCTTTCAGACTGCCTACAAGGAGTTCAATTTCGGCTACGCATCCGCCCTGTCGGTGGTGATGTTCGTGACCCTGATGATCTTCGCGGCCGGGTATATCCGCATCTCCAGGATTACCAAAGGACAGGGCGATGATTGAAAGCAAGCGTCACCGGCGGATGATCGCGAACATCGCCACCTACATCGTGCTCGCAAGCCTGACGGTGTTCTGCATCGGTCCGATGATCTGGATGTTCCTGACATCCCTCAAATATGAGGCCGACATTGTCACCCAGACGATGCAGTACCTCCCGAGCCGCGTTACCTTCGACAATTATGTCGCCATCTGGACGCAGTCGGGTTTCCCACGGCTTATAGGCAACAGCCTCGTCGTTACCTTGCTGACGGTGACGATCTGCGTCGTCACGGGCACGCTTGCCGCCTATGCATTTTCTCGCTTCGCGTTTCGAGGCCGAGATCAGCTCATGCTCGGCTATCTTGTCGTTCGCATGTTTCCCGCAGTCATGATGATCATTCCCCTTTATGTTGTTATGCGCGGTGTGGGGCTCGTCGACAGCCGTTTCGGCCTAGCGCTTGCCTATACGAGTTTCCTGCTGCCGCTGTTCGTGTGGATGCTCAAGGGGTTCTTCGATTCGGCACCTAAGGAACTCGAGAGCGCGGCTCGCATCGACGGCTCGACAAGGCTTGGCGCCATGGTCCGTATTGTCATGCCCCTTGCGCGGAACGGCCTGGTCGCAAGTTCGGTGTTCATTGCCATCGCGGCCTGGAATGAGTTCCTGTTCGCCCTGATGCTCACGACGGGGCAGGGGTCTCGCACCTGGCCCGTGGGCCTGCAACTGATGGTCGGAGAGTTCCAGCTTCCTTGGGGCGTTCTGGCGGCAGGCGGCATTCTCAGCATCATCCCTGTCATCGTTCTCTTCGCGATTGTCCAGCGAACCATGGTCCAGGGGCTGACTGCAGGCGCCATCAAAGGTTAGGAGTTTCGCATGGCGACACTTTCCATCAGGGACGTGCGCAAGTCCTATGGCTCCGTACAGGTTCTTCACGGGGTCGACATCGAGCTCGAGGACGGAGGCTTTCTGGTTCTGCTCGGGCCGTCCGGATGCGGCAAGTCGACCTTGCTCAACATGATTGCCGGCCTCGACGACACGTCCAGCGGTGACATCCTGATCGGTGGACGCTCGGTCCTCGACCTTGCGCCCAAGGACCGCAATATCGCGATGGTGTTCCAATCCTACGCGCTTTATCCCACCATGTCGGTCGCGAGGAATATCGGCTTCGGATTGGAAATGCGTGGCGTCGGCGCCGACCAGCGCACGCGTGCCGTGGAAGATGCCGCGCGCATGTTGCAAATCTCCCATCTGCTCGATCGACGCCCCGCCAACCTTTCGGGCGGACAGCGGCAGCGCGTTGCGATGGGCCGCGCGATCGTGCGCGACCCGGAGCTGTTCCTCTTCGACGAGCCATTGTCCAATCTCGATGCCAAGCTTCGCGTGGAAATGCGCACGGAGATCAAGCGCCTGCACGAGCGTCTCGGCACGAGCATCGTCTATGTCACGCATGATCAGATCGAGGCGATGACGCTGGGCACCAAGGTGGCCGTCATGAAAAGCGGCTACATCCAGCAATTGGGCGATCCGCGCACCATCTATGAACGGCCCGCCAATATGTTCGTGGCAAGTTTCATCGGATCTCCGGCAATGAACTTCCTTGCCGGACGACTGGTCCCGGATTCGGAAGGTGTCCGGTTTCAAGCGAGCGGTGTATCGATCGTGTTGCCGACGCGGAACCGGCAGGTGGACTCTGAGCGACCGGTGATGTTGGGCATACGGCCTGAAGAGCTGAGAACCGTTGCGGAGAATCGAGCTTCGATCATTGGGGAGATCGACGTGGTAGAGCCCACCGGGCCTGAAACCATGGTGACTGTGCAGGTCGGCGAGAACGCGATCATCGCGCGCCTGCCGCCGAGGTTTGCCGGCCGGCGCAAAGAGCCAATATTTCTTGCCGTCGATCCGGCGAGCGTCAACCTGTTCGATCCGGATAGCGAGCAGCGCATCGACATTTAGGACGTGGATACCAGCGGCTGGACGCAGTGGCGCAGGGATCCGCGATGTCGCCTCGAACTCATCCGGAGCGAATGCGGACCGCTTGCGGTCAAGCTGCGCTGGGTGAGCGGTATCTCGGCAGGGTAGTCAGCGGGCCTTGGCGATCAGTTCTGTCAGGCAATCAGCAGCCTCCGTCCCTGGCACGCCAAGATCTCTGACACTGTCCATGTGGTTGCGGTTCGGGAGCACATGCGACGTTACCAACGATCCCTGCCGCACCAAGCTTGCTTTGAATCGATCGGCTTGCTGATGGAAGGGTGGCGTCTCATTGGCTCCGACCAGAACCGCCGCCCTGGTTTGAGGATCATGCCGACAGGCGAGCGGCGTAAACATGGCGACTTCCTCGTCGGTTATTCCAATCTCGTGGGCGAGAAAGGAATCCTGGAGCGGTTTCAAATCGTAGAGCCCGCTCAGCAGAAGAGCTGCCCTTACATTCGAGGGGGTATGCTCGTCGTTGAACAGAAACGTTGCAAGATGTGCTCCAGCCGAATGACCACTGACAGTCAGGGCCGCCGGGTTTCCGCCATGATCGGCGATGTTGGCCAGGATCCACTGCTTGGCGCGGCGCACCTGGTCGACGATCGTCGCCATTCGGACCTTGGGCATCAGAGCATAATCAAGGATGACGGCAATGGCCCCGGCCTGGGTAATCGTCGTCGCGACATATGAATAGTCGCGCTTGGAAAACATTCTCCAGTAGCCGCCATGGACAAAGATGTGCACCGGCAGCGCCGTTCTTTTCCCCGGGGGAAAGAACAGATCCATGGTTTCGGTCGGATCCGGTCCGCAGGCCGCGTCCGCGGTCATCGCAATGGTGGCGCGGGCGGCCTCGCTGCGGCCAACGAAGTCCTGCACGATTTCGTCAAAATCCGCGACGTGGTCGCGGATGCGAAAGGGATCGTCTTGCATGCTTTCTCCGCTCACATGCTGATGGCGAGGTATTTCGCCTCCATGAACTCGGCAATGCCGTGATGCTGCCCTCCCTCGCGGCCGAGCCCACTCTGCTTAACGCCGCCGAAGGGGGCCGCCGGATCGGACATCAGCCCCCGGTTGACAGCGATCATCCCGGCCTCGATCCGGGAGGCCACCCGCATGCCGCGCGCCAGATCGCGCGTGTAGATGTAGGCAGCAAGCCCATATTCGGTGTCATTGGCGCGTGTGATGACCTCAGCCTCGGTGTCGAAGCTCGAGATCGGCGCCACGGGCCCGAATATCTCCTCATGCGCCATCTTTGCGTCGCCTGGCACGTCGCGAAGCACTGTAGGAGGGTAGAAGAAACCAGTTCCGGACAGGACTGAGCCGCCGCACATGACCCGCGCGCCGCGTGCGACCGCGTCGATGACAAGGCGATCTATCTTCTCGACCGCCTTTTTCGTGATCATGGGTCCGCATTCCGTGTCCGGGTCGGTGCCAGGGCCGACCTTGAGCGACGACATCCGCTTCTTGAGGCCGTCCGAGAAGGCTTCGTAAATGCCAGATTGCACGTAGAGGCGGTTGGCGGCCGTACAGGCCTCACCGGCGTTACGCATCTTGGCTACCATTGCGCCATCGAGCGCCGCTTCGAGATCAGCGTCGTCGAACACAATGAACGGTGCGTTGCCGCCGAGTTCCATCGAACACGAAACCACATGCCTGGCAGCCTCTGCCAGCAGAGCGCGACCCACACCCGTCGAACCGGTGAAGGAGAGCTTGCGCACTCGCGGGTCGGCCAGCATGGCGGCTGTCAAAGGGCCGGGACTGGAGGTCGTCAGGACGTTGACCACCCCCGGTGGCACGCCTGCGTCCTGATAGAGCGCGGCCAGCGCGTAGGCGGTAAGCGGGGTCTCGCTGGCTGGCTTCAAGATCACCGTGCATCCAGCGGCAAGTGCTGGCGCGATCTTGCGGGTCGCCATCGCGGCAGGAAAATTCCAAGGCGTGATCAGGACGCAGATACCGATCGGTTCGTAGTCGACCACGATGCGATTGGTGCCGGAAGGCGCAATACCGAATTCGCCAGTAATGCGAACGGCCTCCTCGGCATTCCAACGGAAAAATTCCGCGGCATAAGCGATCTCGCCGCGGGCATCCCGCAGAGCCTTGCCGTTTTCCAATGCGATGAGAGTCGCGAGCGCCTCTGATCGTTCCGTCATCAGTTCAAAGCAGCGTCTGAGGATCTCGGAACGCTTTCGCGGCGACGTTGTCCGCCAGCCATGGGCTGCCTTGGCAGCGGCGTCAACGGCAGCGGCCGCGTCGTTCACGGTCGCATCGGGCACAGCGGCGATGACAGCCTCGGTCGAAGGATCGACGACCGGAATCACCCTGCCATCCGCGGACTGGCGCCATTCGCCGCCAATATACAGCCCGTGCGAGATTGTGTGGAAGTCGCTGATTCCCTGATCATCCGACAGAACCTGTGAAAACGTGTTCATCTCGATATTCCCGATTGTTACATGATGCTGGCGAGGTCGCCATCAAAGGCGGCCTGGACCAGGCGTCGCATGGACCCCAAGTCGAATGGACGCGGATTGTTCTTGATGAGGCGCTCGATACCAATCGCTTGTTCGGCCGTCCAATCGAGCTTATCGGCGGGCAGCCCCAGTTCGGCCAACGAGGGGGTGATCCCGATTGCCCCAAACAGCCGACTGACCTCGCCAATGGTCGCGTCGGCCAACTCTTCGGGCGTACAGCCCTTTGCATCGAGGCAGAGCGCGTCGGCGATCTCGGCCATCTCGGTCGCTGCGGCTGTTTTGTTGTACTTCATGACGTATGGCAGCATGGTGGCGACACCCAGTCCGTGAGGGGTGTGGGTTATCGCGCCAACCGGGTATTGCACGGCGTGCGCTGCCGCTGTGCCGGCCGTTCCGAACGCACAGCCGGCGGCCAGTGCACCCATCATCACGTCGGCCCGGGCGTCCTCGTCAGAGGGCTGGCGGTATGCCGTTTCAAGGCTTCGGCCAAGCAGCTTGATCGCCAGCAGGGCGAAATGATCGGTCAAAGCGGTTTTGCCGATAAAGACATGTTTCTGCGGAAGGCCGGGATCGGTCCCCCGCCTGACGGCGGTGAAGGCCTCGATTGCATGCGTCAGCGCATCGGCGCCTGCGATCGCCGTCAATGCCGGCGGGCATGTCATCGTCAGTTCAGGATCGCAGATGGCCGCGGCCGCGATCAGATATGGGCTGGAGATGCCGACCTTCAGGGTGCGATCCGGATCGGAGATTACGGCGACCGGGGTCACTTCAGAGCCCGTGCCGGCTGTCGTCGGCACCGCGATCAGCGGCAGCGTCGGGCCGGGCACCTTGAACTCGCCGTAGTAATCCTGGAGCTGACCGCCGTGAGTGATGAGCAACGCGGCGCATTTGGCCATATCGAGACAACTGCCGCCGCCAATGCCGATCACCATGTCGGGCGCGAACCTCCGTGCTTCCTCGACGCAGACGGCAACGGTGTCCCGGGGAACGTCGGGTAGCACGCGGTCATGCACCAGTACGTCTATCGAGCTGGCTCGCAGCGCCGCGACGATCTCTCCAAACGGGCCCGTTGCGGCAAAACGTTCATCGGTGCAGACGAGCACGCGACGCCCGAGCCTGGCCGCGACAACCGGAATGACGTGGCGTTGGCCCTTCCCGAAGAGGATTTCGCGCGGCAGCCTTATGGCAGCGAAAAGGCTCATTATCTGCATCCTGTGATGATGTCTGGATTGGAATGCGAAAGGCCGTTCAACTCGGCCCAAAGGCTGGGTTTGACGTCAAACCCCACTTGCAGCACGCTTGCGTTCCGACGCGTTGAACCATCGCCCGGAGCGCTGACGGTCCGTTCAGGCTCGGACGGTGAGGAAGCCCGGCCCGCGGAGTCGGCCCGCTGCTCCAGCAGGGCCACCGCAAGTACGATTGCTTTGTCTTGAACCAGCCTCAAATTATATCCTCTATAAAATCGTATAGGATATAGGATTGCATTGGCCGAAGCATCGTGTTAGCAACTCAATGTGTCAAGGGGCAAAAAATGCAGGCCATGAACTTACCCAGTCTAGATGAACCGAACCTCGCCGGCGGGCGTATCCAGCGCTCCAGCAGCCTGGTTGAGGACGTCTACGAAGCGATTTTTGCGCAACTCATGTCGCTGAAGATTGCGCCGGGCTCGCGCATCACGGTCGACAGTCTGGTCAAGGAATTCAACGTCTCCCACACGCCGATCCGCGAGGCGCTCGGCCGGCTCGAAGGCGAAGGCCTGGTGCTGAAGACGCATCTGATCGGTTACCGCGCTGCGCCGCAGATCACGAAACGACGGTTTGACGAGCTCTACGAGCTTCGCCTGCTGCTCGAGCCTCATGGCGCGGCCAAGGCAGCCGCGCTCATGGACGAGGTAAAGCTCGCACAGCTTCAGGAATCGGCGGGCGTCATGGCGCGCCGTGAAGGCAAGGACGAGCGTCTGAGGTATTCCAACTTCGCCCGCCAGGATGCCATTTTCCATGACAAGGTCATGGAATTCGCCAACAACGAACTCGTGCGCGAGACGCTGGCGCACCAGCATACCCACTTCCACATATTTCGCCTGATGTTCCATTCGCGCGTCACCGAGGAGGCGCTCGACGAGCATGAGGCCATTCTGGCCGCTTTCGCTGCGGCCGATCCTGCCGCTGCCGAGCAGGCGATGCGTCGCCATATCGAGCATTCCCGCGACCGTTTGTTGCTGGCGTTCGACTGAGACTGTCCCGATGTCTTTGATCACAGGCCAGTGCCAAGGATACTTCCCCGATTCACCCTTCTAGAAAGTCAAACCCACCGGGCGAGTACAGGTCTCGCCCGGCCGTTGTCACAGGAAAGGTACGACCATGCCAGGCAAAAAGATCCTAATGCTGACCGGTGAATTCACCGAGGAATACGAAATCTTCGTCTACCAGCAGGCGATGGAAGCGGTGGGCCACACGGTTCACGTTGTGTGCCCAGACAAAAGCGCCGGAGACCTGATCAAAACATCGCTGCACGATTTCGAGGGCGATCAGACCTACACCGAAAAGCTCGGCCACTATGCGCTGATCAACAAGACCTTTTCCGACGCTGAGAAGCAGCTGGAGCAATACCACGCTGTGTACTGCGCCGGCGGTCGTGGGCCCGAATACATCCGCACCGACAAGCGCGTGCAGGCGATGGTGCGCCACTTCCACGAAACCAAAAAGCCGATTTTCACGATCTGCCACGGCGTGCAGATCCTGATTGCGGTAGACGGCGTCGTGCGTGGCAAGAAGGTCGGCGCACTGGCGGCATGCGAGCCCGAAGTGACGCTTGCGGGCGGCACCTATATCGACCTGTCTCCAACGGAGGCATATGTCGACGGCACGATGGTTTCAGCCAAGGGCTGGACGGCGCTTGCAGCGTTTATCCGCGAGTGCCTGAACGTGCTTGGGACAGAAATCCGCCACGCGTAGACCTTCTTCCGACGCGTCTCAAAGGGGTGCGTCGGTTCCCTTTCTGGAAGGGCATTGTCACCGCAATTCGGCTTCGGATCATAAACGCCCGCATCGCGCTGTTTGCCCCCCAGGTTCAAAGCTCTTTCGTTATGCATTGATGCTCGTTTCATCAAATCCCGTAAGCGAACGCATCAGTGTTTCCCTTGCTGAAGCCAGATGCGCTCGGCAGGCTACCTCAATCCGAGTGGCGTTGCGGCTCTCAAGCGCATCGATATAGGCAATGTGTTCGTGGATTGCGGCAAGGTTGCGCTGCTTTTCGTCCTGCTTGTTCCACTGATAGTGGTAGTGAAAAATGAACATGATGATGTCGTAGAAATCATCGATGAAGCGGTTCGGTGATGCCTCGTTTATAAGCCGGTGGAACCGGTTATCCAGGCCGGAGAAGTCGTGAAAGCGGCTCTCAATTCGCTCCAGCAGGTCGGCATGCGCCATCTTGAGCGCGGCGAGTTTCGACCATAGCGGAGAGCTGTTCGGCTGCAGTGAAAACAGTTGTGCCGAACGCAGTTCAAACATCACCCGGATCTCGAAGAGCTCAAGTGCAAAGTCTTCAGTGAAACCCTTGAAAAGCCAGCCTGTATTCGGCCTTTTCTCGATCAGTCCAAACCGGCTGAAGCGGATCAGGAATTCGCGAATTCCATTGGTCGCAACACCGAATTGCCGTGCAAGCTCAAGCTCATTGATGCTGGTTCCGGGCCTGGTGTCACCCCGCAGCATCCACTCCATGAACTGCTGTTCGACATGCTTGGCGCGAGGCGTAGTTTCGGCGTCCGGATAGTAGTCGTTGTCGCCGACCGCGCGGCCCGTCGCTCTGAGGCCGTGGCGTTCGGTGACAAGTTCGCGGTTAACAAGTTCTCGCAGGACCTTTCGGACGGTTGTGCGGCTGACGCACATTCGCCGTCTAAGCTCATTTTCGGAAGGAAGTTCGCCGGCCAATTGTCCGTCGCGCAGCATATTTGCAGCTCGATTGAAGGCCTTCTTGTAGACGGTGTCCGTTCTCATCGGATTTCCTTGGAACAATACCTTGTCCTTTTTAGCATGAACTTTATCCATGAAAAACAACTTGACCCGACTACACCAGTTGTTTTTTATCGATAAGAAGAGGACCTGAACACGAACTGAGTTTTTGACGACGCGGCTCGCACAAGCTGCGGCGGGGAGGGGAAATTTGCCTGAAACGGGAAACACCGGCACGACTGTCGGCGAGGCCGCGTTGCCGGCATCCAGGAAGTCAGAAGCCGTCCCCGGCCTTGCGCTTGGCCTGATGCTGCTGAGCGCTGGTCCGGTCGTCATCCTGGTGCTGCTGGTCGCCGTCCTCAGCTTTCTGTCACCCTATTTCCTGACAGGACGCAATCTCAGCAACATCCTCGCCCAGACGGCCGTCATCTCGGTTGTGGCGATGGGCCAGCATCTGGTCATCCTGACACGCGGCATCGATCTCTCCGTCGGCTCGAACCTTGCGCTGGCTTCCGTCGTTGGCGCGCTGAGCTTTCATGCTGGCGCCCCCGCCATCGTTGTGATCGCGGTGATGGTTGGCTGCGGTGCCGCGGTCGGCGCGATCAACGGGCTCTTCTATGTCTTCGGCCGACTGCCGCATCCTTTCATCATCACGCTGGCAACATTGAGCATCGCCAAGGGGTTGGCGCTGCAACTGGCCGATGGCCGCGCCATCCCTGGCATGCCGGATTCGATCGATGCGCTTGGCCGCGACGCGGTCTGGGGTCTGCCTGGATCGGTTTTCGTTGTTGCCGGCGTTGCCGCGGTGCTTTTCGTCATGGCTAAAACCATGGTCTGGGGGCGCTGGATTTATGCGGTTGGCGGCCGGCCCGACGCTGCGTTGCGCATGGGTATTCCCGTGTCCTGGGTCCTGGTTTCCGTCTATGTCATCTCAGGGCTGTGCGCCGGCATCGGTTCAGTCATCCTTGCCGGCCGCACCGACGCCGGTTCGCCGCTCTTCGGCAATCTGCTGGAACTGGATACGATCGCGGCGGTGATCATTGGCGGCGCCAGCTTTCTTGGTGGTCGCGGCCACCTCGGCCATGCCTTGATCGGCGCCATCATGATCGGCGTTATCCGCAACGCGCTCAACCTGCTCAACGTCAACGTCTTTTTCCAGCTCATCGTCATCGGCGTGGTCATCGTCATAGCGGTCGAGTCCGACGTGCTGCGCAATTACCTCGAAGGGCGTGTGCGTGTCATGCAAGCCGGGAGGCAGTCATGAGCGCTGCTGCGGCCAACGTCGATCATGCGGTCACCGCGGACAATCCCGTGCTGGCGGTACGCGGTGCGACCAAGCGTTTCGGTTCGGTTCTGGCTCTGGACGATGTCAGCATCGAGGTGCGGCGAGGCGAGATCGTCGGCCTGCTCGGCGACAATGGCGCGGGTAAATCGACGCTAACCAAATGCATCAGCGGGGTGCACCAACTCGATGCCGGCGCGATCTTTTTGGATGGTGCGCCAACGCAGATACGCTCCCCTGCGGATGCGCGCTTCGCCGGCATCGAGACCGTCTATCAGGACCTGGCGCTGTTCGACAATCTGACACCGGGACAGAACTTCTTTGCCGGCCGCGAGCTGGCTGGCCCGCAATGGCTTCCGCGCGGCCTGCGATTTCTGCAGCAGCGCCGAATGGACGCCGAGACCCGCGCTCTGTTGGTGAATCTCAAGGTCACGTTGCCGCGGCTGGATGCCGTCGTCGCCATGATGTCGGGTGGACAAAGACAAGCCATTGCCGTGGCCCGCTCGACCGTATTCGCCCGCAAGGTTGTCATTCTGGATGAGCCGACCGCCGCACTCGGCCTGCGTGAATCACGGCAGGTGCTCAATCTGGTTGCTGCGCTCCGCGACCAGGGCAATGCCGTCATCCTGATCACTCACAACATGGAACACGTCGTCGAACTCGCCGATCGCGCGGTGGTGCTTCGCCAGGGCCGCAGGGTCGGCGAACTGGTGCCGACCAAGGACAACAAACAGGAGCTGGTTTCCATGATCGTTGGAGCCTGACCCGTTCGAGATTTGGGGACCGTTCCGGTCCGCAAATGCCTGAAGCGTCTCCCGCAGGGAGGCGTCTCAATCCAAGGGAGGAAAACAATGCCAATGAACCGAAAACTGTTCGCAGGGCTGGCGATCGCCGTTGCGTTTTCTATGCCGGCTTCGGCCGCAGACAAGATCAAGATCGGCCTGATCACGAAATTCCCGGTGCCGTTCTACTCGACCATGGAGGACGCCGCCAAAAAATACGCGGCCGCTCATCCGGAGATCGAACTGGTCACCGGCCAGGGCCAGGCGGCCACCGACATTGAAGGCCAGATCGCTCTGATCGAATCCATGATCACGCAAGGCGTCAAAGGGCTTGCAATCACTCCGGTCGACCCGACGGTCGCGCCGGCGCTCGACAAGGCGGTGGCCGCCGGCATCAAGGTGGTTCTCGTCGACAACAGCATCCCCAACTGGAAAGGCCAGACGGCGTTGGTATCGACCAATAACCTCAATGGCGGCAAGATCGCCGGAGAATACCTGAAGACGGTGCTCAAGAGCGGTGACAAGATCGGTATTCTGCAAGGCGTTCCCGGGGTGCCGGCTCTGGATGACCGGGTCACGGGCATGATGGAGGGACTGGGTGAGGTAAAGGTCGAGGTCGTCGGCAAAGGTGCAACCAACTGCACGCTGGAACTTGGCACGTCAGTGACCGAAGACATTCTGACGGCCAATCCTGATCTCAAGGCAATCTACGCGGCCTGCGGCCCGCCGATCCCTGGAGCCGTCAAGTCGATCAGCAATGCAGGCATTGCCAACGACAACCTCATAGTGGTCGGCTTTGACGCCTGCTGCGGTGAGATCGAAGCGATCAAGTCAGGGGCGGAGGACGCCAGCGTAGCTCAATTTCCTGCAAAAATGGGCGAGCTTGGCATCGACACCGTCGTCAGGGCCATCCGTGGGGAACCCGTCGAGGCCAATGTGGATACCGGCGCCGGACTGGTGACGCTGCAGAACGTCAAGGACTTCGAGTGATCCACCAGCGGTGGGGGGGGGGGGGGCGGCGGGCCCCGGCAAGATTGGGGAAGGCAGCGGGTGTAGGGGGGAGGATGGGGTCGGGGTGCGCCACGCAAAAAAAGGAGTGGCTGGGGGCCCGCGACAGCGTGGGTGTGTTGT
>NZ_JAMYSW010000041.1:0-16504 GCF_040322135.1 Mesorhizobium sp. M0189
AAGACGTCAAATCCCCCGCAAACAAGCGAACAACCGCCGCAACCCCGCCGCCGCAAGCTTTGCTCATGACTGCCCAACAGGTCCACAAGGGGAGAAGGGAAGGTTTCTACGCATCCGCCCTGAACGTCTGCTTCTGGATACCCAGCCCTTCGATACCGAGCTCAACCACATCGCCGGGCTTCAGGAACACCGGCGGCTTCATGCCGAGGCCGACGCCGGGCGGCGTCCCGGTCGAGATGATGTCGCCTGGATGCAGCGACATGAACTGGCTGAGATAAGACACGAGATAAGCGACGCCGAACACCATGGTCTTGGTCGAGCCGTTCTGCATCGTCTTGCCGTTGACCGTCAGCCACATCGGAATGTTCTGCGGGTCCTTGACCTCGTCCTTGGTCACCAGCCACGGGCCGATCGGCCCGAATGTGTCGCAGGACTTGCCCTTGGTCCACTGGCCCTGCCGCTCGGCCTGGAAGGCGCGTTCAGAGACGTCATGTGCGACGCAGTAGCCGGCGACATAGTCCAGCGCCTCGGCTTCGGTGACATATTTTGCGGTCTTGCCGATGATCACGCCGAGCTCGACTTCCCAATCGGTCTTCACCGAGCCGCGCGGGATCAGCACGTCGTCGTTCGGCCCGACAATGGCCGAGCTTGCCTTCATGAAGATGATCGGCTCCGGCGGCACGGTTGCGCCGGTTTCTGCGGCATGGTCGGAATAGTTGAGGCCTATGCAGATGAATTTGCCGGTGCCGGCGACGCAGGCGCCGATGCGCGGTTTGCCGGAAACTGCCGGCAGCGATTTCGGATCGAGCTTCGACAATGACTCGAGCGATGCCGGGTCGATCGCCCTGCCGGCAATGTCGGTGACATGGGCGGAGAGGTCGCGGATCGTTCCATCCGCATCAAGGAGGCCAGGGCGTTCGCTCCCCGCCTCGCCATAGCGCAGCAGTTTCATGCAGTTTTCTCCCAGTTGCGACCAGAGGCCGTTTGCAAACTCGCTCCGCTGCGGCGAATGGCGTGGGTTTCGAGAACCGGAGCGGAGCGTACTTAAAGTACGTGAGCCTAGGCAAGCGCGGACGCCGCGCCAGGCGCCCGGCAGAATTGGATTTTCAGACTCCTAGATCGACCAGCCACCGTCGATATTATAGGCCTGCCCCGACGTATAGGTGGCACCGGCGAGATAGACGGCGAGGTCGGCGATTTCCTCGGGCGTGCCGAGCCGGCCCATCGGCTGACGGGCGATGAAGGCGGCGCGGGCTGCTTCGTAGTCGCCCTGCGCGTGCATGCGGTCGTGCAGCGACGGGCTTTCGACCGTGCCCGGGCAGATCGCATTGCAGCGTATGCCCTTGCCGACATAGTCGGCGGCAACCGATTTGGTCAGGCCGATAACGGCCGCCTTGGTCAGGCCGTAGACGAAACGGTTGGGCACGCCCTTGGTCGAGCTGGCCAGCGACGCCATGTTGATGATCGAGCCGTCGCCGCGCTCCAGCATGCCGGGCAGCACGGCGCGGATGGTGCGGATCATCGAGCGGACATTGAGATCATAGGCAAAGTCGAGATCGCCGTCCTTCATCTCGAGGATCGAGCCGGAATGGACGAAGCCGGCGCAGTTGAACAGCACGTCGACGGCGCCGATCTCGGCAAAAGCGACGTTCACCGCCTCGTCGTTTAGGACATCCAGCTTGCGGGTCTTGATACCGGGGGTCTTGCCGAGGTCGGCGAGCACCACTTCGTTGATGTCGGTGGCATGGACGACGGCGCCGGCCTTGGCGAAAGCCAGCGCACTTGCCCGGCCGATGCCTTGCGCCGCCGCCGTGACGACAACGACCTTGCCTGTCAGATCCGCCATGCTTTTCTCCTCGCCCGTCTGTGATCGTTCGGCTTTTTACCGGCACAAGGCCGGGGCGCAATGTGCCAGACGGGCACCACCATCCCGCCTGTTTCGATATTCGCCCTGCCGGCCAAATGTTTTTTCTCGGTAAAGAACATCTTTTGGCCCGTCAAGCCCGGACGTCCCTCCGGGACACTCAGTCGCCGTAGGGCACCCAGACGTTCTTGACCTCGATCGCACGGCGCAGCAAGGCATCGCCGGCTGCTTCGCCCGATGTCCAGTCAAGGCTGTGGCCGTTGCCGGTCCAGACACGCTTGAGATTGCCGATGGACTCGGCCTCCGCCTTGGCACAGGTCTCGGCATCGGCGAACATCCAGAGCCCGTCGACATCGTCGTGCTTGGCCAGCACGCCGGCCAGCTCGGCGCTACGGCCCGTAACGATATTGATGGCGCCCGCCGGAACGTCGGAATATTCGATGACCTGGTAAAGGTCGGTGGCAAGCAGTGGATATCGTTCGGACGGCACGGCGACCACGGTGTTGCCCATGGCGAGCGCCGGCGCAACCAGCGAGATCAGGCCGAGCAAAGGTGCGTTGTCCGACGCGACGATGCCGACGACGCCGACCGGTTCGTGCAGCGCCAATGTGACGGCACGGGCCGGCGGCTGGTGGACGCGGCCCTCGAACTTGTCCGCAAGCCCGGCATAGAGGAACAGCCGCTCGATCGATAGCTCGACCTCTTCACTCGCCGCCTTGGCCGTCGCGCCGGTGAGCTGGGTCAGACGGGCGGCAAACTCGTCGGCGCGGCCGGACAGGTTTTCGGCCAGATAGTAAAGCACCTGGCTGCGATTGTAGGCGGTCGCTTCCGGCCAGGCCTTGCAGGCGCGCGCGGCCGCGACGGCGTCGCGGATATCCTTGCGGTTGCCGAGACCGACCTCGCCGGCGAGCTTGCCCTTGGCGCTGGCGACGGCAAGGGAATAATTGCCGTCCGGCCGGACCTGCTTACCGCCGATGAACAGCTTTGCCGTGCGGTCGATGGCATCGCCTTCCGGGCGCTCGATGGGCTGGGCAGTGGCCACAGCCGGTTTGATGATCGGGCCGAGCGGCAGTTTTGCCGAGAGGTACTCGAACATGCCCTCGCGCCCGCCTTCGCGGCCGAAGCCGCTCTCGCGATAGCCGCCGAAGCCGCAGGCGGCGTCGAACATGTTGGTGCCGTTGACCCAGACGACGCCGGCCTTCAATTGCGGCGCGACGTGCAGCGCAAGATTGATGTTCTCGCTCCACACCGAGGCGGCCAGGCCATAGCGTGTGTTGTTGGCGAGCTCGACCGCTTCCTCGGTATTGCGGAAGGTCATGGTCGCCAGCACCGGCCCGAACACCTCTTCCTGGGCCAGAATGTTAGCCGGCGAAACACCTGTCGCCAGCGTTGGCAGATGGTAATAGCCCGAGGCGGGCAGTGCCGAGTCCGGCTGCCAGCATATCGCGCCCTGCTTGGCGCCTTCGGCAATCAGGCCCTTGACGCGGTCGAGTTGGGTCAAATCGACCAGCGGGCCGATATCGGTGTTCTTGTCGAGCGGGCTGCCGACGCGCAGCCGGCTCATCCGCGTCTTGACCTTGGCGATGAAGGCGTCGGCGATGCCTTCCTGCACCAGAAGGCGCGAGCCGGCACAGCAGACCTGGCCCTGGTTGAACCAGATGCCGTCGACCAGACCCTCGACGGCGCTGTCGAGATCGGCATCCTCGAAAACGACGAAGGCCGACTTGCCGCCAAGCTCCAGCGAAAGTTTCTTGCCCGAACCGGCGGTGGCCTTGCGGATGATCTTGCCGACCTCGGACGAACCGGTGAAGGCGATCTTCTGGATGCCGGGATGATTGACGATTGCCCCACCCGCTTCCGGCCCGCCCTGGACGATGTTGACGACGCCCTTCGGCACGCCGGCGCGTTCACAGATCTCGGCAAACAGGATGGCGGTGAGCGGCGTGAATTCCGCGGGCTTCAGCACCACGGTGCAGCCCGCAGCGAGCGCCGGCGCGATCTTCCAGGCCAGCATCAAAAGCGGGAAGTTCCACGGGATGATCTGGCCGACGACGCCGACGCCCTTATGGGCTGGAAAGTCCCTGTCCAGCGCCTGCGCCCAGCCGGCATGATGGATGAAATGACGGATCGCCAGCGGCACGTCGATGTCGCGGCTTTCGCGGATCGGCTTGCCGTTGTCGATCGATTCCAGCACCGCGAACAGCCGTTGGTGGCGCTGCATGGCGCGGCCGATGGCATAGAGCACTTTGGCGCGTTGATAACCGGTGCTGGCGCTCCATTTCGGCAGCGCTTTTGTGGCGGCCGAAACCGCCGCATCGATATCGGCAGCACCGGCATCCGAGACCTTGGCCAGCAATTTGCCGGAGGCGGGATCGCTGGTGTCGAAGGTCTTTCCATTTGCAGCTGCTTTCCAGTCGCCGCCGATGAACAGGGCTTTCGAGAAATCACGGGTCGTCAGCCAGGCATCGGCCTCGTTGCGGGCCTCCGGCGCCGGGCCGTAATCCATGGCGTGATAGCGTTCGAGAATGTTCATGAAGCGCTCCGAATCACGCCATTGCGTGGCGATGATTGGCCGAGTAGTGGCCGGTCAGGTGATGCTCGAGCTGGCGCTCGATGTCGGTCAAAAGGCTCGATGCTCCGAAGCGGAACAGCTCCGGCTCCAACCACGGCCGGCCCAGCTCTTCTTTCATCAGCACCAGCCAATCGAGCGAGGCTTTTGCCGTGGAAATGCCACCGGCCGGCTTGAAGCCGATGAGATAGCCGGTTTCCTCGAAATAGGCGCGGATGGCGCGCACCATGGCAAGGCCAACCGGCAGTGTCGCGTTGACGCTTTCCTTGCCGGTCGAGGTCTTGATGAAGTCCGCACCCGCCATCATCGCCACCATCGAGGCGAGCATGACATTGCGCAGCGTGGCGAGGTCGCCTGTGCCGAGGATCACCTTCAGATGCGCCTCGCCGCAGGCGGCCCGCATCGAGACGATCTCGTTATAGAGCTCCTGCCATTTCGCCCCAAAAACCAAGCCGCGCGGGATGACGACGTCGATCTCGTCGGCGCCGTCGCGGACCGATGCTTCGATCTCCTGCAGACGCGTCGAAAGCGGGGCAAGGCCATGCGGGAAAGCCGTGGAAACGGCGGCGACACGGATGCCGCTGCCGCGCAGTGCTTCGACGGCAGTGGCGACGAAGGGATGATAGACGCAGACCGCCGCCGGACGGATGTTTTCACCGGCAATGCCGAGCCCCTCGGCAATGTCGCGGCGGAACGGGTTGACCGCCTTGGCACAGAGCCGGCGCACGCGCTCTTCCGTATCGTTCGAGTTCAGCGTCGTCAGGTCCATGCAGGCGACGGCGCGCAGCAGCCAGGCAGCCTGGTTATCGGCCTTGATCGAGCGTCTTTTGGTCAGGCTGGCGACGCGGCGTTCCAGCGCCGAGCGGTTGACGCTGCGCATCGATTCCATGAAGCCAAGATCGAGCCTCATGCCGGGATTGCGAGCAATAGCATGGGCCTGCGGCATCGGCGCATTGGCGGCGGCGCGCGCCGGCAGCGGCGTGATCTTGGACGTGCCGAGATCGGTTTCGCGGATTGTGCTGCTCATCTCCTGCCCCTTGTTCAGCGACTTATGCCGAAGATAGACCGTGAAGCAGCGCTTCACGAGTCCTTCAGGCGGTCATAGCGGAAAAAGACAGTCAAGGCAGCCGATTTTTGACCGTCCGGTCAAAATCAGGGTCTCAAAGCAATGGACGCTGAACTGCCGCGTCTCAGCCGACGAAGGCGCGCTCGACTACGAAGCTTGCCGGATGATGCAGCGAGCCTTCCTGGAAGTCGAGGCTTTCGGCCAGTTCCTTCACGTCTTTCAGCATATGCATCGAGCCGCAGATCATGATGCGATCGGTCTCGGGATTGAGCTTGTCGATGCCGAGATCGGTGTAGAATTTGCCCGAGCCGATCAGCGCGGTGATGCGGCCCATGCGTTCGGACGTCTCACGCGTCGTCGAATTATAGAGCGTGACGCGGCCGCCGGTCAGTTCGCCGATCAGCGGGTCGTTCTCCAGCGCGGCCACCAGTTCCTGGCCGTAGATGAGCTCGGCATTGTCGCGGCAGGTGTGGGTCAGCACGACTTCACCGAACTTCTCATAGGTGTCGGGATCGCGCAGCAGGCTGGCGAAGGGCGCAATGCCGGTGCCGGTCGAGATCATGAACAGGCGCTTGGCCGGCGTCAGCGCGTCGACCACCAGCGTGCCGGTCGACTTCTGCCGCATGATGACGGTATCGCCGATCTGAATCTTCTGCAGCTCCGAGGTAAGCGGGCCGTCCGGCACCTTGATCGAGAAGAATTCCAGCTCGTCGTCCCAGGACGGGCTGGCGATCGAATAGGCGCGGAACACCGGCTTCTCGGCATTGGGCAGGCCGATCATGACGAACTCGCCGGAGCGGAAGCGCAGCGACTGCGGCCGGGTGATGCGGAACGAAAACAGCCGGTCGGTATAGTGCTTCACCGAGACGACGGTTTCGGCATAGACATTGGCCGGTATCGGAAACTGCAGCGGCCGCGCGCCGGCGGTGTTGAACGCGGATGTGGTGTTCATCAAACCTAACCTTCTGGGCCAGCTCAGCGCCCGCGCCAAATCTTCACCTGCGCGCCCGAACCGGTCAGGTTCCTGCGTGCCCTTGCACACTCCGAAGCGGTAAGCTCTTGTGTCCGGAATTTATTAGTATACAAACGATATTTGCGTCAAGACGCCGCCGTAAAACAGCTTTCCAAACTGAGGCATGTAAGCAGTTCGGGCATTTCGGGTTTCGACAATGGAACAGAATTTTTCGGCGCAAGCTCTGGATTCGAGGGGCAGCGTCGTCGCCGGTATCGATGTCGGTGGCACCTTTACCGATCTGCTTCTGATCGACGGCCGTGATGGTGGCCGGGTGCATATCGCCAAGACCCCGACCACGGTCGACAACCAGGCTTTCGGCGTCGTTGCAGCTCTTGGTGCCACCGGTTTTCGCGTGGACGGCATCGACCTCATCGTGCACGGCACGACGACCACAACCAACGCGGTGCTGGAGCGCCGGCTGGCCAAAACCGGCATGATCACCACGCGCGGCTTTCGTGACGTCATCGAGCTTGGCCGGCGGACACGGCCGCAAGCCTATGGCATGACAGGCACCTTTGTGCCGATCATTCCGCGCAATCTGCGGCTCGAAGTGTCGGAGCGGGTCGAGGCCTCGGGCGCGGTGCGCATACCGCTCGACGAGGCCGAGATGCGGGCAGCGATTTCACAACTGATCGAAGCCGGCTGCGAATCGCTCGTCATCCATTTCCTGCATTCCTACGCCAACCCGGCGCATGAGCGGCGCGCGGCCGAGATCGGCGCCGAGCTTTGGCCGAACGGCTACATCACGACAGGCCATGCGCTGCTTTCGGAAGCGCGCGAATTCGAGCGCGGGGTGACCGCTTCGGTCAACGCCTCGGTGCAACCGATCCTCGAACGCTACGTCGAACGGCTGCGCAAGGAGCTGGCGTCAAAAGGCTACGCCCGCGACTTCCTGATCATGAACGGCAATGGCGGCATGATCTCGGCCCGCTTTGTCACACGTGAATCGGCCAAGACCGTTATGTCCGGCCCCGCCTCCGGCGTCATTGCCGCGGCCTATACCGGCAAGCGCGCCGGCTTCGAAAACCTGGTCACCTACGACATGGGCGGCACCTCGACCGACGTGGCGCTGATCCGCAATGCCGAACCGGCGGTGTCGAACGAGATCGAGATCGAATATGCGATGCCGATCCATGTGCCGATGGTGGCGGTGCATACAGTCGGCGCCGGCGGCGGCTCGATCGCCCGCGTCGATGCAGCCGGCCTGATCCAGATCGGCCCGGAAAGCGCCGGCGCCAATCCCGGGCCGATCTGCTACGGCCGCGGCGGCTTGGAGCCGACCATCACCGACGCCAATCTGGTGCTCGGCCGGCTGGCGCCGAAAAAGCTGCTGGCGGTGGAAAACCCGGTCACCGTCGAACATGTCACGGGCATATTCGAGGACAGGATCGGGCGACCTACCGGCCTGTCCGGCGTCGAGGCGGCGGGTGCGGTGCTGCGGCTGGGCAACATGAAGATGGCGGGCGCCATCCGCATGGTCTCGGTGTCGCGCGGTCACGACCCGCGCGATTTCGCGCTGTTCGCCTTCGGCGGCGCCGGGCCGCTGCATGCGACCGCCCTGGCGCGCGAGCTCGGCCTGCCGCGGGTGCTGGTGCCGGCGCGGCCGGGCATTACCAATGCGCTCGGCTGCGTCGTCGCCGATCTGCGCCATGACTTCGTCAACACGGTCAACCAGCCGGTGGCGGGGCTCGATGAAGCCCAGCTCCAAGCTATATTGGAACGGCACCGAAACGAAGGCGCAGAGTTGATCGGCAAGGAAGCGGTGAAGCCGGAGACGATCCGCGTCACGCATTCCGCCGACATGCAGTTCGTCGGCCAGACGCATATTATTAACGTGCCGCTGCCGTCGTTTGCGGTGACGCGCGAGGTCCTGCAGCAACTGTTCGAGAAGGCCTATTTCGCCCGCTTCAAGGTCGAGCTGCCGGAAATCCGCGCCAATCTGGTCAATCTCAACACCTCGGTGACCGGCGTGCGGCCGGCGATCGATCTGTCGCGGCTGATCGATCCGGCTGGCCGCGCCAAAACGCTCGAAGAGGCGCGGCGCGAGATCCGGCCGGTCTGGTATGGCGGGTGCTGGTACGACACGCCGGTCTACAGTAGGGAAAAGTTGCCGCTCGACGCCATCATCGAAGGCCCGGCGATCCTCGAACAGATGGATGCCACAACCGTGCTCGAGCCCGGCGACCGGGCGCGCTCGGATGCCGACGGCAACATCATCATCGACATTGGTGAGGCCTGAGATGCAAAAGCTCGACGCCATCACCCTTTCGGTCCTCCAGGCGGCGCTGCAGCAGGTCTGTGACGAGATGGACCTGACGTTTTCGCGCGCCGCTTTCTCGCCCGTCATCGCCGAGGCCAATGACCGCTCCGACGGCATCTATTCGGCAGTCGATGGTTCGCTGATCGCGCAAGGCAGCCAGGGCCTGCCGGTGTTCGTCGGCGTCATGCAGTATTCGACCAAAACGGTGATCGAGATGATCGCCGACGGACGCTGCCTGCCGCCCGAGCCGGGCGATATCTACATCGTCAACGATCCTTATCTCGGCGGCACCCATCTGATGGATGTGCGCTTCGCCATGCCGGTCTATCGCGACGGCAAGATATTCTGCTGGCTGTCGAACACCGGCCATTGGCCCGACATTGGCGGTTCGGTGCCGGGCGGCTTCTCCGCCTCGGCGACTGCGGTGGAGCAGGAAGGCTTGCGGCTGCCGCCGGTGAAATTGTTCAAGAAGGGCGTGCTCGACCCTGAGATCTACGCCATCATCTGCTCGAACATCAGGGTTGCCGACCAGCGCATCGGCGACATCCGCGCGCAAGCGGCAGCACTGCTGATCGGCCAGGACCGGCTCAACGGCATTTTGGATCGTTACGGAGACGAAACAGTCGTCGAAGCAATCGCCGAATTGCGCCGCCGGGCCGCTGAACAGATGCGTGCCAACATCGCGGCAATTCCCGATGGCATCTACCGGTCGCAGGCCTTCGTCGATTCCGATGGGGTGGTGAACGAGCCGCTGACCATTGCGCTTGCCGTCGAGAAAAAAGGCGACACGCTCCGCTTCGACTTCTCAGGCTCGTCAAAACCCTGCGCCGGGCCGATGAACAGCGTGCTGGCGACGACCTTGTCCTCGGTCTACCTCGCCATGCGCCACATTTTCCCCGACGTGCCGATCAGCGCCGGCGCCTTCGAGCCGCTCATCGTCAAGCGGCCAGAAGGCACCTTCCTCGATGCCAAATATCCGCGGCCGGTATCGGGCTGCGCGGCCGAGGTTTCGCAGCGCATCGCCGAGGCGGTGTTCGCGGCCATGGTGCAGGCGCTGCCGGACAGGGTGACTGCGGCTCCCGCCGGCTCCAGCGGCAATTTCGCGCTCGGCGGCAACGATCCGCTCCGTGGCCGCGACTACGTCATGTACCAGATATCCGGCGGCGGCTATGGCGGCAATGCCGATCATGATGGCCTGACCAATGGCTGCTCGACCATCGGCATTTCCAAATCGCCGCCGGTCGAGATCATGGAACAGGCTTTCCCTGTGCTCTATCGCCACTATGCCTTGCGCGAAGGCTCGGGTGGCGCCGGCAAGCATCGCGGCGGTTTTGGCCTCGCCTATGAGGTCGAGATCCTGCGTGGCGACGCCCGCGCCTCCTTCGTCATGGACCATGGCCGTTTCGGCCCGCAAGGCGCGCTCGGCGGCAAGGACGGCGCGGTCAACACGGTGACCGTGTTCCGCGACGGTGAGGCCCATGTGCCGCCGCACCTCTCCAAGGAACAGGACATCGCGCTGAAGGCCGGCGACCGCGTGCGAGTTGGCACGCCGGGCGGCGGCGGCTACGGCAATCCCTGGCAGCGTGATCCGGAATTGGTCGCTCGGGATATCGCCCTAGGCTATTACACACCCGCAGAAGCCGGCGAAAAGTTCGGCGTCGCGCTGTCGGCGAACGGGTTGGCGATTGACCGGGCAGCGACCGAAAAGAAGCGCGCCGGCTGACGATGCTGGCCAGCATCTCCGCTGTGCCACGCTCAGTTCCGATGATCCAGCCTCGCGACCAGCCGGTCGCCGGCCCACTGGATGCCGCAGACCAGGACGATCAGGACGATGACCACGGCGATCATGACTGACGTTTCGAAGCGCTGGTAACCGTATCGGATGGCGAGGTCGCCCAGCCCGCCGGCGCCGATGGCGCCGGCCATGGCCGAGGCGCCGATAAGCGTCACCAGCGTCACCGTGAAGCCGGCGACGATGCCGGGCAGCGCTTCCGGCACCAGCACCTCGCGGATGATCGTCCAGCGGTTGCCGCCCATGGCGCGCGCCGCTTCGATCAGCCCGTGGTCGACCTCGCGCAGCGACACTTCGGCGATCCGGGCATAGTAGGGCGTGGCCGCGATCGACAGCGGCACGATGGCGGCCCATGTGCCGATCGAGGTGCCGACGATCAGCCGCGTCACCGGGATCAGCGCAACCAGCAGGATGATGAAAGGCACCGAGCGGAAACCGTTGATGACCGCGCCGAGCGCGCGGTTCACCCACAGGTTTTCGGCGATGCCGCCGCGGTCGGTGGCGACCAGGGCCAGGCCGAGCGGCAGCCCGAAAATCAGCGAGATGAGGCCGGAGGCGGCCGTCATCAGGATCGTTTCCCAGATGGATCGAAGCAGGAGTTCAAACAGAATTGGCGACATGGCCAAGCACCTCCACCCGCGCATTGCGGGCTTTCAAGAACGCGATCACCTGTGCCAGGTGGTCTTGATTGCTGCCCGCGACCGCCACGAACAATGTCCCGACAGGCTGCTGCTGGACGTGATCGATGCCGCCATGCACGAGGCGGAACGAGCCGGGAACTGCCGAGGCAAGATCGGACAACAGCGGGCTTCGCGCGGCCTCACCCGCCACGTCGATCCTGAGGATCGCCTCCACGCCGGCGTTCTGCGTTAGCCGGCTTGCGATCTCCGCCGGCAATTGCGGCCTGATGCCGCCGAGCAGGCTTTGTGTGATCGCCGACTTCGGATCGGCAAACACCGACCACACCGGCCCTTGCTCGACGATTCGTCCGGCGTCGATCACCGCGACCCGGTCGGCGATCGAACGGATCACCTCCATCTCATGGGTGATGAGCAGGATGGTCAGGCCGAGCTGCCGGTTGATGTCTCTGAGCAAGGCAAGGATGGAGCGCGTCGTCTCCGGGTCCAACGCCGAGGTCGCTTCGTCCGACAGCAGCAGCGCCGGGCGCGCCGCAAGCGCCCGGGCAATGCCGACGCGCTGTTTCTGTCCGCCCGACAGCGACGCCGGATAGGCTTTCGCCTTCTCCGACAGGCCGACGAGCTCGAGCAGCTCGGCAGCGCGCGCCAGGCGTTCGGCCCTGGGCCGGCCTTCGATCTTGAGCGGCAGCGCTACATTGTCTTCGACCGTCTTGGCGGACAGCAGGTTGAAATGCTGGAAAATCATGCCGATACGCCGGCGCAGCGGCTGCAATTCGCGCTCGCCGAGCCGGCTGATGTCGCGGCCTTCGATGAAGACCTGTCCTGTATCCGGCCGCTCCAGGCCGTTTAGGCAGCGTATCAGCGTCGACTTGCCGGCGCCGCTCCGGCCGATGATTCCGAGGATCTCGCCCTGGCGCACGCTGAGCGATACGCCGTCCAGCGCCGCTGTTGCGCCGAAGCGGCGCTTCAGCTCGATGAGGCGTACGACATCGTGCGGTCCCGCGGAACGGCTGCCGACGGGATGCATGACTTCGGTGACCGGGGCGAAATGCTGGTTCATGAAAGTTCCTGTATTGGTGTCCCGCAAAACGCGATCGCGGTCCGCGTTGGAGCGCGGACCGCTTTATCATGCCGGGCTTCAGCGCCAAGTCGAGCTCGGTATCAATAGGCGCTGATGCCGGTTCCCTTGTAGACCCGGTCGAATTCGGCCTTCACCTTTTCGTTCTGGTAGGAGGCGACCAATGTCTTTACCCAGGGCTGGTTTTCATTGCCGGCCTTGACCGCGATGAAGTTGCGGTAGGGATTGTCGGCCACCGCCTCCTGGGCGATGCGGTTCTCCGG
Organism: Mesorhizobium sp. M0189; assembly: GCF_040322135.1. NCBI lineage: Bacteria > Pseudomonadati > Pseudomonadota > Alphaproteobacteria > Hyphomicrobiales > Phyllobacteriaceae > Mesorhizobium > Mesorhizobium sp. M0189. The sequence continues at coordinate 12,546 of NZ_JAMYSW010000041.1, forward strand.
TGTGAGGCCGCTTTTAAGCGCCCAATCCGTGTTGACCACGGCCCCGTCGAGATCTTCCACCGAGCGCCCGACAATGCCAGCGTCGAGCTCCTTGACGACCAATTTCTTCGGGTTTTCGGCAATGTCGGTCGTCGTAGCCAGAATGCCGGTTCCTTCCCTGAGCTTGATCAGACCTTCGCTCTGCAGGACACGCAGCGCGCGCCCTTCATTGGACGGATCGTTCGGCACGCCGACGACGGCGCCTTCGGGCAAGTCGCCAATCTTCGCGTACTTCTTGGAATAGAGGCCGATCGGCCAGACCCCGGTATAGCCGACCGGGACGATGTGATAGCCCTGCGTCTTGATCTGGTTGTCGAGATAGGGCTTGTGCTGGAAGGCGTTGGCGTCGATTTCGCCACGCTCGAGTGCTTCATTCGGCTGGGTGTAGTCGTTGAACACCACGGTCTCGATCGTCAGCCCCCTCTCCGCCGCCTGGGCGGTCACGACCCGCCACACATCCTCGTCCTCGCCGCTCATGATGCCGACCTTGACCGCCGTCTTGTCTTCGGCAAACGACGGCGCAGCAAGGCCGACAATCGCAACCGCCGACGCGAAAAGTACAGCGAGACCGGCGCGCCGGTTTATAGTTGCTGAGAAGAATGGAAGCAAAGTGTTGATAGTCCCAGGCATGGTCAATCCCATCGGTTTTGAAATCATTGCGGCCAAGCGGAATGCGAAGCCTTGCGGGCATCATCGGAAATGCTGATCGCCAGATCAAAGAACGGTATTTCCCGCCAAATGAGGAGCCTGGAATATTCTGTCAAAGTTTCTGGCCTAGCGAGCACAGGACGCTGCCGCCTAGCGCGCTGACTCCGCTATGAGGCCCGCCGTGCGTCGGAACGGCGGGCCTTTCTGCGTCCGAATGCCCAGGCACGGGCACCAGTTTGGGATGTCGACAATGCAGGACGCGCCGCATGTCCCTTCAAAAAACGACGCGCATTGCTCACTGGATGACCTTCACGATCCTGCGTGTGCCCGGATCGACCAGGACGGTCTGGTTGTCGACGACGACATAGCGGTATTTGACGTCGGGAACCTCATGAAGCTCGACGGTATCGGGCACGGTCGAGCCGACATTGAGCTCCACGCCGGGAAGCTGGACGGACGCCAGAGGCTGCTTTTTCACATACTCGCGTACGATCGTCTCCTGCTGCGGTTCGATGACCACGTCCTGAGCGGCAGCGGCGCCAATACCCGCAAGCAGCAAGAACCCAGCCGCGGCTGCCGAAAGATGCATGCTCATGATTGTCTCCTTTCGTGGTGGGCCACCTCTGCGCTGCGCCGCGTCATGCTGTTCGCAGCGGGGTCGCTATAGGCGGGTAACGTCATCAGGTGGAGCTTGTTCCGCCGCTCGGATCGCTTGCCGTTTCGCTCCATTGGTTTGGAACAAAATTTTTTAGCCGCAGTTTTACGCGGTGAAGGGACGCATTTTCCAAGGAGATCTCTCATGAAAGGCGTTCTGATCACCAGCTTGCTAGCAATCAGCGTCAGCTGCGGAGCTGCACTTGCCCAGACGCAGCAGTCGACCGACGACCAGTCCGGCGCCAATTGCGCAGCCGGCGCTGCCAATTGCCAGAATGGCGCCAAGATGGACGAGCAGGCTCAGGGCAAGGCCGGCGCTGCGACTGATCAACAGGCGCAGGGCAAACCGAAGCTGAAGACCGACGAGCAAGCCCAAGGCAAGGCCGGCGCCACGACCGACCAGCAGGCCACGGGCAACACCAAGATGAAGACCGAGGAACAGGCCCAAGGCAAAACCGGAACCACCACTACCGAGCAGGCCCAAGGCAACACGAAAATGAAGACCGAGGAGCAGGCTCAGGGCAAGACTGGGACCACGACCACCGAGCAGACTCAGGGCAATGCTTCTACGCAGACGCAGGACCAGAGTTCGACCGCTTCCATCAGCAATGTGACCGTTGAACAGAAAACCCAGATCACTCAGGTCATCAAGGAGACCAACGTCCAACCCGTTTCCAGCGTCGATTTCGACATCTCTGTCGGCATCGAGGTTCCGCGGAAGAAGGTCCGGCTGCATCGTCTGCCGGCGCGCATCGTCAAGATCGTTCCGGCTTACGAAGGCTATGAGTATTTCGTGCTCGCCGATGGTCGGATCGTCATTGTCGACCCGAATACCTACAAGATCGTGATTATCCTGACCTAGTCGCGGCCAGACGGTTTGATTGAACCAAAGGGTCCGTCGCGCAGGTCGCGTGGCGGCCCTTTCCGCATCTCCTCGCTCCGCGTCTGCTGCAAATCGCAGATCACGGTCCGTCCTCGGCGAGGAGTGAGCACGGTGTGATCGATGGTGTCGGGCAGGCATGGACTGGGCACGCAGCTTGTTCGGACTGACGCGGTGGTCATGCCCTCGATATCCGTAACTAGCACCATTCTCGCGTAGTGCCGCGGCCACAGCGGCTCTCCAAACAGGACGAAGACGCCGCCAATCATCAAGGCCAGCAACATGAGTGCCGTAACATTTGCAAATATCTCGCCGTAGCGCATGAAGGCAGCCTGTCCCGTTCGGAAAGCGATTTCAGCCTGTGACAGCGGCGACCAGGATGGCGCCGAAACCCAGCGCTAATGCCCTTGGCGCCTCGCGAATGCCGCCTTCCATTGGATACTCCCCGGAATAAGCCAGGTGAATAACGGCACTCTCGGTGCTTTGTTCCGGGCCGGACGACAGCCGCTTCATTCATGCCGGGGCGTTTCCGTTGGCAAGACCGCAGGCGGTCTTCGCCCTCATTGATGCGCAGCAGCGAGATCCTTCACGTGACGTTCGTGCATTTGCAGCACCGGCAGCGTCTTCTTGGCAAACTCCTTCATCGCCGGATCGTCGCCGGAATTTGAGTAAGCGGAAAACAGCGCCACCGCTTCCTTATGCGCCTGGGTCTGCATGTCGATATATTTCGATTGGAAGCTGTCCCCGCTGGCCTCCTTGAGTTGGTCGAGCAACGCCTGGTGCTTGGTGTCCAGCGGCGGGCCGGCCGGCGTGGTGGCCGAAGTTGTCTGACCTTTGCTGAGCGCCGCCTTGAAGTCCTCGCCGGCCTTGGTGTGGTCCGTGACCATTTGCGCCGCGAAGGCCTTCACATCGTCGGCCGTCGCCTGCTTCTGTGCAAGTCGGCTCGACTCGATTTCAAATGTATTGGCGATGGGCACCGTCTTCACGAACGTCGCCGTGTCAACCTTGCTCATGGTGTCGGTCGTCAGAGGTGTCAGCGTCGCCGATTGGGCAAAAGCAGCCAAAGGCGCGCCGGCCATCAGCGCTGCCGCAGTGATGGATAGAAGTGTTTTCATGGAAGTTCTCCGAGGCTGATGTCATCCCTCCGATGGCTCAACGCGGAAGCTGCGGCGAGGTTGCCTGGTCGCCGCGGCCAGAGCCGCTGCGACGCCAAACAATGGTTTGGAAAGGCAAAACAAAGGACGCCGGCCGCGTCGCGCAAAGTGCAACGCAAGCCGCGAGATCGTACAAGCTCTTTCGCTTTGCCGCAGTCTTGCTATCGTTGGCTGGGAGAGATGGGTGGAGGCTTCCGTGGGGCAGATCAGGTCGCCGCTAGGAATCGGTATTGATACCGACGCTGCCGTTCACACCATCATGGCCGACTACCATTCCGGCGACATTCTCTCGACCACCGTCGTCATAGCCGATTTGCGCAGACGCTTTCCTTGGTGCCGGCAAACCGACGAGGAGCTGGTTGGCTTCATCGTTCGGGCGCTGGACGGTCGGGAGATCGCCGTCAGCTTCGACCACCGCGGCCGTTAGGCGGCTGATTCATGGCAAACTGACGAGGCTGCGGAGCGCACGCTCCGCAGCCACCGCAGGGTATGATCACAGGGCGTTTAATTGGCGCAGTGGTTATCGTTAACCCTCGGCGCCATCGTTCCCCGCGCCCTGCGTCTTATAAACAAAGGACGCTGCC
>NZ_JAMYSW010000042.1:0-16095 GCF_040322135.1 Mesorhizobium sp. M0189
TGGCGCCGCACAGGCTTGCTGCGATCATCATCACGATCAGGTCGCCAAGCCGGTGCGTGGCGTTGGGCGCGCGTGGATCAGGCACCGCGCCAAAGTAGCTCTCGAGGCAGGAAATGGCAGTCGCTCCTTCGCTCAACTGCCTCTCCAAAGAATCCTTTCTCAGCCTAAACTCAACCCCAAAATCGCCATATGCGATTCCCCTGCCCTGTAAGGGGAGAAGGTGGATCGGCGCAAGGCGCCGAGACGGTTGAGGGGTGTTGGACGGAATGAGACGTTGGTGTTTCCTGGAACACCCCTCATCCGTCGCCTTCGGCGACACCTTCTCCCGCAAGGGGAGAAGGAAAGCGCCGCATCAAGCCGCTCTGTCGCGGACCTGGTAATCCTTCACCGCCGCGAAGCGGATCGCCTTCCAGCGTTCGGCTTCGTAGTTTAGCGAGAAGGCGTGCTGGGCGAGGAACACTGGATCATTGTCGAGGTCGCGGGCGATGTCGCCGCGATGCGCTTCGATGAAGCGCTGGAGTTCGGCCCTGTCGTCGGCCGATATCCAGCGGCAGACGGAAAAGCGCGACATCTCGAAATCGACCGGCAGCGTGTATTCGAAGTTCAGCCGCTCCTTTAGCACGTCGAGCTGCAGGGCGCCGACGACACCGACGATGGCCGGCGAGCCGTCCTCCGGCGAGAACAATTGCACGACGCCTTCCTCGGCCATCTGATGCAGCGCCTCCTTGAGTTTCTTGGCTTTCATCGCGTCGCCGAGGCGAACGCGGCGCAGGATTTCAGGCGCGAAATTCGGCACGCCGCGAAACAGGATCTCCTCGCCCTCGGTCAGCGTGTCGCCGATGCGCAGCGTGCCGTGGTTGGGGATGCCGACGACATCGCCGGCAAACGCCTCGTCGGCGGTGACGCGGGTGCGGGCGAAGAAGAATTGCGGCGCCGACAGGCTCATCGGCTTGCCCGTGCGCACCAGCTTGGCCTTCATGCCGCGCTCGAGCTTGCCGGAGCAGACCCGGACGAAGGCGATGCGGTCGCGGTGGTTGGGGTCCATATTGGCCTGGATCTTGAAGACGAAGGACGTCATCTTGTCCTCGGTCGCCTCGACCTTGCGGCTGTCGGCCTCCTGCGCACGCGGCGGCGGCCCATAGGCGCCGAGCGCCTCGATCAGGTCGCGCACGCCGTAATTGCGCAGCGCCGAGCCGAAATAGACCGGCGTCAGATGGCCCTCGCGGAAGGCATCGAGGTCGAGCGGGCGGCAGGCTTCGCGCGCCAGCTCCAGCTCTTCGATGAAAGCCTCGCGCTCGTTCTCCGGCAGCAGGCCGGCAACGCGGTTGGAATCGGGGCCGTGGACCGGCGTGCGCTCCTTTTCGGCGTCGCCCTTGCGCACCGCGTTCAGCGCCAGATGGTAGGTGCCGGAAAAGGTCTTGCCGCGGCCGATCGGCCAGGTGATCGGTGCTGTGTCCAGCGCCAACTTCTGCTCGATCTCGTCGAGGATATCGAACGGGTCGCGGCTTTCGCGGTCCATCTTGTTGACGAAGGTGATGATCGGGATGTCGCGCAGCCGACAGACCTCGAACAGTTTCAGCGTGCGCGGCTCGATGCCCTTGGCGGCGTCGATGACCATGACCGCACTGTCGACCGCCGACAGCGTGCGATAGGTGTCGTCGGCGAAATCCTCGTGGCCTGGCGTGTCGAGCAGGTTGAAGACAGTGTCCTCATATTCGAACGTCATCACCGAGGTGACCACCGAAATGCCGCGCTCGCGCTCGATCTTCATCCAGTCGGAGCGGGTCTGGATACGGTCCTTCTTGGCCTTGACCTCGCCGGCAAGCTGGATCGCGCCGCCGAACAAAAGCAACTTTTCGGTGAGCGTGGTCTTGCCGGCGTCGGGGTGCGCGATGATCGCGAAAGTGCGGCGGCGCGATACCGCTTCTGTAATCATTTCGGACATTTTTCAGGATTTCCGTGTGAGGCCGGGCTTCTAGCAGCGGAGTGCAGAGCTGTCGACCTCTCCGGCGGCAGTGGCCATGCTCCGGCGTCAGGCCGGTTCGGTCGCACGGCTCTCAGTGGCTATCTCGGGAATCCACTCGGCAATTGCGGTGCCGATCTTGTCGGCATGGTCCTCCTGCAGATAATGCGCGCCGGGTCCGAGATCGATCAGGCGGCAATTCTTCAGCCCAGCCGCGAATTCCCGGGCCGCCTGCGGCGAGACGAGGGCGCCGGGATCGCCTGAGAAAAGCAGCTTCGGGTAGGAGGAAGCCCGGAGCGCCCAATGGTCGTGCTCACTGATGGCGGTGACATCGGCAGGCTGGCCTTCGATCGGCAGGTCGCGCGGCAGCCGCAGGACCGGCTTGCGCGATTGCGGTGTCGGGAAGGGCGCCCGGTAGGCGGCCATTTCCTCATCGCTCATCGTGCGCAGCACAGCGGCCGGCAGCACCCTTTCGACGAAGACGTTGTCTTCCAAGACAAGCTTCTCACCGACGCCAGGCGTGCGCATTGCCTTGAACAATTCGCGCGCCTGCGGACGCTGGTGGAAATCGTCCCAGCTCTCGAAGGGGCGGATGAATTCCATGAAGGCGAGTCCGAGGATCCGCTGCGGCCGCCGGGCCGCGAGATGGAAGGCGAGTGCGGTGCCCCAGTCCTGCGCGACGACCACCATGTCGGCGACGCCAAGCGCCTCAAGGAAAGCATCGAGATACCGGACGTGGTCGAAGAAGCGATAGTCGATGTCCGGCTTGCCGGACTGGCCATAGCCGATCAGGTCGGGTGCGATGCAGCGGCCGAACGGCGCCACATGCGGGATGATGTCGCGCCAGACGTAGGATGACGTCGGGTTGCCGTGCAGGAAGATTACCGTCGGGCCAGCCGTGCCTGCCTCGACATAGGAGATGGTGGAATCGAGTACCGCGACTTGCGAGCGCGGCAACATTGTGCGGGATTGCTGCTTTTCGAGTTTCGGGTTCATCGGATCAGCTCCTTTTTGCGAAGACTGTTTTGAAGACGATATTCTTGAAACGCTCGAGCGGCTCGGGACTGCGCTCCACCTTCATGCGCAGCATCGCGCCTTGCCAGGAACTCAAAAGGAAATCGGCGAGATCCTCGGCATCGAACGCGTCGGTGATATCGCCGGCCGCCTGGCCTTCGGCGATGCATTCGGCAAAGGGCTTACGCCAGCGTTCGAAAATGGCGACGAGTTGTAGCCTCAGCGCCTCACTGTGAGCCGCCGTCTCGAGGCTGAGATTGCCGATCATGCAGCCCCGTGCCCAATCATGCGCCTCCAGCTTCGACGTGATGATTTCGAGATAGCGGCGCAAGCGCCCGACCGGGGGCGTGCCGTCTCGGGCGAGGGCCTGCTCCACCAAGCCGCTCACATAGGCGAAATAGCGGTCCAGCACCTCGCCGGTGAACGCCTCCTTGGAGGCAAAATGATTGGTGAAGGACCCCGGGCGGGCATCGGCCGCGGCGACGATGTCGCGTACGCCGGCGGACGAATAGCCGGAATTCCAGATGGTTTTGAAACCGGCGTCGAGAAGTTTTTCGCGAAGTGAATGTCTGGCCATATCGATACAATACGTACGTACGTATTAAAGTCAAGAAGCATATTTGATACCGCGCGCTCTTGGCAGAACCCACGGGCAATGGCATCGCGGTGGTGGCGTTGGAACGAGGAGTGAAGCATGACAGAGGCGAAAGAAGTGATTGTCACCGGCGCCGGCATCATGGGCGCCTCCATCGCTTGGCACCTGACCAAGGCCGGAGCAAAGGTGACGGTCATTGCCGGCAGCGGCGCCGGCGGCGTCGCGACGCCGAATTCCTTTGCCTGGATCAATGCCAGCTGGGGCAATCCGGAGCCCTATTTCCGGCTGCGCATTCGGTCGATGGCCGAATGGACGCGACTGGCGAACGAGGTGCCCGGCATCCCGTTGCAATGGTGCGGCGGCCTGTGCTGGGACCTGCCACGTCCCGAACTTGAGGCCTATGCGGCCGAGCACTCCGCCTGGGGCTACGGCATCGAGCGTGTCGACCGTGCCGGAGCTGCGCGCATCGAGCCCAATCTGACCGAACTTCCCGATTTCGCCCTTTATGTCGCCGAGGAAGGTGTCGCCGAGCCGGTCGCCGCCACGCAAGCACTGCTGGCCGACGTCGAACGGCGCGGCGCGCGGCTGCTGACAGGAGTTACCGCGACCGCGCTTGTGCGGGCCAACGGCCAGGTCTCCGGTGTCGACACATCCGCCGGGCGGATTGTTGCCGACGAGGTGGTGATCGCGGCCGGAGCCGGCTCTCCGGCACTAGCGGCAACAGCCGGGATAGAACTGCCGATCGGGACACCGCCCGGCCTGATCGTGCATTCGCGCCCCTACCAAAAGCTGCTCAACGGCCTGGTGATCGGCGACCGACTGCATATGCGCCAGACCGCGGAAGGCCGCATCATCGCCGGCTCGGATTTCGGCGGCGCCGATCCCGGCATGGATGCCGCGGCGACCGCCCGCGACCTGTTTGCGGCGATGAAGGCCATGCTGCGCGGCGCAGATGGGCTGGAACTCGATTTCCACACCATTGGCTACCGGCCGACGCCGGTCGACGGCTTTCCGATCATCGGCCGCGCCGAAGGCGGGGGCGGCGTCTACGTCGCCGTTATGCATTCCGGCATCACGCTGGCACCGGCCGTCGGCCTGTTCGCCGCCCGCGAGATCCTCGACGGCGATCGCGATCCGCTGCTTGATCCCTACGGGCTGGCGCGGTTTACTCAATAACCGGGCGGGCGGCGAAAGCCGCCGGCCAGCGGCTCGATTGCCCTGGCGATCCCGAGCAGGCGCGACTCCGACCAGCGTTTGCCAACAAGCTGTAGTCCGATGGGCAGGCCATTGCTGTCCTGTCCGCGGGGCAGCGACAGTGCGGGATGGCCGCTGTAGTTGAACACCGCGCCATAGGCCGGCAGCATCCAGTAGCTTTGCTCGCTATCGTCGACCTCGATCGGCGTTCCCGGCTCGCAATGCGGGAAGGCGGTGACCATTGCGACCGGGCACAGCAAGGCGTCGCAACCGTCGAAGAACCGATCCCACGCCAGGATGGAGCGGTCGCGGCGGGCGAGCGCCTCGAACCAGCGCGAGACCGGCGTCGGCTTCTCCGGTGGTTCGGGCTGCGCCGCCTCCAGCATCATGCCGATCAGGACGCCGCCCTGCTCCAGGTCGTCGTGCAGGTCGAGCTCCGGCAATTTGGCTTCCTCGACGATGGCGCCCGCGGCCTGAAGCTCTTTTGCCAGACTTTCGACCACCGCGCTGATCTCGCCGACCACCGGAAAGCCCGGAAAGGACGGCGCGATGGCGATGCGCAAATTCCTGAGATCCAACTCCGGCATGCTTTCGACCGGTACCGGCGCAAGGTCGGTGTCGCTTCCATCCGGCCCGGCAATGAGGCGGTAGATCAGTACCAGGTCTTCGACGCTGCGCGCCATCGGTCCGAGGCAGGAGATCCGCCGGACGCTGCGCGGCGCGCCGCCTGGATCGGGGAAGGCGCCGGCGAGCGAGACGCGGTGCTCGGTCGGCTTGAGGCCGTAGACGCCGCAAAAGGCAGCGGGCAGCCGGATCGAATCCTGCATGTCGGTGCCGACCTCGAACGGCGTCATTCCAGCGCTGAGCGCCGCCGCCGCACCGCCACTGGAGCCGCCGGCGGTGCGCTGGAGGTCCCAAGGATTGCCGGTACGGCCGAACAGCGGATTGCTCGACTGCCAGTCACTAAGCATTGTCGCCACGTTCGTCTTGCCCACCAATATGCCGCCTGCCGCCTTCAGCCGTGCAACGACTGGACTGTCTGCCCTCGCGGCATAGTCGGCGAAGGCCGGGAAGCCGACAGTGGTTCTCATGCCCGCGGTTTCGTGCGTGTCCTTCAGTGTGAACGGCACGCCGTGCAGCGGCCCAAGGGCTTCGCCGCGCGCCTGCGCTTCGTCGGCCTTGCCGGCGCGCTGCCGCGCACCTTCCCGATCGAGGGTTACGACGGCATTGACCGCCTCATTGTGCCTGTCGATCTGCGCCAGATGCGCGTCCAGCGCTTCCACAGCGGAAATCTTGCGGTCACGAATGGCGGCAACCAATTCTGTGGCGGAGGAAAAGGCGAGGTCCATGACCAATACTCCGGCTTGCCAGCGGCGCCAGCCTCACCAAATGGCGGGCAACGGCGCGTCTTCAAGCCGAGTTCAGCATTCGAGGACAGGCGGTGCTTGATCGGAATTGCGCTGCCTGTTGCAATCGACGCTGTCCTGCGACGCGTAGCGAGGAATCTACACGGCCAGCGCCAGCTTTGCCGCGGCGGGCACAAACGGACGAATGCTCATGCCGTCTCTGCCGATGGTGACGAAGCTCGAGGGCGGAATCGCCTGCCAGTCGCTGCCGTCGCGGTCGAAGGGTTCCGACACGACGCAACGGCCTCCGCCATTGCGGAAGGCGGACGTGTAGAGCGTCGGCGCGTGGCCGTCGCTCGTATAGCGCACCGCGTAAAGCGATTGTCCGTCGGAAAAAGCCGCCGTCAATTTCAGCGCCGGCTCGAAGCCGCCGCGGCGCGAGGCGTCGATGACGCGGCTGGTGGCGCGCGATACGGCGCCCTGCGGATCACCTGCCAGGTCCTCTTCGGTCATCATCAGAAAGAACAGTTCCGAATCCGTGGCGCCCTCACGCTGGTCGAAGGCGGCGTCGGAGAGCGAATTCTCCAGCGCGCGACGGATCTTTTCGAAGCCGCCGATCTGGCCATTGTGCATGAACGACCAGCGGCCCGAAATGAACGGATGACAGTTCATGCGGCTGGTGGCGCCACCGGTCGAAGCACGGACATGGGCGAGGAACAGGCCTGACTTGATCTGCCGGCACAGGCTTTTCAGATTGGGGTCCGACCAGGCCGGCAGGATGTCGCGATAGAGGCCGGGCTCCGGTCGGTCGCCATACCAGGCCAAGCCAAAACCATCGCCATTGGTCGGCGATTTGGCTTCCTGGGCGCAGTGGCTCTGGGCGATCAGCGAGTGGGCGCCGTGACGATGTCTTCGAGAAAGACGGCTTCGCCGAGATAGGCGGCCCACCGGCACATAGCGCCTAACGTCCCCTGTTATGCGTCCGCTCGTAGAGCTCACGGATGATGCCGCTTGCCGTGGTCTCGAACAGAAACGGCAAGAAAGCATGAATGAGCGCGGCAAAAGCCGCCATGAACAATCGCGACGAGAACCATGCGGCGAAAGCCATATGGCCGAAATAACTCTCGCCGACCGCAGCCGGGTGAGAGGTGAAAAGTCTTGCGAGCCGTGCGGTCATGTCGGTCCCTCCTGCCAGCATGAAGAGCCGACGATGAATATCCTGGCATGGGTGTTCGGTTCATCGGTCCCAAATTGTCCTTGTGAAAGGCTGAATTTTGGGACAAACATCCCACATGACGCCGGAAATCGACGAAATAGACCGGAGATTGCTGGCCGAGCTGCAGCGCGACGGCACGCTGTCCGTCGACCAGCTCTCGGCAAGAATATCGCTGTCGCGCAATGCCTGCTGGCGCCGGGTCAAGCGGCTGGAGGAAGACGGCGTCATCACCGGCCGCGTGGCGCTGGTCGACGCCGACAAGCTCGGGCTCGGCCTTTCCGTGTTCATCCTGATCCGCACCTCGAATCACGATCCCGACTGGCTGCAAAAATTCCGGGCGGCGGTGACCGGCTTTGCCGAGATCACCGGCGCCTACCGCATGTCCGGCGATCTCGACTATGTCTTGCGCGCCCGTGTCGCCGACGTCAAAGCCTATGACCGGCTCTATCAGCGGTTGATCGCCAAGGTGGCGTTGTCGGACGTTTCGGCCTCGTTCGTCATGGAAGAGATCAAGGAGACCACGATCGTTCCGATGGAACTGCGCTGAGGCGGAACTGCGCTGAAAGAAAGCCGTTGATAGCATTGTCGCCGAGTTGACTGGACCGGCGTTCGCGACGATAGGATCAGCCTTATGCGCGCAGCACTTTATCCCACCTCCGTCATCGGTCCGGCTGTCGGCTTCGTCAGGCTGCCGCATGGCGAGGGATTGCCGCTTCCCGCCTATGAGAGCTCGGGCGCCGCCGGCATGGACCTGCGCGCCGCCGTCCCGGACGACAGGCCGCTCTTAATCCTGCCGGGAAAGCGCGCGCTGGTGCCGACCGGCCTGGTCCTGGAAATTCCCGAGGGCGTCGAAGGCCAGGTCCGGCCGCGTTCGGGCCTCGCCTTCAAGCATGGGCTCACCTGCCTCAACACGCCCGGCACCATCGACAGCGACTATCGCGGCGAGGTCAAGGTGCTGCTGATCAATCTCGGCGACGAGGATTTCGCGGTAACGCGCGGCATGCGGATTGCCCAGATCGTCTTCGCCCCGGTGACGCAGGCGACCGTCGAGGAGCGCACATTGGCCGGCGGCACAACGCGCGGCTCCGGTGGCTTCGGATCGACCGGCACGGCCTGATGAGCGCGGCGAAATGAAGATCCCCAAGCTCGTCATCTTCGATTGCGACGGGGTTCTGGTCGACACCGAGAACCTGGCCAACCGGCGCCTCGCCGAATGGTTGAGCGCGGCAGGCTTTCCGGCCAGCTTCGAATATTGCCGCAAGAATTTCTCCGGCCGCAGCATGGTCTCGGTGCAGAAGGAAGTCGAGGCGACCGGCGTCAGCCTCGGCGCCGATTTTGTCGAGCGCTGGAACGCCGGCCTGCCGGACCTGTTCGCGCATGGCGTCGAGGCCATCCCCTACGTTCGCGAGTTCATCGAAACCGTGCACGCCGCCGGCATCGCCACCTGCGTCGCCTCGTCGGCACGGGTATCGAAAATGCACATCACACTCGGTCAGACCGGGCTGCTGCCGCTGTTCGAGCATGCGCTGTTCAGCTCGACCATGGTCTCGCGTGGCAAGCCGTTCCCCGACCTCTTCCTGCATGCGGCAGCGACGATGGGCTTCGCGCCCGCCGATTGCATCGTCATCGAGGACAGCGTCGCCGGGACGGCAGCCGGCATCGCCGCCGGCATGCGCGTCTATTCCTATCACGGCGACCCGCTTTCCGACCGCGACGGACTGAGCGAAGCCGGCGGCATCCTGTTCGACGACATGCGTGAACTGGCCGGGCTGGTGCCGATCCACTAATCGCCTTTGCGCAGGCTGTACGCGCTCGATCTCAGACCGGGCGTGACGCTCCAAGTACTCGGTCGACCGTGTCGCGTATGAGACTGCGCAGATTGGCCGGCCTGTCGAGATGACTGACGACAAGGAGGCCGTCGGCCGCCGCCGTTAGCGCGTCCGCAGTGCGGTCCGGATCGCGATTTGCGTCCGCGATCAGCAGATCCCTTAGGATGCCCCACTTCCAGTGACGATGCTTATCGATCGCCTGGCGAACCGGGCTGCTGGGATCGGGGTATTCGGCAGCGGCGTTCTGGAAGGGGCAGCCGCGGTAGCCCGGCTGATCCGCCGCGTCGGCGATGAGATCGAATATGGCAAGGATCATCTGGCGAGGCGGCCGCCGGTCAAGCTTCGCGATCGCCGCCCGTCCCCCCTTGCTGAGCTCCTCGATGTAAGCGCGGACGAGATCGTCCTTGGCCGCGAAGTGATGATAGAACGTCGCCTTGGCAACGCCGGCCTCGGCGATGATGCGGTCGATGCCGACTGCGCGCACCCCCTCCAGAGAAAACAGCGCGGTCGCCGTATCGAGGATACGACGGCGCGCAAGACTTTCTGGACGATCGTTGATTCGGGCTGCGGACATGCCTTGACTATATAGCAGACAGGTCTGTATACATCCATATGTAGACAGACAGGTCTACCCACCAGCGGAGGAAAAGTGAACATGGCTTCGATAGTCAGGGAAATCATCGTAGATGCTCCACCGGAAAGCGTATGGGCGACGGTCGGCGACTTCGCCGGCGGCGCCCAACGGATAGCCCCAGGCGTTTTCGTCGACTGCCGGGTGGAGGAGGGCGACGTGCGGGCCCTTATGTTCGCCGACGGCAAGATTGTGCGAGAGCGGCTCATCGCTCGCGACGAGCAGAGCCGGCGGATCGTGTGGGGATGGCTCGGCGACGAGGTCACCCACGATAACACTTCCATGCAGGTCTTTGCCGAGGGCGAGGGCCGGAGCCGCCTGGTCTGGATCCATGACACTCTGCCCGACGAACTCGGCGCGTGGCTCGCAGCCGCCATGGATCACCTGGTGCCGGTTTTCCAGCAGACCCTGGCGAGCCAAGCCAAGCCAACATAGTGAGGCAACGCCAGGTGTTTCCCCTTGGCCGCAAAATGCTCTAGCTTGCGCGCGCCCGACATAACGAGCGCGCGCATGACCTTCTCCCTGCTTCGTTTCATCTTTGCCTGCCTGCTGCTGCCTTGTCTTTGGACGGGCAGAGCGGAGGCCGTCAGCTTCCCGGAGCTCGGCAGCGCCGTCTCCGGCCACGGCGATGTCACCTATCTCGATCTCGCCAGGATGGTCATTCCCGATCTGGCCGCGGACAAGGACGGCTTTTTCCGGGGTTCGATGCCGATCGAGATGCGCCACATCGCTGGTCCGGACTACGACGGCTCGCCGCCGGCGACGTCGGGTCTTTCCAACGCCGGCGTGCTCGGCATCAAGGCCGGCGGCAAGGAGCGGCTGACCATGCTGTTCGACCTCGGCGACTCGCCTGACAGTGCCGAGGGCTATGCGGTGCTGGCACTCTACGACATCACCGGCAAGCCGGCCCTGCTCGACGCGGTCAATGTCGCTGTCGACCGCATCACCTATCTTCGCGATCCGGGCAAGCTGCCGATCGGGCCTGGTGACGACGCCATCATCAGCATGAGCACGCATTTCAATTCGAGTCAGGGCTATGGGATCACGCCGCTGATCATGGTCCGCAGCGACAGGTTCGAGCTGATCGACATGATCTATACGTTCGACGAAAACCTCTGCACCAACCGAAGGACGCAGAATGCGGCGTTCCAGGCGATTGCTGACGGCCAGCCCTATGCAGCCATCAAGGTTACGGTGACCGACGCGACGGTACCGGGCGAAGAAAGCTGCGACGGCCAGCAGCCGCCAGCGGCGTCTTCGCGCAACATTTCCGTCACCTATCATTGGGACAAAAACGCTTCGCACTACGTCAAGGATTCCGACGCGCTGGACCGATTGGCAGAAGAGAACGCCAAACGCTTCTGAGCCAACCGCATTTGTTTGCCCGGCGCGTTCCGCCGGGCTAGAATTTGCCTCACATTCTGCACTGGAGGGGAGCATCCATGGATAAGGGCAAGATTTTTCGCGACCTGCATGCCTCGATCTTCGTCATGGCCAATTCCTGGGACGTCGGCACGACCAAGCTTTTGGCCTCGTTCGGCTTCAAGGCGCTGGCGACGACCAGCGCCGGTTTTGCCTTTTCGCGCGGCCTGCCCGATGGCGCGGTGACGTTCGAGGCGATGATCCACCATTGCCGTGAAGTGTCGGCGGCGACCGGGCTGCCGGTTTCGGCGGATCTCGAAAAGGGCAAGGGCGACAGCGCGACAAGTGCCGGCGAGACGATCTTCGCCGCCGAGGCGGCTGGCCTCGCCGGCTGCTCGATCGAGGACCATACCGGCGAGCCCGACAAGCCGATCTATGATTTTTCGCATGCGGTCGAGCGCGTCGCGGCGGCGGCGGAAGCGGCACGGGCGCTGAAACGCGATTTCGTCTTCACCGCGCGGGCCGAGAATTTCCTGTGGGGCAAGCCCGACCTCGACGATACGATCAAGCGGCTGCAGGCGTTCGAGAAAGCCGGCGCCGACGTGCTCTATGCACCAGGGCTGAGCGACATCGAGACGGTGCGGACCGTCTGCTCGGCGCTGACCAGGCCGGTCAACGTCATGGCCAGGCCTGGCTTCACCATCGCCGACCTGGCCATGGCGGGGGTAAAGCGCGTCTCGCTCGGCCCATGGCTCACCAATTTCGCCTTCGGCATGCTGGAGACCGCGGCGCGCGAGATCCAGCAGGACGGCACGTTCGGCTTCACCCGCGCCGCCATGCCGTTCGGCAAGCTGCAGGCGCTGTTTGCCAAATCTTCAGCCTAGGTAGGCCCCGGCGAATGACGCTCACCGTCGTCGACATGCACACCGGCGGCGAGCCACTGCGGATCGTCACCGGCGGCTACCCCGACATTCCCAAGGGCACGATTCTCGAAAGGCGTGCCTATGTGCGCGACCATCTCGATCATCTCAGAAAGATCCTGATGTTCGAGCCGCGCGGCCATTACGACATGTATGGCGCGCTGCTGGTGGAGCCTGACCTGCCGGGCGCCGACCTCGCGGTGCTGTTCATGCACAATGAGGGCTATTCGACGATGTGCGGCCACGCCATCGTCGCGCTCGGCCGCTATGCCGTCGACGAGCGGCTGGTGGCGCCACGCGAGCCGCTGACGACGGTCAACATCGAGGCGCCATGCGGGCTGATTTCGGCTGCGGTCGAGGTAAGGGATGGCAAGGCCGGTGCGGTGTCATTCGAAAGCGTGCCGGCGTTTCTGTTTGCCCGCGACCAGCGGATCGAGCTGCCGGGCTACGGCGCAGTCGGCTTCGACATCGCCTATGGCGGCGCCTTCTATGCGCTGGCCGACTGCCGCCAGTTCGGGCTGGAATTCGGCAGGAACCGGGTGCGCGATTTCGTCGATGCAGCGACGGCGCTGACCAATAAGCTCAAGGCCGAATTGCCGCTGTCGCATCCCGACCATGCCGATCTCGCCTTTCTCTACGGCACCATCCTGACCGACGGACAGGATGCGATCTCCGATACGCCGACCAAAAACATCTGCGTTTTCGCCGAAGCCGAGGTCGACCGTTCGCCGACCGGCTCGGGCGTCACCGCGCGGCTGGCGGCCATGCACGCCAAGGGCCAGATCGAGATTGGCCGGACACGGCTGTTCGAGAGCATCGCCGGCTCGCGCTTTTCCGGCGCGGTCGTACGCACGGCCAAAGCCGGGCCGCATGACGCCATCATCGCCCGCGTCGGCGGCCGCGCTTACTACTCAGGGCGGGCCGAATTCATTGTCGAGGACGACGACGAACTGGGGCGCGGCTTTCTGCTGCGCTAAGCATCATCCCGCGCCGAGATCGCCTTGTGCAGGTGCACCATCAAGGCGGCGGCGAACAGCGGCGTCAGAAGGTTGAGCAGCGGCACGGCGAGGAAGGCGGCGACAACCAGCCCGGCCAGGAACACGGTGACCGCGTGCTTCCTGCGCAGCGCCTTGGCCTCGGCCTCCGGGCGAAAGCGCATGGCGGCGAACTCGAAGAACTCGCGCCCGAGCAGATAACCGTTGACGACGAAGAAGGCGGCGATATTGATGCCTGGCACCAGCAGAAGCAGCAGGGCGACGATGTTGCCGAGGATGACGACGCCGAAGAACCTGATCGCCAGCACCAGCGAGCGCAGCGCCGGCACTGCGCGGCCGGGCGGATCGTTGGGATAGTCGGTGCGCTCGACGACTTCGGCGACGTCGTCGAGGAACAGGCCGGCGATGATCGCCGTCACCGGCGCGATGAGCAGCGCCAAGCCCAGCGCAAGGCCGATGCCGGCGACGACGGCGCCCAGCCATCCGGCCCAGGAGGGCAGGCTGGGCAGCCATGCATCGATCCATGGCCAGGCCAGCCAGTCGAACAGGCCCTTGATCCCGAACCAAAGTGCCGCCAGCGCCAGCAAGGTCAGCCCCAGCGTCTTCACGAACACGGAACGGAATTCGGGCGAGAACAGCCGGCTCAAGGCGGCGCGGGCGGCGTCGAGGATCACGGCGTTTCCAATTCCATGTCAAACGTGCTCGTGGCTGAGATCTCCGGAATAGGCGGCGACAGCGCAGGCCGCAAGTGCCCTAGCGCGCGACCTTCGCCTGGGGAATGGTCATCGCCGCCACGCCGACGACGACCAGGGCCATTCCCCACCACGCGCTCGGACCAAGGCTTTCGCCAAGGAACACGGCTCCGATAGCAACGCCGATCGGCACCCGCAGATAGGCTTGCGAGGTGGTGCCGACGGAGCCCAGCGTGTGGAGGAGACGGAAATAGATGCAAAAGGCCAGCGCGGTTGAAAACACCGAAAGCCCGAGCAGCGCAAGGATCGAAGCTGTCGACGGCGCCAAGGTCCATGGCTGGTCGAACGCAAGGCTCAAGGGGATCAGCATCGCGGCGCCGCAGAGCATCGAACCGGCGGCCGGCACCATCGGGTCGAGCCCCCTGAAGCCGCGGCCGAAAACGGCCGCGCCGGCATAGCAGATCGTCGCCGCGATCACGGCAAGTTGCGGTAACAATTGCTGTCCGAGGCCGCCAAGCGCCGGGGCGCCGACAACGAGGCATATTCCGGCTATTCCCGCCGCGACGCCAAACAGCTTGCGCATGGTCGACGGTTCGTGGCGGGTGATGAGGGCGGTCAGCAAGAAGGTAAAGATCGGCGAGGTCGCATTCAGGATCGTGGCCAGCCCGGCATCCAGCGAGCGCTCGGCCCAAGCGATCAGCGTGAACGGCACGACGCTGTTGAGGCATGCCTGGAATGCAAACCGGCGCCAGCTTGTGGCATCACCCGGCAAGGTCAGCCCGCGCCAGCGGATCAGGGCAAGCAGGATGCCACCCGCGATCAGGGTTCGCGCGGCGATCAGCGTCACCGGCGGGATCGTCGCAACGCCGATCTTGATGAAGCTGTAGGATGCACCCCAGAGCACTGCCAACACGACGAGCAGCACCAGCTCGATCCTCGTGTCGGTTTTCATAGACATGGCCGGCGGGGACCTCTGGGCATCGCTCATCTCAGCCATGCTTGTAAGCCAGGCACGCGAGAAATGCTTCGGCCGCCATCCAACGATGGTGGCTATGCTGACATTCGTCGGATCGCCGCATTGTCGACTAGGCAAAGCCGCATCAAACCGCTAGACCCGCCCGCGCCCGGCATGGCAGAAAGCCGGTGGGTTTTTGGCGGAGACATGAATTGATGCCGGACTATGACGTGCTTTGTATCGGAAATGCCATCGTCGACATCATCGCCCAGTGCGATGAGGCGTTCCTGGAGACCAACGGCATCATCAAGGGCGCGATGAATTTGATCGACACGAGGCGCGCCGAACTGCTCTACAGCCGCATGGGCCCGGCCATTGAAGCCTCGGGCGGCAGCGCCGGCAACACGGCGGCGGGCGTCGCCTCCTTCGGCGGTCGCGCCGCTTTCTTCGGCAAGGTCTCCAACGACGCGCTCGGCAAAATCTACGCGCATGACATGCATGCCCAGGGCGTCGCCTTCGACACAAAACCGCTCGATGGCGAACCGCCGACGGCGCGCTCGATGATCTTCGTCACGCCGGACGGCGAGCGCTCGATGAACACCTATCTCGGCGCCTGCGTCGAGCTCGGCCCGGAGGATGTTGAGGCCGACAAGGCGTCGGGCGCCGCCGTCACCTATTTCGAGGGCTATCTGTGGGACCCGCCGCGCGCCAAGGAAGCGTTCCGGCAGACGGCGAAGTTCGCCCATGCCGCCGGGCGCGAAGTATCGATGACATTGTCGGACTCGTTCTGCGTCGACCGTTACCGCGACGAATTCCTCGACCTGATGCGCTCCGGCACCGTGGATATCGTCTTTGCCAACAGCCACGAGATCAAGTCGCTCTACCAGACCGCGTCCTTCGACGAGGCGCTGGCGCACATCCGCAGGGACTGCAAGATCGCCATTGTCACCCGTTCGGAAAAGGGCTCGGTCATCGTGCGCCGCGACGAGACCGTCACCATCGAGGCGACCGGGATTCGCGAGCTGGTCGACACGACAGGCGCCGGCGACCTCTACGCCGCCGGCTTCCTCTACGGCTACACGCAAGGCCGCGGCCTGAAGCAGTGCGGTGATCTCGGCTCGCTGGCCGCCGGGCTGGTCATCCAGCAGATCGGCCCAAGGCCACGCCAGAATCTGCGCCGCGAGGCCGAGCAGGCGGGGCTGCTGTAGCGACACCTCTTTCCTTCTCCCCTTGTGGGCCTGTTGCGTAATTCGCTGATTGTGATTCTCTGAGGTGGACGCTCTGAGGGAATCGCGATGGCAGTGAAGCAGACGGGCCAGTTGAGCTTGGCGGAGGCTTTTCTAGGCACCAAGCTTGTGGGCGGCACTTCGCCGCTCGACCGAT
>NZ_JAMYSW010000043.1:0-15893 GCF_040322135.1 Mesorhizobium sp. M0189
ACGCCAAATGTACGGCCGAGGAAAGCTCGACCTGCTTCAGGCCCGCGTCATCGGTGCTGGTTAAGGTTCAATCATCACCAAAAGTGCGTCAGAGCCAAAATTGACCCCATAAGCCGGGGAATCGGCGTCCAATTTTGCCCCCCCCTGATGCTTTGATTTGCGACCATCGGCTCGTCGTGGCGAGCGGATGGTGTGGGGATGAAGTCGGTGGATACGATTGCCCGGGTTCGGCGCGCCTTCCATGTGAAGGGATGGTCGCTCAAGCGGATTTGCCGCGAGTTGCCTGTGTCGCGGAACACCGTCCGCAAGATTCTCAGATCCAATGAGACATCGTTCTCCTACGAACGCGACCGGCAGCCCAAGCCGAAGATCGGTCCGTGGCAGGATCAGCTCGACGGGTTTTTGAATGGCAACCGTGGCAAGGCGGCGCGCGAGCAACTGACACTGATCCGGATTTACGAAGAGCTTTGGTCTCGGCTACGAGGGTGGCTATGACGCCGTCCGCCGCCACGCGAAGAGCTGGGCGAAGGCGCAGGGGTCGGCGACGGCGGACGCCTATGTGCCGCTGTTCTTCGCGCCGGGCGAGGCCTACCAGTTCGACTGGAGCCACGAGATCGTCCTGATCAACGGCGTGACGGTGACCGTGAAGGTCGCCCATGTCCGGCTCTGCCACAGCCGCATGATGTTCGTCAGGGCCTATCCGCGCGAGACGCAGGAGATGGTGTTCGACGCCCATGACAGGGCCTTTGCAAGTCATGTGGGCAAGGGCGGCGGGATCCATCCCTTCAGCTTTCAGGGCGTCCTCATCCCGGCTATCAAATATGCCCTCAATCTCGGCGTCATAGGCAAGCAGGGTGGTCGGCTGAAGGCTGCCGCCTGATTGGCTTCCCTCAGCGCCGTCACCCCCGATAGCGAAGAATAGAGCGCTGGTACGCCCTTTGGATCGAATCGTCCTCGGCGCCGCGGCCCGACAGCGGATGTCGCGCATAGATCGCTTGTATCGGCGGCGCATCGGATGTGCCCCTCCAATGCCATCAGGGGCAATGTCGAAGTGGCGCTTTCGTATCGCTTGGCGATCTGCGCGAATGGCACACGCTGCGCGCCTGGTGCAAAAACTGCTCACATCATGCCGAGGTGAAGGCCGCTGGCCTGGTCCGGCGCTATGGCAAAGATGCGCTGTTCAGCACGGTCGAAAGGGCCCTGTTCTGTACGAGCTGTGACAGAGGCGGCCCGGTCAGGTTGGAGATCCACAAGCTGCCGAGGAACTGAAGCGCTCGCCTAGCGGGGAAGGTGGCCGGCGCCGCTGGGGGGGCGTTGGGGTAGTTTGCCTGAATAGGCGCCGGCCGGGCGGGTTGGGGTCCGCCGCGGTGGATAGTACCGAACTTGGTGATTCAGGTAATTCCGCGATCATGGAAGACGGCCTACGCGCACCCGTCGGTTTCGCTTTCCTCGTCAACCGTCTTCACTGTGTTAAGGCCCGCTATTCCAAACATTACTGGATCAGTGAGGAAGCGCTCGTCTGGCTGGGAGAACGGACGGCACTGCACAAGTGCGCTGAACAGATCTGCCGTGGAGCATCTGGCGCGCATGAAGGAAGCCGCAGGTGCCTAGCACGCGAGGGGGAAGTCGCGCGGTCGTCTATGATCTTAACTGCGCAACGACCACGCCGCGGGGCGCCCGGGTTGCGAGTTTGCCGGAGCTTGCGCAACGAGCAGTATACCAGTTGCTGCTTCTGACCTGCGAAGGGATCGCCGCATCGTGGGCTCGGAGGGAGAAAGCAAACGAACTTGGAACTGGGCTGCCTGAGTGTAACGATTAAGTATCGATAAGAGGTCATTATCGATAGTGAAAAAGCCGCCAGAGAAAATCCCCTGCAAGTCAACTTAACAGCCGGATAGCTTGACTAACGCGAATCAGGCATCATGAAAACAATGGCTTACGACATCGGTCTTTTGTCCCTCGACACCCTCATCGCGCCCGTCGCGAAGGCGACCGAGGCTTTGGCGCGGCTTGATGAGCGACTGGCGCGTTCCCCCGTCCGCGACGGTTTTGTCGAGCGCCAGCACTTCGCCGACGCAGCCGCCGCGCTGTGGATCGAGGGCGAGCTCGCCCATCTTGAGGACCTGGTCCTGCACGACGCCCATATGGACATTCGGACGCCGACCCATGAGCTCACCCGGGCCCATGCTGTGCTGCGAACCCGCCGGCGAATTTTTTCGCAGAAGCCGGACTGGGCGCTCAGCCGTGACGGTTTTTTGGCCCTGACCGGCCGGGGTGGCGCCATGTCGGAGGCGGAACAAAAAAACCGGGAAGGGCAGGGGGGTGGAAACAGCGTCGTTGAAGCCGATGTTCGGGACGATATTGAGGACGAGCTTCTGGCTGAGGAGTTTGCCGAGATCGATGCTGTCCTGGCACGCTCGTCGAAGATTCTGAGCGGCGCCGACGTGCCTGCTCGAAGAGAGGAGATGTCACTTCGTCACCGGCCGGAGCCGCAAAACGGCCTGATCTACGATCTTGACTGGAATGAAGAAGAACGGCTGGCCGAATGGCAGGACGTTATCGCGGAAACGCGGGAGTTGCCGGCGGTGTTGCGCGCGGCGATCCTGCTCGAAGCCTGGGCGGACATCGAGGTGCTTCAGCATGGAGTTTGGCTCGGGCCGCTGCTTGTTGCCGCGCTGCTGCGGCAGGAAGGCCTTGCCGCCAACCATCTGGCCTGCTTGATCTCGGTGCCAAAAACATCCCGCGCGAGCGGCGGCGGGCGCGCAACCGGTCGGACCGGTTGCTGGCCTGCCTTTATGCTATCCACGACGCCGCGCTGGTCGGCCTGAAGGAACACGATCGGCTGGTGCTGGCAAAAGGCCAGATGGAGCGAAAACTCCGCGACCGCCGCACCAGCTCCAAACTGTCCGAGGTCGAACTCGTGCTGTCGCGGCCACTCGTCTCGGCAGGCATGATCCAGGAGCGGCTAAAAGTGACAAAACAGGGGGCGCTCAATCTGGTCGGCGAGCTCGGGCTGCGCGAGATGACGGGCAGAGGAAGGTTTCGAGCGTGGGGAATTGTGTAGTCCGCAACGCAAGGTTCTCTCCCTTACGAAGTTATCCAACTTGACGAACTTGCGATCTGTAACCATATTGGTGACAGCAGGAGGTTCTTCATGGCCGCTCCAAAACCAAGCAATCATAGCGGGTCCGCGTCGCATGCGGGAGTCGCCACCCTGAGCTTCACCACAAAGCTTCCGGCACAGGCAGACTTCAAGAAGGTATTGCTCGAACGCTATCAGGAAGCGATCGCACGCAGCCGGAAGATCGGCCACCGCGTATCGTTCCGGGTAGAGGTCGATCCGGCGGCTGATGCGCAGACGATCACGCCAGTCGAAGAGCAACCGATCGCTTCAGACGACACCTTTCCCGTCGAGGACACGGGCATGCCCGATGCCGAACTTGAGGCGGCTCTTGCCGGAGCGCGCGCGCGTGGCCGCAAGCGTGTTGCCGAAATTGTCGCCGGCGAGGGCATGCTGAGCGCGGATGCCTTTGCCAAGCTGCTCGGCACATCGCGGGTGACGGTCAACGCCAAGCGGCAAAGCGGGCAGGTGCTCGGGATCGATGGCGCCAAACGCGGTTTCCGCTTTCCTGTCTGGCAACTCGACAAGGACGGTCGTCCCTTCGGCGCATTGCCGGCGCTGCATGCCATGTTGGGCAACAGTGCCTGGGCCGTCTATCGGTTTCTGGCGTCGCGCCATGGCACCCTCGATGGGCGGACGGGCCTTCGAGCCCTTCAGCAAGGTGATGACGCCTCGGTGTTGGCCGCGGCGGAAGGCATGGCCAGGGGCGATTTCGACTGAATGCCCGGCGTTCCACCTCCACCCGATTTCGCAGCCGCAAAGCTCGAAATCGAGACCATACCGCGGGGTCGGACGTTCGGTCGGATCTACTGGAGCACCTATCCTGATCCATTGGGGTACGGGAAGTCGCCGAGCCGGTTCAGCGATCCTCGACGCCGTCTTTACGCCAACCGGTTTTGGCGTTCTTTACCTCGGTGACTCCTTGAAGGTGTGCTTCCTAGAGACCGTGCTCCGCGACCGCCGCGAAGGAATCCTTGACGATCTTCCAATAGAGGAGGTGGAGCTGACCCGACGGCGCTATGCGGATATCGCTGTGGCGGCGTTGAGGGCACGTTCCTGCTCTTGATTATCGCCTGTGAGCTGTGCGCGAAAATCGGGAATGGAAGGGCCGGAGGCAGGAAGCACGGCCTCAGTCCGAGGCGCTAATCAAGCGGGTCGGCAATGATCGCGAAAAGCTCAACACGGTCGGAAGCGAAACTAAAGAAGTAGTCGCGCGTTGGACGGCGGATAACGCTGTTTCGTCTCTGAGTATGGTTTAGGTCAGAGTGGTCAAGCCAACGTCGCGTAAGGCAATCAATGCGTCGAGCGCTAGTCAAGCGAAGTCGCCCGCTCGTGACGAGCTCACTTTAGCGCCGCCCGCTTTCCGGCCGGTCCAGCTCGCAACGCTCGTGGACACGGTCCCTGCCGGCGATCGTTGGATCCATGAGATGAAATACGACGGCTACCGTATTCTCGTTGCCGTCGGCGGTGGCGAGGCGCGAGCCTACACACGATCTGGCCTGGACTGGTCTAGCCGTTTTCCCTCGATCCTCTCCGAGGCTCGCAAGCTCAAGGTGCGCTCCGCCCTGATTGACGGCGAGGCCGCGGTTGTCGATGCGGAAGGAAGATCTAACTTCCAAGCGCTTCAAAATGCATTGAAGGGTGCCCCGGCGACTATCGACTTTTATGCGTTCGATCTGCTGCAGCTCGACGGCGAAGATCTGACAAGGCTTCCTCTTGTTGAGCGCAAGGCGAAGCTGGAGGCGATCTTGCCTGCGAAAGATCCCGTCCTTCGTTACTCCGACCATATCCTCGGCCGCGGAGAAGAGCTGCTCGATCGCTTCTGCGCAGCCGGCCTTGAGGGCGTCATCTCAAAGCTCGCGGATTCGAGTTATGTGGCGGCCCGCGGCGCAAGCTGGCTGAAGATCAAATGCATCAGGCGGCAGGAATTTGTGATTGTCGGCTGGACGCCGTCCGACAAGGTCCGCGCGTTTCGGTCCTTGATCCTTGGCGTTCATGACCGCGGCAAGCTGCGTTACGCCGGGAAAGTCGGCACCGGCTTCGATACCGCTGAACTTCTTCGTCTCTTGAAGATCATGGCGCCGCTTGAGCAGAAGGCCGCCACCGTCGACGCACCACGCGCCGAAGTGCGCGGCGCACACTGGCTCCGTCCGAAACTGGTCGCTGAGATTGCCTTCACCGAAATGACAAATGAAGGGACGTTACGACATCCGAGCTATCTTGGTCTCCGCGAAGACAAGAAGCCGGAGGCGGTCGTGCTCGAGACTGAACGTCATGCAGCCGATCTCGCCGCGTCTGCGACAACCGCCATCGCGATAAGTAACCGTGACCGCGTCATCTATCCGGAGTCCAACATCACCAAGGGACAGCTCGCCGACCATTACGCAGCGGTCGCGGCGATCATGCTTCCTTGGGTTGGCAGCCGGCCGATCAGTCTGGTTCGATGCCCACAGGGCCGCGCGAAGAAGTGCTTCTTCCAAAAACACGACGCCGGCAGCTTTGGCGACAAAGTCCACCACGTCGGCATCACGGAGAAGGACGGGCACGAGGAACCATATCTCTATGTCGACGATGCCGACGGACTGATGACTTGCGTCCAGATGGGAACGATCGAGCTGCATGGATGGGGGGCTCGGATCGAGGATGTCGAAAAGGCTGACCGCCTCGTTTTCGACCTCGACCCCGATGAAGGCCTCGATTTTGAGGCCGTCCGCGCCGCTGCCTTTCAGTTCCGCGCTATCCTTAAATCGCTGGGGCTTACGACTTTCCCGATGTTGACGGGAGGCAAAGGAGTGCACGTCATCGCGCCGCTCACCCCTGGCGCCGAGTGGCCAGAGGTGAAGGACTTTGCGTCTCGCCTGGCGCAGGCGGTCGCCCGGAGCGATCCGGCCCATTTCACGGCCGTGTTGTCAAAGAGGCGCCGCAAGGGTCGCATCTTTGTGGACTATCTACGCAATCAGCGCGGGGCGACCGCGATCATGCCCTACAGCGCGAGATCACGTCCGGGCGCTCCTGTCGCGGCACCGATCACGTGGGCGGAGATGAAGACAATAGATGCGCCCTCTCATTTCCACGTGGGCGATGCTCCTGAATTAAAGAAACGCGCAGCCTCCAAAGCTCTGGCTGGATGGGGTCGCGCTGACCAATCCTTGCCCAATCTGTAGCGTACGTGAAGAGGCAGTAAAGCCGGGATTTAAAGGGCAACGCGGCGCTCATGGCCTTGCCTGATTGGAACCTGCGGAGATCGGCCTCCGTTTGGCTGAAGCCATGGCAAAAATCAATCCGAGGACCGTCGCCAGTCTTTTGAGGGAATACGCACAACGGGCGTCTATGCGCGGCGACAATCCCTATCGCATAAAGGCGTACTTGCGCGCGGCAGACAGTCTGACGGCGCTGTCGCAGCCGCTTGATCGGATCATCGCCGCCGGCGCCCTCACCAAGATCCCGGGGATCGGTGAAGCGATCGCAGACATCGTGACCAAGCTTTACCAAACCGGCACGCACCCAAGCCTTGAGAAGCTGCGCGAGGATGTTCCAGCGGGCGTGATGGAGCTGTTTGCCATACCCGGGCTTCGTCCCGATAAGATACTGAAGCTTCATCAGGCGCTCGGCGTGAACTCGCTGGCGGAGCTCGAGGCCGCAGCAAGAGAAGACCGCATACGCCCAGTCAAAGGCCTCGGCGCCGCGCTTCAGACAAAGCTCCTGCAGAACCTGGCCATCGTGCGAAGCGGCGAAACGCAACTTCACCTGCACAAGGCCGCCGCTCTTCTCGAACATGCGGTCATATCAGTGAAGCAAGAGCATCCAGAGTTTTCGCGCGTCGAAATTGCAGGCGACTTCCGGCGCGGTTGCGAGCTCGTTTCCGATTTCGCCCTGGTAGCGCAGGCCAGAAAATCGACTGGAATCGAGGATACGACCCTGAGGCTTGTTGTCACGGACAGGAAGCACTTTGGCGCGCGCATGCTCGAGGCAACCGGTTCGGCAGACCACCTCGAGCAACTGAAGACGTTCGCGGCCGACAAGGGGTTCACCCTAAATGCCGACGGGCTTCATCGCGGGAGAAAGCTGATCGCGTCAGCGACAGAAGAAGAAATCTACCAAGCTCTAGACTTGCAGTTTATCGAACCTGAATTGCGCGAAGGCAGGGACGAGATTGAGCGAGCGGCAAAGCAGAAGCTACCCGCCCTCATTCGGGATGAAGATCTGCATGGCATCCTGCATTCTCACACGACCGCATCCGATGGCACCGAAACGCTTGAGCCAATGGCTGAAGCCACGCGCAAGCGCGGTTTCGAATACTATGGTGTCGCCGATCATTCGCAGTCCGCTCACTACGCAGGCGGCCTTTCGTTGCAGGAGATTGCTGAACAGCACCGCGAAGCTGACCGGCTGAACAAGGCATACAATGGAAAATTTCGCATACTGAAGGGCATCGAGGCGGACATCTTGGCGGATGGCTCGCTCGATTACCCGAATCATATCTTGGAGCAGTTCGATTTCGTCGTCGCGAGCGTGCACAGCCGCTTCAAGTTGCCCAAGAAGGAACAGACGGAGCGTATCATTGAGGCGATCGGAAATCCTCGGACGACAATCCTCGGGCACATGACCGGTCGCCAGCTGTTGCGCCGGCCCGGTTATGATCTCGACGTCGACAAAGTCCTCAAAGCGTGTGCAAAACACGGCGTCGCTGTCGAAATCAACGCACATCCTTGGCGACTCGACCTCGACTGGCGCTGGCATCAAAAGGCACTCGATCAGGGCTGCATCTTCAGCATCAATCCGGACGCTCACTCGATCCGCGAGCTCGACCACATGCATTGGGGGGTCGAGATGGCGCGCAAGGGCGGTGTCCCTGCGAAGCGGGTCCTGAACGCGATGCGTTTGACGGCCCTCCTTGCGCATCTCGCACGGCGCAGGCAAACGTCCTAACCTGCTTGTGCGCCCGGCCTATCAGCGCAGGAGTCCGTCATTCTCAAAATCTTCCCAGCCGCGCAAACTGGAGTGCGAGTTCTCATCGGGGCCATAGCCAACTGAAGCTGCAGTTCCGCGGCCGCTTCTTTGAGCACGCTTCATAGCCGCCTTCCCCGCGGCTCGCCGCCTATTCTCTGCAGCTGTCGCTGCGTCCTGTTCGCGCCAGACCGTAACCAGGTCGCGGTCAAGCACATCCTCCACGTGCTGCGGGTCGAACACGTGAAAGGTGATGTTCCTTGCCCGCCCGCGGAGTTTCACCGTTTTCGTCCCGGCGCTCTGCAAGCGACCATCTTTCAGCCAGCGGTGCCGTTCGGCCGTCGAGATCGTCAGAATGTCCTCGATTTCACGGGGGATTACGGGCAGGTCTTCGATATTCTGCAGTGCATTGGATACGATCCCGAATACCACCTGCACATCATTCTCGGTGCCCTCAGACAGGCGCAGGGTAAGCACGCGGGACTCGATATGGAGCAGTTTCCTGAACTCCGTTGGAAGGCGGGCGCGTATTTCAAGGAAAATACCCCTCGCTCTGACGGACGATCCAAGCGTTGCAGCCGGGGTTAAAGGCCACTCTCCAATCAGTTTCGCTGTTGCATTGATTTTTCGGCGTGTGGACATGCCCCTTTATATAGGTCACCGATTGTCGGCAGCGATGAGCCGATCGCAAAGCCAGCAGAGTTCTAATCCGCCAGCGGTCTGAACCATGATGCCCAAAGGCGCAACCACGATTGTTAGCGGGGCCGCTGATTGTCGTCGCCTTGCGCTTACCGACAATTGTACTTCACCCGTTCCGGGCTTCCTTGTGGGTGCCGGGACCAACATGTGATCTCCATAATGCGTAAGAGCCGGAGGCCCATCGCCGGCGACAAGGCGATCATTGCAGAGAAAGGTTACGATCGATCGGATGCCCGCGGCCTTCACCCGAAATGTTGCTGGGCGCCTCCTTCGACAGCGCGCCCATGCGAGACGTCCTGGCCGGGCGCGCCGCCTGTTGAGAGCGACGATCGCGAATGCGCGAACGGCTGGACGGCAGGTGAAGCGGGGTCGCGATAGGCGCATATCGGACTTGCTAGCCGTCGAACTCCGGCTTATCCGTTCGTCCGCCCATTATCCGGCTGGACAGCGCCGCGCCCTTGGGCTGTTCAAAGTGCGCTTGCATCTTCCCTACGCCGACAAGCGTGGCCGTTGTATCGCCGTAGTGTCAACCCGCTGAAGTCCGGCGGTGCTTTCTCAGCCGAGTGATCGCCGACTTGTCGACCGTGATCACCCCGTCGCAGTCAATCCGCACAGTGAGTTTGTTTGCTCCGCGATCGATGCGGGTGACGTCCCCAACAAGAACCACTCGGTCTCCGGCCCGGACTTTTGGGTGGCGGATCAATCGTATAAGGATGGTCATACGAGGGAATGCTCACCCTGGCGCGCCCGCTGGGGAGAATCGTGATGACGGTACCTGCTAGTGAAACCTCATCGCCAACCTCAAATTCGCGAGGCATGTTAACGTGCAGCATGGTCTTCCTCCCGATGCTTTCCCTAATTGACGCTTTGCTAAATTAATGCCCGGCCAACCAGGTTGGTTGTTTGCAATCGACTTCGTACGGTTCCGCACAGTTCCAAGCTGGTATGCACTCCCAGTTGGCCTCGGATCGGTATTGTGTGCGTCAAATTCTGCAGAAATGGTTTGACAGTCAGCGATGACCTTGGCGCGCCCCGTCCAGCCACGTGTTAGCGGAGCGGCGGACTTCCTCTCGGTCCGGCGATGGCCACAAACGAGGAGCGTGGAGCTGAAATCGATCTTTCGCCTTCAGGTACGTCGTTCCGGTAAATTCGAAGAATGCCGACGCCGGAAGCAGGTATCGAGCGCGCTTTGATGCTACGGCAACGCCTACAAGCAATTTTCGCTATGTTCCCTTGGCGGCAATGATCGATGGGCATCCTCGATCGTTGCCGTCCGCCGCCGCTCCTATTCAGTTCCAAGCCGCGGAGCTCGCTCGTCGACATCGGAGCCGGTGTTAACCAGCTTCCGCGCCGATCCCTCACTTCAAGATCGCTACGTTCCCACCGATCACCGCTTGGCGCTGTCGCTGTCCGCTTCGGCCCGCGCAAGGAACTGCTCGGTCGTTGAGGCAAGATGGGTTTTCAGCCAATCCGCCATCGCGACTTCCTCTCGCAGGTTCTCTTCGCAAGCCCGAAGAACCTCGGTTTCGCCGAGCGATCGAGCAGCGGCAATCAGGATCGTGTAGGAGGCGATTTCCATGTGCTCGAACGTGTAGCTCGCCAGCGATCCTTTCATCACCTCGTCTCCAGCGAAGACGCCGCTCAGCGATTGCGCCATCGCCGTCAGCTTGCCGCCAGCATCCTTCATCGTGGATGAACCCTCGTCCATCTGATCGAGACAAGTCTTCAGCCGGGCAGCCTGCTGCTTAGTCTCGTCGAGGTGCTGTCGGATTCGGTCGCTCAGTTCGGGATAATTCTCGATACGACTCAACTGCCCGTTCAACATCGTCTCTGCCTGCTCTTCCATGGCATGAGCGTCTCTAAGCCATTGGACAAACCATTCCCGACTTTCTGACATTTCGAATCTCCTTTGCTACTTAAGGAAAAACTTTCGGAAGAAGACATTGTTCCGGAGCAAAGCCCGCCGAACGGCCCTTGACAGTCCCAGAGGATCAGCGACGTAGCGGATCTCAATTCACCTCACGAAGATCCTCAGCAATGCGGGTGAAGGCCAAGATGGCGGAAGATCGGCGCAAGGAAAACGGGCCATGGACGCGAGACGCGCCGATCAACCACACCTGCTCGCCGCTGCGCGTTCCATTACAAGGTCCAACTGGCACTGGCCCGCCTCCTCGCCATCCCACGCGGCGACGTATTGAAGCGCCCCGCATGGCATACCGCGACCGCCGTCTGTCGTCCCGGGCAAGTAAGAACGGCAAGCAGATGAAACTCCCAGCGCTCGGCGAAGCTGAAGCGGTTTCTTGAGGAGGCGCTGATCGCGGCCGCTGGCGCTCCGCATTGAGCCTCGTGCCTCACCGCACCATCACGTTCGCAAGGAACGCGACGGCCTCTCCGCTCGTTGATTGCTTTTCGAATCGAGCCGCCGTCATGCCCTCCATATCGATACGCAAAACGGAATACGATCCCGACAGAAGGATCCTCTCGGTCTGGTTCGTGGCCAGCGGTAAGCGGTGCGAGTTTGAGGGGGTACCGCCGGAAACTTTTGCCGCTTTCCGGGCGGCATTCGCCGAGGGCCGCTATTTCAACGACCATATCCGCAACAATTTCCGCTACCATCTGGTTGCGACCCATAGCGACCCGGGATGACCTGACCTGCCGGTGTCTCAATCGTCCTGTCGCTCCAACCGGCGGTTGGTGGACGCGTCGCCGCTGTTGCCCTAAGTTCGCTTTCGGTCCGCGCGCACCTCGCAAAGCCCACCCCCGAAGTCCCTGCCTGGTGCAAAGGCGCTTGATCGGTCCCGCCGCCCTGGCAGTGTGCGGCGGGATTTTTTGCGCTCCAGGTGGAACACCGGGGTGCGGGCAAGGTTCGGTGCACGCAGTACATCCTCCATACGATATTGCTGCACGATCGGCTGACTCCGATCCGGCCCGCGTCTCCTCAATCCAGAGACGCGGGCTTTTGGCGAATGTCTGTGGATCAGCGCGCCATCAGGTCTGTTCAGCGCTAGAGTAGAGGCGATCGCGTATCTATCTGACCGAAAGCAAACAGAAGCGAGGCGTGCCCCACTGAAAGCACAAGCAAGCGCAAAGGTTCATAGACTGATGCTCGGCTGGCGGCAACTTGCTCGCCAGCCGAGTTGAGTTCACGCGGTGGTCGGGGAGACTGGCCAGCCACACGCTGGTGATTCCAACCTGTGCCGATGTGCCAATCAGCAACCTTCGTCCGTCTTTTTCACCTGGCCTGGCGCGGCGGTGTTGGCGGTCGTGTCCTGCTGACCTGGCGCAGCCTGCTGAGCGCTGCCAGTCTGCTGGCCGGGCGCGCAGTCTCTGGCCGAGTTCGGATTTGTGGTGCCGCTGGTGGTGGTCGTGTCGGTGCCCTGATCGCCGGACATGTTGGTCCCGCTGCTCGTCGTGCCGGTGCCCTGACCCGTCGTACTGGGCATGGTTGTCGTGGTCGAGGTTCCGCTCGTCGAGGTTCCGCTCGAAGTTCCGCTGGTCGTCTGGGCAAAGGAAAGCCCGGCCGACAGCGCCAGGACGGCCGAAGCCAAAAGGATGCGTTTCATCTTCCTTCTCCTGTCTGAATGCGCGGGATGCGCCTGGCAAATCGAACAGGCAGACAGAAGGAGTGTTCCCCGATGAAGTTCAACTTTTGTAACTCTGGTCGTAGGTCAGCCTTAGGATGGCCGGCGTATACTAGAAGTCTCTTGAAGAAGACACTGCCCGCACCAGAATCCATGGCATGGCTCGGAGAATAGGCATTGGTGACCAGGTGTCGATTACTGCCACGGTTCGAAGGCGGATAACAGAGGACCGCGTAAGCGTCTCGATCCCAGGTTACGACTTCCCACATTCCATCATCGACCACATCAAGGTGAACCGAGGCCAGCAAATCGACCTGAAAGGCGAGGTCACTCGCATCGACGAGGACACCGTGACGATCGACCTGTGGCCGCTGGTCACGGTCGACCGTGACAAGGTCCGGCTAATGGAGAAATATCGGCCGCCAAAACGACGAAAGGCACTTGTCGTTGCCCCGGATTAGAACCGACAACATCGCGACAGGCTATGAGGGCAGGCCGCATGACGGGCCGGTAGAGGACGAGTCGAAGCACTTTGTCTACTGCCCAGTCTGCGGCCAAACGTTCGACGCGCGCGATCTTGGACAGGTGTTCCACCACGCTGAGCCGCAGCACGAGCCGCTTCCGGTCGAGCAATAGTCCAGCTAGTTGAGCTCCGGCGGCAGACCGACGTTGAGACCCTTCAGCGCGCCGCACGTTGGATGAGAAAAGGGTGCTGCGTGCACCGCGCCTTCCCCGCGCGCCGATGTTCCACCTGGACCGCAACCCGCCGCACTGCCAGAACGGCGGGACCGATCAAACGCTTTGCACCAGGCGGGGGGATGCGGGGGTTGGGCTTGCCAAGTGAGCGCGGACCGTAACCAACCTAAGCGCAACAGCGGCAACGCGTCCACCAACCGCCGGTTGGGAGCGACAGGACGACGGTGCGCGGGCTTGGCTTTGAAGCGTCAGCGGAGCGACGTTTGCACCTTTCGCTCGATGATCGCATTTTCGATGTCGATGTCGCTGACGTTAAGCTTTCTCACGAACTCCGCGTACCGCCAGGCTGGCGTTCGTCAATCGACCTCCTGCAAGCCGAGACGGGAACCAGGATCGACCTTGCCGCGATGCCGCCGGACGGCGTTGCCCGATGTAGGGCAGCGTGGTCGCGGCTCGTCGGGCGCAGGACATGTGTTGTTCATGGCTATGCGGCTGGTCTCGAAGAAGCCGCCCATGACATTGCCGCTCAGGCGTCAGCCGCTTGGGAAGCCGCTGTTTGTTGGAAAACGATTGCGTAATCAAGACGGCTCGCCGAAGTTAGATCCCTTTGATCGATGGCTAATGGCGGAATAGCCCAATAATTGTTTATCGCGCTCGGCAACGAGGAGTTTGACCGGGTCTCGAAGAAGGTTCTCCAGTTCGGACAGTGCAAGATGCGGCGCTCCGTTCGAACGTAGCAAGCTCCACAATCAGTTCATGAAGCCGAGCGGCATCGCCTGGCGATGCAACTCGGATCGCAATGGTCACGTGTCTGAATCTTTCGCCAACTCGAAGCCTTCATTGAGCCAACCGTAACGCCGCCAGCCATGATCTTCACCGGGCGACCGAGCTCCGCAAGGCGAAGCGCCCCCCGGTCGGCACCGTTGCAATGAGGGCCGGCGCAGTAGGTGACGAATACGATTTGGTCGGACCAGCGCTCCAGCTTTGAGCGGACAATCTTGCCATGGGGCAAGTTGATGGCCCCGGGGATATGACCTTGGGCGAACATCGAAGGGCTGCGGACATCGAGGAGGACGAAATCGGGTTCGCGCGACAGCGCATCATGAACATCCCAACAGTCCGTTTCGAAGGTAAATTCGGCTGAGAAGTGGTTCGCGTGCGATTTCGCTCGGAGACGTACCGCCGGAGACCTTTGCCGCGTTTGGGCCGCGTTCGCTAAGGGCCGCTATTTGAACGACCAGATCCGCAACAACTTCCGCTACCGTCTGGTCGCGAGCGATAGCGACGGGGGATGACCTGACCGGTCGAAACCCTTTAGAGCTTCTGTCGTTTTCCGCGCCTGCGGTTTCAGGAACCCGGGGGCGATTTAGGTGTATGGTAATTCTGCACGGACAAAATCCTGTGGCGAAGGGGGTTTGTCATGCCGATACATCGAAAAGCCGAAAATGCTGGTGTTTTCAAGCCATCCGAGATGGCGCTGCTGGGCCGCGTTTTCGATCGGTTGAAGGTCGACGCTCAATCTGAGCATCAACGTCAAGCGCTCGCGTCCCGGATCATTGCAAATTACATGGCCGGGCTAGTGGACGAGGAAGAACTTCTGTCGGCTTCCCGACAGCCGCTTGGACGGTAGGCGATTGACAGATCCCAATGGATCGGTTGGGCTTCCATCATTCCCGTAACTTCTCCGAAAGGGCGGAGATGCTCATCTGTTCGGCCGATGCGCATGTCACAGAAGACTTTTATCCCAAACTGGGGGGCTGACCCCAACCCGGACAGTCTACCCCTTGCCCGCTGGCTTCTGCTGGCGGGCCTTTTTGAATTGAGAGCCGAAGCGTAGCTTCTATCCTGGCGGTTTTTGGCCGGTCTTTAGTAAGCGCGCCTCGCGTAGCAATGACGCGTGGTCAGTTCCGATCATTTCAATCAGCTCGCGCGCTTGAGTCTCCGTTATGCCAGTTTCCTTGGCTAGGAACTTCGCCTGAAATCCTTCAATCGCTCGTCTGACCTGTCCTCGCCCATGTGAGGCTCCTTCAGGTACCGAAGCCCTGGATCCGGACCTTGTTCCTCGCTGGGCCGCTTCGGACTTGGAAATCTTGCGCTGTCCAACTCTGGCAAATATAAGCTGCAGGATACCGAGAAGAAGCAGCCTAATGCGCGTCACAATCTAGTTCGCCATGAGCGCCCGCGGGACGAACTCCTTGTAAAGTGGATAGGGTTCGACCCGCCCGAAACGTCTGTGCCCACGTTTGATTCCGATGAGCGAGTTAACGCATAAGCCGTTCGAAGACGCCAAGCCGCCAGGCATCAGCAGCACCGAGATTGAGGAAGACACCGGCAGCGTTCATTAGGCGATCCTCGACGCGATCGTTCATCTCAACGACGGAGTGGCCGACTGAGCGGTTAGCCTCTTGACGGTTTCAATGATGGCCTTGGCAAGCGCTTCTCCCTCATGGACGGGCAAAACGGCTTCCTCGCTCGGCAGGACGCCAGCTGGACATGTCTGTTCGATCGCCATCCGAACCAGTTGAAGGCCGGCGCGTTCGTTGCGGTGACCGGCGGCCTTTTCTCTGATGCGCTCGCGGAGCTGTTCCGCAAAATCTGTTCCGGATCGCCCATTTCATCTTCCTGGCTGCGCGATCCTGATCAGGCGAACGTCGGCCAAGCTGTTTTGTTTCTGCGACCTGCGGAAATTCGGACAGAACTGTTCAGATAGGGACATAGTATA
Source organism: Mesorhizobium sp. M0189 (assembly GCF_040322135.1). NCBI lineage: Bacteria > Pseudomonadati > Pseudomonadota > Alphaproteobacteria > Hyphomicrobiales > Phyllobacteriaceae > Mesorhizobium > Mesorhizobium sp. M0189. Next base: position 15,767 of record NZ_JAMYSW010000043.1, read on the forward strand.
TCTGGTCACCACAAACTGCCAATTAGTTGTGTGCGTCAAGTTCTGCAAAAATGGCGTGGCAGTAGCTGTGACGTCGGCGTGTCCGCCGCGCAGCCCCCGTGTTTAGCGGAGCGGCGGGCACACGGCG
>NZ_JAMYSW010000044.1:0-15009 GCF_040322135.1 Mesorhizobium sp. M0189
ACTTGGTGATCGCCGCCGTCAGCGACGTCTTGCCGTGGTCGACGTGACCAATCGTGCCAATGTTCACATGAGGCTTAGTGCGCTCGAATTTACCTTTTGCCATGTGATCTCTCCATTCCTGCCAGCCCGTGCGGGCCTTGAATTAAGTTACTGGTGCAACTCGTTTCGAGTTACGCGTATTTCTTCTGGACTTCCTGGGCGACCGCGGTCGGGACCGGTTCGTAATGGTCGAACTGCATCGTGTAGGCCGCGCGGCCCTGGCTCATCGAGCGAAGGTTGTCCACGTATTTGAACATGTTGGCGAGCGGCACCATCGCGTTGATGACCACCGCGACGCCACGGGCTTCCTGGCCCTGGATCTGGCCGCGACGGCCGTTCAGGTCGCCAATGACGCTGCCGACGTAATCTTCCGGCGTCACCACTTCGACCTTCATGATCGGCTCGAGCAACTGCACGCCCAACTTCGGCGCTGCTTCACGGAAGCAGGCGCGGCCGGCGATTTCGAAGGCCAGAACCGAAGAGTCCACGTCGTGGTAGGCACCATCGATCAGCGTCGCCTTGACGCCGATCATCGGGAAGCCGGCGAACGGGCCCGAGGTCATGACGCTGTTGATGCCCTTTTCGACACCGGGGATGTATTCCTTCGGCACAGCGCCGCCGACGATCTTGGTTTCGAACTCGAATTCGCTGCTTTCCGGATTCGGCTCGAACAGGATCTTGACGCGGGCGAACTGGCCGGTACCGCCGGTCTGCTTCTTGTGCGTGTAGTCCTGCTCGTGCTTGCGAGTGATCGTCTCGCGATAGGCCACCTGCGGCGCGCCGACATTGGCCTCGACCTTGAACTCGCGACGCATGCGGTCGACGATGATGTCGAGGTGAAGCTCGCCCATGCCGGAGATGATCGTCTGGCCGCTTTCCTCGTCGGTCTTGACGCGGAAGGACGGATCCTCGGCGGCCAGGCGGTGAAGGGCGAGGCCCATCTTTTCTTGGTCGTTCTTGGTCTTCGGCTCGATGGCGATCTGGATGACCGGATCGGGGAATTCCATGCGCTCGAGGATGACCGGATGCAGCGGATCACTGAGCGTGTCGCCGGTGGTCGTGTCCTTGAGACCAGCGAGGGCGACGATGTCGCCGGCAAAAGCCTCTTCGACGTCGGCGCGCGAATTCGCATGCATCTGCAGCATGCGGCCGATGCGCTCTTTCTTGCCCTTCACGGTGTTGTCGACCGAGATGCCCTTGGTGAGCTTGCCCGAATAGATGCGGGCAAAGGTGAGCGAACCGACGAACGGGTCGTTCATGATCTTGAAGGCGAGCATCGACAGCGGCTCGTTGTCGTCGGCATGACGCTCGATCTCGGCGTCGGTCTTGGCGTCGACGCCCTTGATGGCCGGGACATCGGCCGGCGACGGCAGATATTCGACGACGGCGTCGAGCAGCGGCTGCACGCCCTTGTTCTTGAAGGCCGAGCCACAGAACATCGGATAGAACTTCACCGCGATCGTGCCCTTGCGGATGAGCGCACGGATCTCGTCATTGCTCGGCATCTTGCCTTCGAGGTAATTCTCGAGCGCCGTTTCGTCCATTTCGACGGCGGCCTCGATCATCTTCTCGCGGTACTCTTCGGCACGAGCCTTGAGGTCGGCAGGGATCTCGACGATGTCCCAGGCAGCGCCCAGCGTCTCGTCGCGCCAGACCAGCGCGTTCATCTCAACGAGGTCGACGACACCCTTGAACTCGGTCTCGGCGCCGATCGGCAGCTGCATGACGACGGCATGCGCACCGAGGCGCGAACCGATCATCTCGACCGAGCGGTAGAAGTCGGCGCCGATCTTGTCCATCTTGTTGCAGAAGATCATGCGCGGCACGCGGTACTTGTCAGCCTGGCGCCAGACGGTCTCCGTCTGCGGCTCGACACCGGCATTGGCATCGAGCAGCGCGATGGCGCCGTCGAGCACGCGCAGCGAACGTTCGACCTCGATGGTGAAGTCGACGTGGCCGGGGGTGTCGATGATGTTGAAGCGATGCATCTTGCCGTCGCGACCCTTCCAGAAGGTCGTGGTGGCGGCCGACGTGATGGTGATGCCGCGCTCCTGCTCCTGCTCCATCCAATCCATGGTCGCAGCGCCGTCATGGACTTCGCCGATCTTGTGCGACTTGCCCGTGTAATAGAGGACGCGCTCGGTGGTCGTCGTCTTGCCGGCGTCGATATGCGCCATGATACCGAAATTGCGGTAGTCTTCGATTTTATATTCGCGGGCCATGGGAGGTGCCTCTTCAGTCTCGTTCGCGCTTTACCAGCGGTAGTGCGCGAAAGCGCGGTTGGCTTCTGCCATCTTGTGGGTATCTTCACGCTTCTTGACGGCGGTGCCGCGGTTGTTGGCCGCGTCCATCAGCTCGCCGGAGAGGCGGTCGACCATAGTGGTCTCGTTGCGGTTGCGGGCGGCGGCGATCAGCCAACGGATGGCCAATGCCTGACGGCGCTCGGGGCGCACGTCGACCGGAACCTGGTAGGTGGCGCCGCCGACGCGGCGCGAACGCACTTCCACATGCGGCGCGACATTGTCGAGCGCCTGATGGAAGACGGTGACCGGTTCCTGCTTGGTCTTGGACTGGACCTGGTCGAGCGCGCCGTAGACGATGGTCTCGGCAACCGACTTCTTGCCGTCATACATGACGGCGTTCATGAACTTGGTGACGATCAGATCGCCGAACTTCGGGTCCGGATTGATCTCACGCTTTTCTGCACTGTGACGACGGGACATTTTTTCTCTGCCTCAATTCTACGCGGTGGCCTGGATCCCGGATCGTCGCTTGACGCCGCCCGGAACGACCTTGGCTACGCTTCGGTCACTTCGGACGCTTGGCGCCGTATTTCGAACGGCGTTGCTTGCGGTTCTTCACGCCTTGCGTGTCGAGCACGCCGCGGATGATGTGGTAACGGACGCCCGGAAGATCCTTGACGCGACCGCCGCGGATCATCACCACCGAGTGCTCCTGAAGGTTGTGGCCTTCGCCGGGGATGTAACCGATCACTTCAAAACCATTGGTCAGGCGGATCTTGGCCACCTTGCGCAGCGCCGAGTTCGGCTTCTTCGGCGTCGTGGTGTAGACGCGCGTGCAGACGCCCCGCTTCTGCGGGTTCTGCTGCATGGCCGGGACCTTGTTGCGCTTCACCGGCGCAATGCGCGGCTTGCGGATCAGCTGGTTGACGGTAGGCATTAAACCCTCTTGTCTCTCAATTCCGTGTCTCGCCCGGTCAGGGCCGCTCAAAGCGTCATTTCCATACGCAAATTCGGGCCACAAACCGCGCCTCGCGGTCTTGCCCGAACAAATGGCAGAGGAAGCGGAAGCCGCTTCATGCACGCCGGAAATGTCTTTTCGCTCGTAAAACGAACCCTGTTTGAGGCAAACTCCAAAGCGTGTCGCTTCGGAAGCAAGAGCCTCACATCGGTTCTGACTGGGCGGCTTCTACTCGTATGGCCACTGTCCGTCAACCCCGGAGCGGCAAATATTGCGCTGAAACCGAGGCGTGGCAGCCATGCGAAAAATGCATGTAATTTTCTTGCGCCGTTTTTCAAGAGGAAGGCAGAAAGTGACCGGCTTGCGGCTGTTTCCGGGCCGTGCTTCGTGCGAAAAGGCGGCATGAACAGCCCAAACCCCCTCGCCCGGAGGTACGAACCCGTGAATGACAATGAGGAGCGCCCAGTCACCATTATTACCGGCCGGGTGTGGAAGCGCAAAGGCGGTAAGCCGGAAGGCGTGCATCTGATGCTGGTCGCGCCGGACGACGATTCTGCGGTGCGCCGTGCTCTCGAATCGCTTGCCGCGGAAGGTTATGCCGAGGCCGAGCTCGACCAGATCGGCGATATGGACGGCGTGCCCGACGACGAGCCGCATCTGTCCGCCTATCAGGGCGCGCTCGAAGGCGAAGTGTCGATCGTAACGTTCGATGTGCCGATCTGACCAGCCATGTGATTGTCGCGGTCTCGCCCTGCTTGCCCGGCATCGGTTCTCTGCTAAGAACCAAGCGCAATATCAACCTGCGGAGTCCCCATGTCCCTGAATAGCGATCCCATCAAGCTCGGCATTGTCGGCGTGGGAAAGATCGTTCGCGATCAGCACCTTCCGGCCCTGGCGAAGGACCGCGACTACCGCCTCGTCGCCGCCGCCAGCCGGCACGGCAAGGTGGACGGCATTGCGAATTTTCCCGATATCGAGGCGATGCTCGACACTGTGCCGGAGCTTGAGGCCGTATCGCTCTGCATGCCGCCGCAGTTCCGCTACGACGCGGCGCGCACGGCGCTGGCGGCGAAAAAGCATGTCTTCCTGGAAAAACCGCCCGGCGCCACGGTCAGCGAGGTCGAGGATTTGAAAGCGCTGGCGGTGGCGAACGGCGTCTGCCTGTTCGCCAGCTGGCACTCGCGCTATGCGCCGGCCGTCGAAGCAGCGCGTACATTCCTCAGCTCGACTACGATCAGGTCGGCCGCCATCAACTGGAAGGAAGACGTGCGCCGCTGGCATCCGAATCAGGAATGGATCTGGGCTCCCGGCGGCTTTGGCGTCTTCGATCCCGGCATCAACGCGCTGTCGATCGCCACCCACATCCTGCCACCGATGCTCATCAGTTCGGCAGAGCTCGATTTCCCCGAAAACCGCGCGGCCCCGATCGCCGCCCATATCGTCTTCCGTACTTCGAACGGTCTGCCGGTGACGATGGAACTCGACTGGCGCCAGACCGGGCCGCAAAGCTGGGACATCCTGGCCGATACCGAGGCCGGATCGATGGTGCTTTCTGGCGGCGGCTCAAAGCTCGCCATCGATGGCCGCGTCGTTCACGAGGAGCCGGAAGCCGAATATCCGATGCTCTACAAGCGCTTCGCCGAGATCGTGCGCGCCGGCGTTTCCGACGTCGACCTCGCGCCGCTCCAGCACGTCGCCGACGCCTTCATGCTCGGCAAGCGCAATGTGGTCGAAGCTTTTTTTGACTGACACTGACCCCGGTAGAGCGACCTTGAATGTTCCGGATCATCTTGGCTTGCGGTCCAGGAATTCTCCCGGACGAGGCGCAGAAGCAACGGGAGCCGTCCGGTGTCCTTGTTCAAGTTCGCTCATGACATGTTGAACCGCCACCTCGAGATCGGCCTGCCCCCAGCCAAGCTCGGTGATTTCTCCATATCGAATGAAATTTGAGCGGCCGAAACCACCTTCAATGTCATTGTAAGAAATCACGCTCCGGCCGATCAACGCTACGACCCAGATGCGATGATCACTCCCAGCAGGAGAGTGATGCAGCCATTCTTCCGGATCGATCTTGATCAGGTCCCAAAGCCTTCGCTGCCCAAAGCTCATACGATCTCGGCCAGTGTTGATCAATTCCCAGATGGTCGCCTCGTTCAATTGCCGATTCCTTAAAAAGCCAGCCGCCGGTGGCAGCTTCAACTGACGATCGCTATTGCAAAGCCGTCATAGCCCTTGGCGCCAACAGTCTGGATCGCGGTACCTTGCAGACGCTTGTCGCTGCCAATGAACGAGAACGCCGCGCGTGCCCCTTCGACATTGGCGTCGCGGCCATCTTCGTTCACCACCGCGCCGTCACGGATGACATTGTCGCAGACGATGACAGTCCCCGGCCTCGAAAGACGCATCGCCCAGGACAGATAGTGCTGGTTGTTCGGCTTGTCGGCGTCGATGAAGATGAAGTCGAACGGCCCGGCATTCTCGGCGCCTAACGCGGCAAGCGATTGAAGCGCCGGTCCGACCCGCAGTTCCACGCGGTCAGATACCCCTGCCCGTTCAAAGTTCGACCGCGCGACACTGGCGTGGTGCGGATCAAGCTCGAGCGTCACGACCTTGCCGTCCACGGGCAACGCTCGCGCCATCCAGATTGTCGAGTAGCCGCCCAACGTGCCGATTTCGAGTACCTTCTTCGCTCCCTGCATTCGCGCAAGAAGTGACAGCAGCTTGCCTTGTGCCGGGGAAACATCGATCGGCGGTAGGCCGTGGTCATGGTTGGCCGCCAGAACGGCATCGAGGGCGGGATCCGCCTCGAAAAGAGCCTCGACAATGTAGCCGTCGACAGAAGCCCAGATCCTCCTGCTCATCCGTTGTCCTCCGATCCGATTGGGGAACCACAATGCGAAAAGGGGCCACTTGGGCCCCTTTTCTATCTTCTCTTACTTGCGCGCTTACTGCGCGGCGGTAACCATGTCGGTCAGCATCGGCTCGGCGACCTCGACGCCGGACGCCTTGCGGCGCTCGTCGATGATCAACTCGTCGCGCGAGGTGGCGATGCGCCGGATCTGGCTCATCGTGCCGCCGGTGCCGGCCGGGATGAGCCGGCCGACGATGACGTTTTCCTTCAGCCCCTGCAGCATGTCGGTCTTGCCGGCAACCGCAGCTTCGGTCAGCACCCTCGTCGTCTCCTGGAAGGAGGCGGCGGAGATGAAGGACGGCGTCTGCAGCGAGGCCTTGGTGATGCCAAGCAGCACCGGCTGGCCTTCGGCCGGCTTCTTGCCCTCCTCGACCAGGCGCTCGTTGACCTCTTCCAGTTCGATCACGTCGACGTGGTCGCCCGGAATGTAGGTCGAATCGCCCTGCGTGGTGATCTCGACCTTCTGCAGCATCTGGCGAACGATCACCTCGATGTGCTTGTCGTTGATCGACACGCCCTGCAGGCGGTAGACCTCCTGGATCTCGTTGACGAGGTAGGAGGCAAGCGCCTCCACGCCCTTGATCGCCAGGATGTCGTGCGGCGCCGGATTGCCGTCGAGGATATAGTCGCCCTTCTCGATGACGTCGCCGTCCTGGAGATGGAACGGCTTGCCCTTCGGGATCAGGTATTCGACCGGCTCAAGCGTCGAGTCATGCGGCTCGATGATGATGCGGCGCTTGTTCTTGTAGTCGCGACCGAAGCGGATCGTGCCATCGATCTCGGCGATGATGGCGTGATCCTTCGGACGGCGTGCCTCGAACAGTTCGGCCACACGCGGCAGACCGCCGGTGATGTCCTTGGTCTTGGCGCTTTCCATCGGAATACGCGCCAGCACGTCGCCGGGGCGAACCTGTGCGCCGGGTTCGACCGAAAGAATGGCCTCGACCGAGAGCAGGAAGCGGGCGTCGCCACCCTTCGACAGCTTGCCGACCTTGCCCTTGGCATCCTGGACGACGATCGCCGGCTTGAGGTCGTTGCCGCGTGGCGTCGAACGCCAGTCGATGACCTCGCGCTTGGTGATGCCGGTCGATTCGTCGGCGGTTTCCTGAACGGAAATGCCATCGACCAGATCTTCGAACGCCACCCTGCCCTCGATTTCGGTGAGGACCGGGCGGGTATAGGGATCCCACTCGGCAATACGCTGGCCGCGCTTCACCTTGTCGCCATCGTCGACGAAGATGCGCGAACCGTAGGTGACGCGGTGCGTGGCGCGTTCCTTGCCGGCCTCGTCGAGGATCAGCACCGCCATGTTGCGACCCATGACCATCAGCTGGCCGTCGGAGTTGCGCACCACGTTGCGGTTGCGGATCTCGACCTTGCCCTCGTACGAGGCTTCAAGGAACGAGGAATCCACCACCTGCGCCGTGCCGCCCATGTGGAAGGTACGCATGGTGAGCTGGGTGCCCGGCTCGCCAATCGACTGCGCCGCGATGACGCCGACAGCCTCGCCCTGGTTGACAGGCGTGCCGCGGGCCAGATCGCGTCCGTAGCAGACCGCGCAGACGCCGACCCTGACCTCGCAGGTCAGCGCCGAACGGATGCGGACAGACTGCACACCGGCCTTTTCGATCAGTTCCACGTCACGCTCGTCCATCAGCGTTCCGGCCTTGACCAGAACCTCGCCGGTGACCGGGTGAGTGATATCGTCGAGCGAGGTGCGGCCGAGAACGCGCTGACCAACCGAGGCGACGACCTGACCGGCATCGACGATCGGCTGCATGGTGAGGCCCTTGTCGGTGCCGCAGTCGAGCGAGTTGACGATGCAGTCCTGCGCCACGTCGACAAGACGACGCGTCAGGTAACCCGAGTTCGCCGTCTTCAAGGCGGTGTCGGCCAGACCCTTGCGGGCGCCGTGGGTCGAGTTGAAGTACTCGAGCACGGTCAGGCCTTCCTTGAAGTTCGAGATGATCGGCGTCTCGATGATTTCACCGCTAGGCTTGGCCATCAGGCCGCGCATGCCGGCGAGCTGGCGCATCTGGGTGGGCGAGCCGCGCGCACCGGAGTGCGACATCATGTAGATCGAGTTCATCGGCTTCTGACGGCCGTTGTCCTCGAACTCGACCGCCTTGATGCGGGCCATCATTTCGTCGGCGACCTTTTCCGAGCACTTGGCCCAGGCGTCGACGACCTTGTTGTACTTCTCGCCCTGGGTGATCAGGCCGTCATTGTACTGCTGCTCGTATTCCTTGGCCAAAGCCTCGGTGTCGGACACCAGCTTGATCTTGGCATCCGGGATCAGCATGTCGTCCTTGCCGAACGAAATGCCGGCACGGCAGGCGTGGCTGAAGCCGAGAGCCATGATGCGATCGCAGAAAATGACCGTCTCCTTCTGACCGCAATGGCGGTAGACGGTGTCGATCATCTTGGAGATGTTCTTCTTGGTCATCTCCTGGTTGGCGGTCTCGTAGGGCACATTGACGTTCTTCGGCAGCAGCTCGCCGATGATCATGCGGCCAGGCGTGGTGTCGTGGATCTTCGATACGACCTTACCGTCGGCGTCGACCGTGCGGAAGCGCCCCTTGATCTTGGAATGCAGCGTTACCGCCTTGGTCTCGAGCGCATGCTGGAGCTCGCCCATATCGGCAAACACCATGCCCTCGCCCGGCTCGTTCTGGTTGACGATCGACAGATAGTAGAGACCGAGAACCATGTCCTGCGACGGCACGATGATCGGCGCGCCGGAAGCCGGGTGCAGGATGTTGTTGGTCGACATCATCAGCACGCGAGCCTCGAGCTGCGCTTCCAGTGACAGCGGCACGTGGACCGCCATCTGGTCGCCGTCGAAGTCGGCGTTGAAGGCCGTGCAGACCAGCGGGTGAAGCTGGATCGCCTTGCCTTCGATCAGGATCGGCTCGAACGCCTGGATGCCGAGGCGGTGCAGCGTCGGCGCGCGGTTCAACAGCACCGGATGCTCGCGGATGACCTCGTCGAGGATATCCCAGACCTCCGGACGCTCCTTTTCGACCAGCTTCTTCGCCTGCTTGACGGTCGAGGAGTAACCCTTGGCGTCGAGACGGGCGTAGATGAAGGGCTTGAACAGCTCGAGCGCCATCTTCTTCGGCAGGCCGCACTGGTGCAGCTTGAGCTCGGGACCGGTGACGATGACCGAGCGGCCGGAATAGTCGACGCGCTTGCCGAGCAGGTTCTGGCGGAACCGGCCCTGCTTGCCCTTCAACATGTCGGACAGCGACTTCAGCGGACGCTTGTTGGCGCCGGTGATGACGCGGCCGCGGCGGCCATTGTCGAACAGCGCATCGACGGCTTCCTGCAGCATGCGCTTTTCATTGCGCACGATGATGCCGGGCGCGCGCAGCTCGATCAGCCGCTTCAAGCGGTTGTTGCGGTTGATGACGCGGCGGTAGAGGTCGTTCAGATCCGACGTAGCGAAACGGCCGCCGTCCAGCGGGACAAGCGGACGCAGATCCGGCGGGATCACCGGAACCACCTTCATGATCATCCATTCCGGACGGTTGCCGGATTCCATGAAGTTCTCGACGACCTTGAGACGCTTCAGATACTTCTTCTGCTTGAGCTCGGAGGTGGTCGAAGCCAGTTCCGAACGCAGATCGCCGGCGATCTTCTCGAGGTCCATGCCGGCCAGCAGGTCGTGGATCGCCTCGGCGCCGATCATGGCGGTGAAACTATCCTCGCCATATTCGTCGACGGCCATCATGTACTCTTCCTCGCTGAGCAGCTGGTGCTCCTTCAGCGCGGTGAGGCCGGGTTCGGTGACGATGTAGTTCTCGAAGTAAAGGACCCGCTCGATGTCCTTCAGGGTCATGTCGAGCAGCGTGCCGATGCGCGACGGCAGCGACTTCAGGAACCAGATGTGGGCGACCGGTGCCGCCAGCTCGATATGGCCCATGCGCTCGCGGCGGACGCGCGACAGCGTGACTTCGACGCCGCACTTCTCGCAGATGACGCCCTTGTACTTCATGCGCTTGTACTTGCCGCACAGGCACTCATAGTCCTTGATCGGACCAAAAATGCGCGCGCAGAACAGGCCGTCACGCTCCGGCTTGAAGGTGCGGTAGTTGATGGTCTCCGGCTTCTTGATCTCGCCGAATGACCAGGACAGAATCTTCTCAGGGCTGGCAAGCGAGATCCGGATGGAATCGAACACCTGCGCAGGCGCCTGGGGGTTGAAGAGATTCATGACCTCTTGGTTCATGCCGTTCTCCTTTTCGGGGTCCTCGAAAACCCCTTGCATCTAGCGCGGGCCAAACGCCCGCCGACTTGATCGGCCATCGGCCGAGAATTTGGTGCGTCCGGTCGCGGGAAGGCCGCGGCCGGACGTCTTGCTTACTCGGCCGCGTCGGGCAGCCGGATCGGGTTGTCGTCGAGCTTGGTGTTCTCCAACTCGACATTGAGGCCGAGAGACCGCATTTCCTTAACGAGAACGTTGAAGCTCTCGGGGATGCCGGCCTCGAATGTGTCGTCGCCTCTGACGATCGCCTCGTAGACCTTGGTGCGGCCGGCGACGTCATCCGACTTCACCGTCAGCATCTCCTGCAGCGTGTAGGCGGCGCCGTACGCTTCAAGCGCCCAGACCTCCATCTCGCCAAAGCGCTGGCCACCGAACTGCGCCTTGCCGCCCAGCGGCTGCTGGGTAACGAGCGAGTACGGCCCGATCGAACGCGCGTGGATCTTGTCGTCCACAAGGTGGTGAAGCTTGAGCATATATATGTAGCCCATCGTCACTTTGCGATCGAACGGTTCGCCGGTGCGTCCGTCATAGAGCTGCGACTGACCGCTGGTGTGCAGGCCCGCCTGCTCCAGCATGATGTTGATGTCGGCCTCGTGCGCGCCGTCGAACACCGGTGTCGCGATGGAGACGCCGCGGCGCATCTGCTCGCTGAGGCGAACGATGCTCTCGTCGTCATATTCGCGGACCGGCTCGTTGCGGTCATTGGCCGGCATGAAGCTCTCAAGCGTCTTGCGCAGCGGCTTGATGTCGCCCGCCGTCTTGTACGCATCGATCAGATCGCCGATCTTCTTGCCCATTCCGGCGCAAGCCCAGCCCAGATGCGTTTCCAGGATCTGGCCGACATTCATGCGGCTCGGCACACCCAGCGGGTTGAGCACGATGTCGGCATGCGTGCCGTCCTCGAGGAAAGGCATGTCCTCGACCGGAACGATCCGCGACACGACACCCTTGTTGCCGTGCCGGCCGGCCATCTTGTCGCCGGGCTGCATCTTGCGCTTCACGGCCACGAAGACCTTGACCATCTTCATGACGCCCGGAGGCATCTCGTCGCCGCGCTGCACCTTCTCGACCTTGTCCATGAAGCGCTGCTCGAGCGCCTTCTTGGAATCGTCGTACTGGCCACGCAGGGCTTCCAGTTCGCTCTGGAGCTTTTCGTTCTCCACGGCAAACTGCCACCACTGCGAACGCGGATACTCGTCGAGCGTGTCCTTCGACAGCTTCGAGCCCTTCTTGAAGCCCTTCGGCCCGGCAATCGCCTCCTTGCCGACGAGAACGTCGGAAAGGCGCGAATAGACGTTACGGTCGAGGATCGCCTGCTCGTCGTCGCGGTCCTTGGCGAGGCGTTCGATCTCCTCGCGCTCGATCGCCATGGCGCGCTCGTCCTTCTCGACACCGTGGCGGTTGAAGACGCGCACTTCGACGACGGTGCCGAAGGTTCCCGGAGGCATGCGCATGGAGGTATCGCGCACGTCCGAGGCCTTTTCACCGAAGATGGCGCGCAGCAGCTTTTCTTCCGGCGTCATCGGGCTTTCGCCCTTCGGCGTGATCTTGCCGACCAGGATGTCGCCCGGCTGCACTTCCGCACCAATGTAGACGATGCCGGCCTCATCGAGGTTCTTCAGCGCTTCTTCCGAGACGTTCGGGATATCGCGCGTGATCTCCTCCGGCCCGAGCTTGGTGTCGCGGGCCATGACTTCGAACTCCTCGATGTGGATCGAGGTGAAGACGTCGTCGGCGACGATGCGCTCGGACAAGAGGATGGAATCCTCGTAGTTGTAGCCATTCCACGGCATGAACGCGACCAGCACGTTGCGGCCGAGGGCCAGATCACCGAGCTCGGTCGACGGGCCGTCGGCGATGATGTCGCCCTTGTTGACCCGGTCGCCCATGCGCACCAGCGGACGCTGGTTGATGCAGGTGTTCTGGTTCGAACGCTGGAACTTCATCAGCCGGTAGATATCGACGCCGGACTTGCCGGGATCGAGATCTTCCGTGGCGCGGATGACGATACGCGTCGCGTCCACCTGGTCGACGATGCCGCCGCGGCGGGCGCCGATGGCGGCGCCCGAGTCACGGGCGACGATCGGCTCCATGCCGGTGCCGACGAACGGCGCTTCGGCGCGCACCAGCGGCACGGCCTGACGCTGCATGTTCGAGCCCATCAGCGCGCGGTTGGCGTCGTCGTTCTCAAGGAACGGAATCAGGGCCGCGGCCACCGACACCATCTGCTTCGGCGACACGTCCATCAGATCGACGTTTTCGCGCGGCGCCATCATCACTTCGCCGGCGTTACGGCAAATGACGAATTCGTCGACGAAATGACCATTCTTGTCGAGCTCGGCATTGGCCTGCGCGACGTGGTGCTTGGCCTCTTCCATAGCCGACAGGTAGACGACCTCATTGGTCAGCTTGCCGTTGACGATCTTGCGGTACGGGCTCTCGATGAAGCCGTATTTGTTGACACGCGCGAAGGTCGCAAGCGAGTTGATCAGGCCGATATTCGGGCCTTCCGGCGTCTCGATCGGGCAGATGCGGCCGTAATGCGTCGGGTGCACGTCGCGCACCTCGAACCCGGCACGCTCGCGGGTCAGGCCGCCCGGTCCAAGCGCCGACAGGCGGCGCTTGTGGGTGATCTCCGACAGCGGGTTGGTCTGATCCATGAACTGCGACAGCTGCGAGGAACCGAAGAACTCGCGCACGGCGGCAGCCGCCGGCTTGGCGTTGATCAGGTCCTGCGGCATCACCGTGTCGATCTCGATCGAGGACATACGTTCCTTGATCGCGCGCTCCATGCGCAGCAGGCCGACGCGGTACTGGTTCTCCATCAGCTCGCCGACCGAGCGCACGCGGCGGTTGCCGAGATTGTCGATGTCGTCGATCTCGCCCTTGCCGTCGCGCAGTTCGACCAGCGTCTTGACCACGGCCAGGATGTCGTCCTTGCGCAGCACGCGCACGGTATCCTCGGCCTTGAGCTCGAGGCGCATGTTCATCTTGACGCGGCCGACGGCCGAAAGATCATAGCGCTCGCTGTCGAAGAACAGCGAGTTGAACATGGCTTCGGCGGTCTCGAGCGTCGGCGGCTCACCGGGGCGCATGACGCGGTAGATGTCGAACAGCGCGTCCTGGCGGCTCTCGTTTTTGTCGACGTTGAGCGTGTTGCGGATATAAGCGCCGACATTGACGTGATCGATGTCGAGAACCTTGATCTCGTCATCGCCGGTGCCGAGAAGCACTTTCAGCGTCTTTTCATCGATCTCGTCGCCGGCTTCGAGGAAAATCTCGCCGGTGCCATAGTTGACGATGTCCTCGGCAAGGTAGTTGCCGAGCAGATCCTCGTCGGTCGCCTTGATCGCCTTGAGACCTTTTTCGCCAAGCGCCCTGGCCTGGCGGGCAGTGATCTTCTTGCCGGCCTCGACGACGACCTCGCCGGTGTCGGCGTCAACCAGGTCACCAACGGCCTTGAGGCCGCGGAAACGCTCGACGTTGAAGGGAATGCGCCAATGGTCGCCGGCGCGCTTGTAGGTGATTTTGTTGTAGAAGGTCGACAGGATCTCTTCGCCGTCCATGCCGAGCGCCATCAGCAGCGACGTCACCGGAATCTTGCGGCGGCGGTCGATACGGGCGTGCACGACGTCCTTGCTATCGAACTCGATGTCGAGCCACGAGCCGCGGTAGGGAATGACCCGCGCGGCAAACAGAAGCTTGCCGGACGAGTGCGACTTGCCCTTGTCATGGTCGAAAAAGACGCCCGGCGAACGGTGCATCTGCGAGACGATGACGCGCTCGGTGCCGTTGACGATGAAGGTGCCGTTCAAGGTCATGAGCGGCATGTCGCCCATGTAGACGTCCTGCTCCTTGATGTCCTTGATCGACTTCGCGCCGGTATCCTCGTCGATATCGAACACGATGAGGCGCAGCGTCACCTTGAGCGGCGCCGCATAGGTCAGGTCGCGCTGACGGCATTCGTCAACGTCGAATTTCGGTCCTTCGAACTCGTATTTCACGAATTCCAGCATCGAGGAGCCGGAAAAATCGGAAATCGGGAAGACCGACTTGAAAACTGCCTGCAGCCCCTCGTCAGGACGCCCACCCTTGGGCTCCTCCACCATCAGGAACTGGTCATAGGATGCCTTCTGAACCTCGATCAGGTTCGGCATCTCCGCAACTTCCGGGATCTTTCCGAAAAATTTGCGTACGCGTCTGCGGCCATTGAAAGTCTGGGTCTGGGCCATCGTCGCTCCTTAGCTCAATTCTCGGGACGAGCCTCGCCGCGGCTCGCCTTGCATCTCGGGCCACCTCGGCGGCCCTGTCTTGTTGCCCGCCGCCTGTCGGCGGCTTCTTGTCTTTTCACCCACCACCAATTGGCGGTGGGCCAGAAACGGGAGAAAACCCGTTTCCTGAAGGCCGGTTTGCGGCCCTCAGGAAAGAGGTTTTCGCACTCTTCGCGCCATGAGCCTCCCCTCGACGTGAAGGGAGTGGCGGGCGGGGCGCCCCCCGGCCGCGGGGCGGAACCCGTTAATAAGTTGGGACATGGGGCCGGCGGGGGGCACGGGGGGGGGGTACTTTTGGGCGGCGGGGGGTGGGACGGCGT
>NZ_JAMYSW010000045.1:0-14486 GCF_040322135.1 Mesorhizobium sp. M0189
GAGCTCAGGATTTCCGACGTCGGCCTGATCGACGTGACGACGTTCCAGAAGGTTGATCTGTTCGTTTAGGGTTGCTGCGGTGTGGAAACCTTTTGATGCCGGCGGGACAGCGCCCCCCTCTGTCCTGCCGGACATCTCCCCCACGAGGGGGGAGATCGGCAGCTTCGCCGCCGGCTCGTTCAGCAACGTTGGCGATTGGCAAAAGCCGAGGTGGCGGCCAATCTCCCCCCAAGTGGGGGAGATGTCCGGCAGGACAGAGGGGGGCGCGAAGGATCGCTGCCGTGCGCTTTGTTCCGAACTGACGTCAACAGTGACCGCTCAGCGGCCGCCTCACCCGCCGGTGGCGATGGTCAGCACCTTGAACGGCGTGGTGATGACGATCTCGGCGACCGAGCCGACGGCCTTGCCGAGGCCCTGGCCGAGATTGTCGAGCTGGGCCGGCGCGGTCTCTTCGGAGGCGAGGCCGGCCGGGGCGCGCAGGCGGTCGCCGAGCAACTGCACCAGGAACGGGTTGTCGGCGAATTTGGCGTGGTTCAGCCGGTCGCCGCCCTTGGTCTTGGTCAGGTCGACCACCGAGACGCCATAGCTGGCGAGGTCGGCCGCGTCGCCATAGTCGCCGACGCGTGGCTTGTCGCCGGAGATAAGGGTCGACAGCCTGAGCGCCCGGTCGTCGCCCGAAAGCAGCACGGCGAACGGCTTGTCTGGCTTGCCGTAGCGGATCATCTGCTTCTTGAACACGTCGACGTCGATGTCGGGGGAAGCCAGGATGACGTAGCCGAGCTTGCCGCCAAGGTCGCGGTCGCCGGTGATGGCAAGCTGGCGCAATGCTTCCATGGTCACCCAGGTCCCCATCGAATGGGCAATGATGTCGATGCTCTTGGCGCGGCTCTTGGCAAGCATACGCAGCGTCGCTTCGAGATCGTCGCGCGCCGCATTGGCGCTTTCCTTGTCGTAGATGTAGCCGGTCGTTTTGCCGCTCGAGGCCCACGAAAACAGCACCGGCGTGCCGGGATATTTCGTGTCATGCGCGATCTGCGTCAGCCGGTAGATGCCGTCGTCGAAGCCGTTGTTGAAGCCATGCACGAAAACCAGCGCCCGGTCGCCGCGCATGGCGATGTCGGCGCCGACCGCCTTGGCGAATTGCGGCGCGCCTTCGTAGAAGGTGACGCCGGTCGCCGTGAAATCCTTCGCCGGATTGCTGTTGGCCGAGCCCTTGACCCGTTCGATGGCGCCGACCTGGTGGACCTTGGGAACGGTCACCTCGACGCTGGCAAAGCTGGTGGTCGGCGAGCGGTCTCCGTCGAACACCTGCCGGGGCTCTTTCGTCGCCTTTTGCCGGGTTGTGGCGACGAAGATCTTATGCGTCGCCGCGATATCGGCAGCAGGCACCGTGATCGTCGTCTTGTTGAGCAGATCGTGCGTGTTCTGGCCGGCGCAGCCTGCCAGCGCGAGCGCGAACGCAACGACGAGAAAGATCTTCGAAGGCACGGTCACGCGGGCTCCCGCAAAGGCGACGTCGAGCCGGAGACGTCTTGGCCTATTCGATAGAGGCAGAGGCCGGCACGGTCCAGTTTAAACTGTTCCGATGGTGCGGCATGGTCAACAATCACTGCCGCGCAATGCAGCTATTGTCCGACCGAGGCGATGCGGTCGGTCACCTCGCGGTCGCTGGCAAACCCGTCATCCTCGCGCAGCTTCTGGCCGATCAACTGCACCAATTCCGGGTTGTCGGCGAATTTGGTGTGATTGAAGCGGTCGACGCCCTTGACGCTGGAGAGATCGACGACCGACACGCCATAGCTGGCGAGGTCGGCGGCGTCCTTGTAGTCGCCGACCCGCGGCCGCGCGCCGGCGATCAGGCCGGACAGCCGCAGCGCCCGGTCATCGTCGGAGAGCAGCAGGATGAACGGCTTGTCCGGCTTGCCGTAGCGGCGCATTTGGCTCTTGAACACGTCGACGTCGATGTCGGGCGAGGCCAGCACGACGTCGCCGAGCTTGCCGCCGAGATCGCGGTCGCCGGTGATGGCGAGCTGGCGCAGCGCCTCCATGGTGACCCAGGTCCCCAGCGAATGGGCGACGATGTCGATGCGCCGCGCGCCGGTCTGCGCCAGCATTCTCAGCGTCACTTCCAGCTGGTCGCGGGCAACGCTGGCGCTTTCCTTGTCGTAGACATAGTCGGTGGTCTTGGCGCCCGACGCCCAGGAAAACAGCACCGGCGTGCCGGGATAGCCGGAATCATGGGTGATCTGGGTGACGCGATAGACGGCGGCGTCGAAGCCGGTGTTGTAGCCGTGGACGAAGACCATGACGCGGCCGCCGCGCGCCGCGATGTCGGCGCTGAGCGCACTGGAGAATTTCGGCTGGGTGTCGTAGCCGACGACCTCGGAAGCCATGAAGTATTTGGCCGGATCGTCCGACTTGCCGCGCGAGCGCCGCTCGATCTGGCCTGTCTTGTGGATGCCGGGGACGGTGACGTTGACGCGGGCATAGTTCAGCGTCGCCGAGCGCTCGCCGTCGAAGACCTTGTTGGGATCGTCGGAGCGCTTGCGCGTGGTGGCGATGAAGATCGAGTGGTTGCCGGCGATTTCCGTCACCGGCACCGCCATCATGGCGCTGCCGAGCAGTTCCTCGGTTTGGCGGCCGCCGCAGCCGGCGAGCAGCGCGGCAAGGACAATGATGCAAATCGTCTTCAAGGGCACTTAAGCAATTCCACTCCGGCCTAACCAAAGGCCCATCCACCTCCGCCGCATCTCCCGGACAGCCGAAGTGCGGCGGAAGTAAGTCGCAGGCGCCGAAATGCGCTCAGCGCCGCTCGACTGCCATCGCACTGTTGCGCGAAAGCCAGAACGGCGGCAGGAAGGCCGGAATGTTGGAAAAGGGCAGCACTTCCGGCTTCAGCCTTATGCCGAGCACGTCGGTCATGAAGGCGCGGCGCGCCTCGATGCGGTGCCAGGCTTCGGGATAGCGCGCGGCGATCTCTTCGCGCAGCGCCTCGTCAGCCAGCGCGATGCCGTCCTCGATGTTGGTGGTGAAATAATCGGTGCCGGTCGCCGGGATGATGTCGACCTGCAAGGCCATGCCCGACTTCAATCTGATGTCGGAGCCGGAAAATATCGGCGAATGCATCCATTCGTCGATATGGATGAGATGGCCGGGATTGAGCGACACGCCAAAGAACGGAGCGCCAATGCGATCGTGCACCGCTTGCCACAACGCGCCGCCGGGAACGCCGATGCCGACCGTCTCGTACCAGTCGACGACGGCACAGAAATAGGGCGCGACCAGCTTCTCGACATAGTCCTGGATGCCCCTTGGAAGCTCGGCCGCGTCCTCGACCAGAAAACCGGCGCGGGCATTGAGCGAGCCCTGGATGCCATAGGCCATGGTGATCGGGTCGCCGCGCTTGATGATTTCGAGCCGCGGGCTCGGCAGGCCATAGGCCGCCCGCCTGCCGGCCGACAGCATCGGGTGGCAGCATTGCGGCAGGCCGTTGATACCCATCAGCCGCGCCGCCTGCAATTCGGTCATGCCGGGTTCGATGCCTTGCAGGACATTGCGCAGGCCTTGCGAGGAATAGGTCGCGGCGAATTCGAATGCGGCCAGCTGGTCGGCCTCGTTGATAGCGCGCAGGCCGTCGGCAGGGTTCATCAAAAGGTTCGCCGCGTTGACGATCACGCCCCCCGTTACAGCATTCCTATCGCCGGCAAGGCTGCGCAACGTGTCGGCGATGAAGGACGGCAGGTCGAGCGTCGTTTCGCCAAAACCCGCATCGCCGGGGCCGAACGGCTTCCAGCCGATGGCGCCGATGCGCTGGCGGGCTTTCAGGCCGCAATCGACGAGGATGTCGGCCAGCGCTTGCAAGCGGTCGCGCGGCTGCGCCGGCAGCGAAAACGTCTGGTAGAGCACGCGCTCGTACGGCCCGTCGCAGATCTCGGCATAGCCCCAGCCCTCATTGCCGACCAGCAGTTTCGGCGACTTGCCGGGAACGATGACCAGCAGCGTCTCCTCGAAGCGCGGATCGTAGCCGCAGAGGTAGGCGACATTGGCCGCATGTTCGCGGTCGCCATAGACGACGAAGACATCGAACCGGCCAAGTGCGACCAGCGCCGCGATACGGGCCTCATAGGTGGCGCGCGTAACCAGCGGCATCACCGTCGGCTCGCCGAACTCCGGCAGCGACACGGTTTTCCGGGCCACCGATGCGACAGGCATGAACAGACGCTCCTAACGGCCAACGAGGTTTTGGGAACACCCTTTCGGGTGACCGGACAATGGCTTCGCGAGGCCGGATATGCAATAGCGGGACCGAATTCGGCTAGCCTGTGGGGTGCTCTTGCCATGACCAGTTTCTCCTCTCGCGTCGCTGCCGCCGCTGCCGCGATCCGCGAGATCTTTCCGGAAACGCCGCTGCAGGAAAACGACTATCTGTCGAAGAAGACCGGCGCGCGGGTGCTGCTGAAGCGCGAGGACCTGACGCCGGTGCGCTCCTACAAGATCCGCGGCGCCTTCAACTTCTTCCGCAAGACGCTGGCCGCCGGCAACAATGCCGAGCTGTTTGTCTGCGCTTCGGCCGGCAATCATGCGCAGGGCTTTGCCTTCGTCTGCCGTCATTTCGGCAAAAAGGGCGTCGTCTTCATGCCGGTGACGACGCCGCAGCAGAAGATCGACAAGACGCGGCTGTTCGGCGGCGAATTCGTCGAGATCAGGCTGGTCGGCGATTTCTTCGACGACTGCTATCGCGCCGCACTCGAATTCACCGAAACTGCCGGCGCCCACATGGTGCCCCCGTTCGACCATAAGGACATCATCGAAGGACAAGCGACCGTCGCCTACGAGATATCAGGCCAGATGCCCGGGGCGCGCATGGCTGATATCGTCATGCTGCCCGTCGGCGGCGGTGGCCTGGCCGCCGGCGTCACCCATTATTTCGCCGACCAGCAGCGTGAAACACGCTTCGTCTTTTGCGAGCCGGCAGGCGCCCCGAGCCTGAGCGAGAGCCTCGCCGCCGGAAAGCGGGTAAAGCTCGCCAAGGTCGACAATTTCGTCGACGGCGCGGCGGTGGCCGAGATCGGCCGCGAGCCGCTGCGCCACCTCAGGGAGTTTGCCGCCGACGCAGTGCGGCTGATTCCGGAAAATCGGCTCTGCGCGACCATGATCGAAATGCTCAATGTCGAAGGCGTCGTGCTGGAGCCGGCCGGCGCGCTGGCGATCGACGCGCTGAAAGATTTTCCCAAAAAGGAAATCAGGGGCAAGACCATCGTTGCCGTGGTGTCCGGCGGCAATTTCGATTTCGAGCGGCTGCCGGATGTGAAGGAACGGGCGCTGCGCTTCGAGGGCTTGAAGAAATACTTCATCATCCGTTTTCCGCAGCGGCCCGGCGCGTTGCGCGATTTCCTCGAATTGCTTGGCCCCGACGACGACATCGCCCGCTTCGAATATCTGAAGAAATCGGCGCGCAATTTCGGTTCGGTTCTGATCGGCATCGAAACCAAGGACCGCCGCAATTTCGACCTGCTAAAGGCGAATTTCGACGCCGAGAGCGTCCACTATCAGGACATTACCGACAACGAGACGCTCGCCGGGTTCATCATATGAGCAGCAACGATCTTCCGAGCGCTCAGGGAAAGGTTTTTGTCGCGCTGTTTTCCGGCATCAACGTCGGCGGCAATCGCATCGTCAAAATGGCAGAACTCAGGTCATTCTTCGAGGAACTCGGTTTCTCAGATATCGCCACCTATGTGCAGAGCGGCAACGCCGTCTTCCGGTCGCCAGATGGCGATGCGGCGATGCTGACCAGGCGGTTGGAAGCGGAATTCGAAAAGAAATGGAGATTCCACTCGCGCATCATGGTGCGCGATCTCGGCTGGCTCGAGCGGCTGGCGGCGGAAAATCCCTATCCGGAAGTCGCGGGCGAGCCGACCAAGCTGCACGCCTATGCGCTGGAGCGCCAGCCGACCGCCGACGAGTTCGCCCGGCTGGCGGAAAAATGCACTGGGCCCGAACGCTTCGAGATCAAGGGCGACGTGCTTTACCTGCATGCGCCCGACGGGCTCGGCAAATCGGTCTTTGCCAATCTCATCCCGCGCGTTCTGAAGGTGCCCGGCACGGCGCGCAATTGGCGCACCGTGCTGATGCTGCTGGAGATGGCCAAGGCCGGCGGTTGATAGGTCGTCTACGCGGCCGGAGCGCGTTTCCAGTCGAATGCCAGCTCTTCGCGGAAGGCGAAGCGCTTGATGTGGTCGGCGACGACCGTTTCCAGGCGCTCGAGCGAGGCGGCCTCGTCGGTCGTCACCGCAATATGCAGCGCCGTCGGGTCGGCATCGAGAATAGTGCGGCCGAGCGTCAGATCGATGCTGCCGTGGTTCGGGTCGAATTCGACCGGGAATTTGTGCGCCCAATGTTTGCACAGCTGCTGCAGATAGCGGCTGGCATGTTCGGTGGCGACGTCGACATGGCTGGTCGGCATGAATGAATTCTCCTTGGGAATGCGGACGCGAAACCGAACCAGGGCCAGGCGATGTCCGCTCAAGATGGCGTGATCGGTTACCAGCTTCCGGTGTTCGGCATCGACGCCCAGGGCTCGGCCTTCGGCTTTGCCGGGCCTTTCTGCAACAGCTCGATCGAGATGCCGTCCGGCGATTTGACGAACGCCATGTTGCCGTCGCGCGGCGGCCGGTTGATGGTGACGCCATTGTCCATCAGCCGCTGGCAGGTGGCGTAGATGTCGTCGACCTCATAGGCGAGATGGCCGAAATTGCGGCCGCCCTTGTAGTCTTCCGGATCCCAATTGTAGGTCAGCTCGACCAGCGGCGCTTTCTCGCTGATGCCGCTTTGCTCGTCTTGGGGCGCGGCGAGGAAGATCAGCGTGTAGCGGCCCTGCTCGCTTTCGTGGCGGCGCACTTCCTTCAGGCCAAGCTTGTTGCAGTAGAAATCGAGCGAAGCATCGATGTCGGCGACGCGGACCATGGTATGCAGATAGCGCATGGATTTCCTCCGTATGTTGCGTTGCGGCGCAACATAGGGGCGGCCCGGCCAAAGGGCAATTGGCCACGCTTGCCGGCGCCGGCAAACGACAAATCCGCTATTCCTGTATGGAACCGTGAAAAAAGGCACGTCAGGTCTTGCACACACCGGAAGCCGCGGTGTTAATCTGGCGTCAAGAATCAGTTGCGGTGTTTCTTGAAAAAAGGGGGCGTTCTTATGGGGGAAAAGGCCTCTTTCATGGGGCGGGACGGGGCCGGTAGCGATGCGTTGAAGCGGGATGAGAGCGCCGATACGGCCGATCTCGTCGAAATCGCCGGCGCCATCAAATGGTTCGACGTGGCCAAGGGCTACGGTTTCATCCTTCCCGATGATGGTTCTTCGGGCGACATCCTCCTCCATGTGACATGCCTTCGAAAGGACGGTTTTCAGACCGCCCTGGAAGGCGCCCGCGTTGTCTGCCTGGTCAAGCAGGGCGAGCGCGGGCTGCAGGCTTTCCGCGTGCTCTCGATGGATGTCACCACGGCGGTGCATCCGGCAGAGCTGCAGGAGCAGCGCACCCATGTCGCGGTGACGCCGGAAAGCGGCCTCGAACGGGCGCTGGTGAAATGGTTCAACCGCACCAAGGGGTTCGGCTTTCTGACCCGGGGCGAGGGCACCGAGGACATTTTCGTCCACATGGAGACGCTGCGCCGCTACGGCATCACCGAACTCCGTCCGGGCCAGGTGGTGCTGGTCCGCTTCGGACGCGGCGACAAAGGCCTTATGGCTGCCGAAATTCACCCCGATATGGGTACCTTGCCGGTCTCGCATTAGTTCCGGCCGAGGATTTCATATGGCTCACAGGAACCGGCTGACGGCGGGCGCGCTCTGCGCCGGGATTTTCCTCATCGTCGCCACAAGCGCCTTCTTCTATTTTCAGCAACCGAGTTCGGCCGACGGCAAGGCGATGATCCTTCCGGTCGACCCGGCGCCGCTGGTCGCGGTGACGAAGGCCGGCGAGCGTTCTTTTTCCGTCGAAATCGCCGACACGCCCGCCGAGCGCGAGGCCGGCCTGATGTTCCGCCGCCACATGGCCGACAATCACGGAATGCTGTTCGTCTTCGGTGCGCCGCAGGATGTGAGTTTCTGGATGAAGAACACGCCGCTGCGGCTCGACCTGATCTTCGTCGGCCAGGACGGCCGGATCCGGGCGATCAAGCAAGGCGAGCCGCAGTCGGAGGCGATCATCTCGCCGGACGAACCGGTGCGCTTCGTGCTCGAGCTCAAGGCAGGAACCGCCGCCAAAAAGGGCATCAAGGACGGCGACCTGCTGCGCCATCCGGCCATCGGCACGGCGGCGGGGCCAGCCATGCCGCCGCCCGACAAGGGCGATGCGCCGAATGTCGATTCCGACTGAACGGGCAGGATCTTCGGCCGATGCAGTTCTTCTCCCATGACGGTTTCGAGCTTGCTTTCCTTGACCGCCAGCCAGCATCGGGGCAGGGCGATCCGGTGCTGATGATCCACGGCTTTGCGTCGAGCCACTACGTCAACTGGGTGTCGCCCGGCTGGTTCAAGACGCTGAACGATGCCGGCTACCGTGCGATCGCCTTCGACAATCGCGGCCATGGCTCGTCGTCGAAAAGCTATGACGAAGCAGACTACACGCCGGCAAAAATGGCGTCCGACGCGGCAGCGCTTTTGAACCATCTCGGCATCGAACGCGCCCATGTCATGGGTTATTCGATGGGCGCGCGCATATCGGCCTTCCTGGCGCTCTCCGAGCCGGACAAGGTGGCGACGCTGGTCTTCGGCGGTCTCGGCATCGGCATGGTCGACGGCGTCGGCGACTGGGATCCGATAGCCGACGCCCTCTTGGCCGAGGATCCCGCAGGCACCAGCGACCCGCGCGGCCGCTCGTTCCGCGCCTTCGCCGACCAGACCCGCAGCGATCGCCGGGCGCTCGCCGCCTGCATCGCCACCTCACGCGAATTGCTGAGCGAGGCCGACATTGCCCGCATTGCCCAGCCGACCTTGATTGCGGTGGGAACCAAGGACGACATCGGCGGCTCGCCGGATGAACTCGCTGCCTTGATGCCGAACGCCAGGGCATTTCATATCGAAGGCCGCGACCACATGCTGGCGGTCGGCGACAAATCCTTCAAGCAGCGTGTGCTGGAGTTTTATGCAGAGCATCCACTTTGATGGATGGCTCCCAAAAGCGGCCATCGGGCCTGAAGCTGGGTTCTTAGCGGTTTTGCAACGATACAGCAGTAAATAAGCGCGACGTGTGGATCGGTTCAAACCCGCCACGCGCTGAACGAGGGCAGGGGGGGTACGATGGCACAATGGGGAAGAAGCGACGCCGCTTTGCCGGGCGTCGTTGCGAAAAGCAGGTTCGGCGAATGGTCCGTTGTTCTAGCGGTGGCCGCATTGGCGACAGGGGCGATT
This sequence comes from Mesorhizobium sp. M0189, assembly GCF_040322135.1. Taxonomy (NCBI): domain Bacteria; kingdom Pseudomonadati; phylum Pseudomonadota; class Alphaproteobacteria; order Hyphomicrobiales; family Phyllobacteriaceae; genus Mesorhizobium; species Mesorhizobium sp. M0189. Next base: position 9,415 of record NZ_JAMYSW010000045.1, read on the forward strand.
GCGATCACCGCGTTGATAGCAATGCCGAGCGACGCCTCCCCACTGCTCCAGAACAGTGCGACGGGCTTCTTCGCTGCGGTATTTTTTATGGCCGGCCCTTTGGCACATCTTATCGGCGTGGTCTTCGGCTTGATGGCCGTGGGGCGCCCAGACGACAATCGTGTGCTCGGCCTGGCTGGCATCGTGGTCAATGGCGCGTCGCTTGCGGCCGGGGGGTTCATGCTGTGGGCAATGGCATCGACTTTTGGCGCATTCACCTGATCTCGACAAGCCTCCGGCAGGCAAGCGACCGACGCGACCCCTCAGCTTCAAATCTGCGCGAGTTGCCATGGTCGATCTTGTCGTCACCTATCTGGAGATGACCGAGCCGCCGTCCAGCGGCGGCTTTGCCGCACCCGCACCGGGCGCGGCGGTGATGCGCGAAACGCTTGGCGTCGCTGATTACATCAGCCTCTACCGCGCCGTTGGCGAGCCTGTGCAATGGGATCAGCGGCTGCGCATGCCCTTGGGCGACCTTGAGCGCCTTCTCGCCAGCCCGTCGACGCATATCCATGTCCTGCGCGTCGATGGCGAAGCAGCCGGCCTGTGCGAATTCACGGGCGTCGGCCAGCCGGTTGTCGAATTGGCCCATTTCGGGGTCGTTCCGGCTCTTCAGGGCCGCAAGCTTGGGCCATACCTGCTCGACCGGGCGCTGCGCGCCGTCTGGTCGCATGAACCTGAAAGGGTCTGGCTGCACACCGACACTCACGATCATCCGGGCGCGCGATCTGTCTACGGGCGAGCCGGTTTCAAGGCCTATGCGCAGCGCATGGAGACGTTTCCGGATTAGGATTTGTCTGGGCTGAGGTTATCGCCAAGCGCCCTGAGCGAGCGCGCCATGTTTTGCCGGGCCTGGGTTTCGAAGCGCCGGCGGAATTCCTCGCTATGGAAGATATGCGGACGCGCGAGGAAGCCCTTTAGGACAGCGGCACGGCCGGCCCGCCACATCGGCTCATCGACCCACTGATATTCGCGGCGAACCGCCTGTTCGTAAGCGTCGAACACGTCAGGCGCAGCACCCAGGATCGCCAGGTCCATGTCGAGGAACAGCGCCGCGTCACGAACGGAATGCTGGTCGCCAAGGGACGGCAATTCGTGGCCGGCGGTGGCAGTGATCATCGCCGCGATGCGACGGATGCGTTGTGCATCGGCGCGGCCGGCGAGCTTTGTCTCGGCAAGTGCGGCACTCCTCGCCTCATTGTCCTTGGCGCGGCCGTCGTAGATCGCGTCGTGGAACCAGATCGCCGCTTCGACTGCTTCAGGATCATGCAGCAATGCCTTGTAATCGTTGGCTAGCGCCAGCATCGCCTCGATGTGGCCAAGGTCGTGGTAGTGGCGATCCGCGGCGTCATACAGCGCGGAAAGCTCGCGCTTCAGGGTCTCGTCCATCAAGGTTGCGTTTTCCATGGCTGCTTGAAATTCCGCCAACCAAATCCATTTGACGAAGCACTAAGGAAAATTGAGTTCACCCGTGCTATGATCTGGCTTATAGGTGCGGCCGGAGAATAGGCAAGCCGCCAAGCCGAGACATTGGATGGCCTGAGACATTGGATGGCCGGAGACATCAGATGAACAGCGTTACGATTTCCCGTCCCACCAGGGTGCAGCCGGTAGATCCGATCTGGCGTTCGATCCGCGATGAAGCAATGGAAGCGGTCAACCGCGATCCGCTGCTGGCGGCGTTCCTCTATTCGACCATCCTCAATCAGGAAAACCTGGAAGAAGCGGTTATCCACCGGTTGGCCGAGCGCCTCGCCCACCAGGACATCGGCTCCGACCTCATCCGCCAGACATTCAAGGCGATGGCGGCCGACGACAAGGACTGGTCGACGACGGTGCGCGTCGACATCCAGGCCTATTACGACCGCGATCCGGCCTGCGACCGCTTCATCATGCCGGTGCTCTACTTCAAGGGTTTTCATGCCATCCAGACGCACCGGCTGGCGCATTGGCTGTGGAACCAGGGCCGCCAGGATTTCGCGCTGTATTTGCAGAGCCGATCGTCCTCGGTGTTCCAGACCGACATCAATCCGGCCGCCCGCATCGGCAAGGGCATCTTCCTCGACCACGCCACCGGCCTCGTCGTCGGCCAGACGGCGGTGATCGAGGACGACGTGTCGATCCTGCACGGCGTCACGCTGGGCGGCACCGGCAAGGCCGGCGGCGACCGTCATCCCAAGATCCGCTATGGCGTGCTGATTGGCGCCGGCGCCAAGATCCTCGGCAACATCGAGATCGGCCATTGCTCCAAGATCGCGGCCGGCTCGGTGGTGCTGTCGCCGGTGCCGCACAACAAGACGGTTGCCGGCGTGCCGGCCCGCGTCGTCGGCGAGACCGGCTGCGACCAGCCTTCGCGGCAGATGGACCAGCTGTTGCCGTCGCAGACGATGGACCACGTCGTCAGCTTCGACATCTGAGCGCTCGAGCAGGGGGCTGAATTCCTGCCCTCTATGCCGGCTTGCCTTTACATGGCCATTGTCGACGTGCCAGAAGCGCGCTCACCAATGCATGTCGCCCAATGGTGCCCAGCTGTTTTGGGATAGCGACATGCATGAAGCAAGATTTAAAGCGCGTCGCATCGATCTCTTCAGACGCGACGCACTTGAGCAAGCGACGATCGGAGAAGACTGTTGAAGCCGGACGAAATCAGAAAGCTGGACGCCTATTTCAAACGCACCTTCCAGAACCCCAAACTCGAAGTGAAGGCGCGGCCGCGCAAGGAAGATTCGGCCGAGGTCTATGTCGGCGACGAGTTCCTCGGCATCGTCTTCAAGGACGAGGACGACGGCGACTATAATTTCTCGATGGCGATCCTCGATATCGATCTGGCCTGAGCCGGGAATTTGGTGCTGGCCGGACCTGCTTGTTGCAGGCGGGACCGCCTGATGGCGGAGCGCAAACCTCGGAGACTGGCTGGAGCATCCCTCCCTTCGTCATCCCAGGGCGGAGCAAGGAGCGAAGCGACGCGGCGCAGACCCTGGGAGCCATGCCGTTACCTCGCGGCAGTGCTCCGCTCTGACCAGAATCGAATGCTTCTTGGCACCGGCTGGGCGTCCTCTACCAACCAGTCCCGCGAAAAAGTTCGAACCACTCTGGATTGGTCTTCTCGATCAGCTCGATCTTCCACCGGCGTGGCCAGCGCTTCAGCGACTTCTCGCGCTGGATGGCGTCGCGAATGTCGAAATGGTCCTCGTACCAGACCAGACGCTGTACGCCGTAGCGGCTGGTGAAGCGCGAGCCTTCGCCAGATTTGTGCTCCGGCATGCGGCGGCCGAGGTCGTTGGTGACACCGATGTAGATCGTGCCGCGCTTCTGGCTTGCAGTCATGTAGGCATAGCCCGTCATGGCTGAAGGGTAGTAGGCATTGTTGCGGATGCAAGCACCGTTCTGAGCCGCTGCATTCTTCGACTGGCGTAACGGCATGGATCCTAGGGTCTCCGCGACGTCGCTTCGCTCCTGCTCCGCCCTAGGATGACGAAGGCGTGGTGGGCCCACAGCTAATCGCAAACCCTGGAGATTGGTAGCCCGATTGGCCGGGGCTCCAGCCCTCAGCCCTTCAGGGTCGGTCAAAGGATCAAGCCCTATCGCCCTGCCTTCAGCACACGCGTTGCCTCGCCAGAAATCGCTGCGTCGAGCGCCTGCCAGTCGCCCAGGAATTCCCGGGGGAAGCGGTAGGTAAGGCTGAGATTGTCGCCGACCAGGATGTCGCGTTCGCAGGGCGCCAGCGATTCGTCCGCGCTCGGCCCGCTCAGGCAGCGGGCAACGAACGGATCCTTGCCGGGGCGGTTGGCGACCGCCAGCACTTCGTTGAGATAGCCTGATTTTTCACTGAAGGCGTAAAGCAGCGTCCCGCCAGGGCCGGGCGTGCCGGGCTGGGCGATCAGCGCGCGGTAGATCGGCGCGAAGCGGCCGCTCATGTCGCGCGACATCATCTGCGGCTCGAACGACAGGAAAACGATGTCCTTGCTGGCTCCGGTGTGGTTGAAGTCGTTGCGGGCAACCTCGCTGTAGCCGTCCATCTCGGGATAGCGCAGATAGAGGTCGAGCCGCGAGGCGATACCGTCGCGCCGGGCCTGGGCAAAGCGGATGACATTGGCCGGCACGGCGATGATGTTGTTGCCGATGACGACCTTGTGGACCGTGGTGTCGTCGGTGTACCCGGCCATGGCGATCGAGCGGCCGAACCATTCGCCGCCAAGGCTGATCGCCACCGAAAGCAGCGCCAGCGTCGCGAACGCATAAAACACCCGCTTCATCAGCGTCGAATCGACGACGCTGAGTTGCGGGCCCTCTGTGGCGGCTGCCTGCTTCATCGCGATCCTCGTTGCCGTCCCATCGGTGTGCCTGAACGGCACATCTCGGCGCGGCACGGCTCTTGCTACGCAGCTTTGCAGGCGACTGTGCGATTTCATGGTAAACGGAGGGTAAAGATGAGCCCGGTCGAACAAATCATATTCAGTTTTATGGCTGGGCTGACGGCTTGCGGCCTGGCCGGATCGGCGATGGAACTGGTCGCCGGCCGCAAGCTTGCCTTCGTCCAGCCCTATGTATCGTCGAAGCACATGCTGCGCTCGCTCGCCGCGACGGCTTGCGCCGGGCCGCTGATGTTCATCAACGAGGCGCTGGACGCCTGGCGGGAGCGTCGCATCTCGGTGCTGGGGCTGATCTCCTGCGGCTGTACGGCGACCATCTGGGCGCTGGCGCTGGGCATGGTGGTGATCGCCATTGCGTCGTGGGCGGCTTCGCTTCTAGGGTCTGGCAGCTTGTCGGTGTGAGACGATCTGGAGACAGCGATGCCGATCTACGCGATTGACGGAAAAGCGCCCGCCTTCGAGGACGCCGACAGCAACTGGATCGCGCCCGACGCCACGCTGATCGGCAATATCAGGATCGGCCGCAATGCCGGCTTCTGGTTCGGCGGGGGGGGGCCCCGCGGGCGGGCAGCGCGCCCGCAGCGGGCCGCGCCCCCCCCGCGGGAGCCGCACCCGCCTGCCCCCCCCCCGCCGGCTCTGGCGGCCCCCCAGCGCCCGAGG
>NZ_JAMYSW010000046.1:0-13943 GCF_040322135.1 Mesorhizobium sp. M0189
AAAAGCCCTTCATCATCGCCTGGTCGCTATGGCGACGACGACATCAGGCCGCGGCCACCATCTGTCACTACAAACGGCATCGACATCCGCAACTGTAGTACTAAAGTGCTCCTGAGAGGGCTGCCTCCCCTTTCGCATCTCGATACGAGATATCGACGATCTGCAAAAACCATTTGGAAGAACACCGCGTCAGCCGTGATCATATGGTGGTTACGTCCAGGTGTACTAACATTAATGCGAAGCACCTGAATGATCCCGCGGATAAAAGCGGGCGGGTTTGCTTGTCACCTGTCTTTGGAGGAACCGATGGAGTTCAAGCCTCGCGAGAACGGCTTTCGTCCGCTCCATTCCGCGGAAAACTATGATCCTGTCGGAGCTGATATGTTTTCGACCTATGGAAAGGATCCGCGGATCGACACGGATGCCGATGTAACAAACGAGATGGTGAGAGGATACGATACGGACCTGGCGCTTTCTGAACACGTTTTTTACGAGAGCATTGTAGCCATCAGCCGATTTGAGCAAAATCCGATCGAGCTTGGACGCTCCAAAAGGTTTGCCAACCGCCGTGTCCCGCGACTTGCAACCGGGCAAGTAGGGGAAAAATTCTGGATCGTCTCCAAAGAGCCATTTGGAACTGAGATCACTATAGTGAACGACATTGGACGTATCAGACCCTGATTCCACACTCAACCAACGTTACGCAACGGCGGTAATAAGACAAAACATCGTCTACCCGTGAGTCGGTGTCACTTAGGCAAGTTTCGGGCCATCATGCCTTATACGGGTGCGAGCACGCTGCCTTTGATCCGCAAGGTGCCATCGAGCGACAGCCGTGATGAGCGATTTGCAATCCGCCAGACGTTAAGAGTCAAGATGGGTGGCTGCCTCTCCGACATGCTCGGCGTAGAGAAAATTAAGGTAAATTGTATGCACCGCCAAGCAGTAGGCCGGCTGGGGCCACAGCTTGAAGTCGAAGCTGTGACCGACGATGGAACTGTGGGAGCGGATCGGTGGGGAAATGCTCGCAGGTTCGCCATTCCCACCCGTCCGGATTTTTCGCGCGTTCGGAGATGCGGTTCGTACCCGCGCAGCGATGAGGATTGGCGGATCGCGAGCTGCAAAATGCTTTAGCTACGCTGACACTTTTGCGTCGGTAGTAGGCCAAGGTTGAAACAAGCTAACCCGCCCAGCTATCGGATTAGGGCCCGGACCCATAAAGGGCTCCATTGATGCGGCTGTCCAGATTCACGGTCTCCAGATGGAGGCCATTGATAAATCGCGACCATTTTTGGCTGACGAACGGCAACCGGCCGATTATTACCGCGCTAATTTTGCTTTGGTGCGCGCGATGGGCTCTTCGTCGTCGACAAAGCTGTCGAGGAAGTCGTTCCATTCGTTGGTCGAACGACGGGCATGGGCGAGCTTTGTCTCAGCTCGTCAATGCCACCGTCGGCCAGGTCGGTGATTGCCTCGTCCGTGCCATCGTAGACGCTCATGATACTGCCGTAGGAGAGGTTGTCGCCGTTGCGCCGATCGGTTCCGATTCGCACCTTCGGGGACTGGACGACCCGCCGCCCGGTTATGTCGAGGTTGACTCGTGGCCCATTCCGGCACCTCCTCGTCCGGTAGCTTTGTGCAGACGATGGTTCTTACCGATATCGCTACGGGCTGGAGCGAGTGCGTGCCGGTCCGGACCCGGGAAAGCGGTCTTGTGATCGCTGCCATCAAGCGGACCAGATCGCTGTTTCCCTTTCCGCTGCTGGGCGTCGACTTCGACAATGAGAGCGCCTCATGAACGAAGTCGTGGTCTGCTGGTGTCGAAGTCAAGGATTGAAGTGACCCGTTCCCGGGCATATCGAAATAATGATCAGGCTTGGGTCGAGCAGAAGAACGGCGCCATCGTCCGGAGGCTGGTACCGCCGCCGCCGCCGCCGGACCTGACCGCCGACTATCGCCAGCGTTGCCGCTGTCAGGACGCTCCCTGGACATCTGTCCGGGCTGCGGCGGCGTCGCCACGGAAGGTTCGTTGCTGCAGAGGCGACGGCAACGCTCGATCGCCTCTATGAGGTCATGGGCTTGTGCTTGGACTTGTCGTGATGGCGAAAGTCCTTCCAGCGGAAGCTGAGCTTGCCCTGGTCCAGGCTCACGAGCCGGCTGGCGAAGGCGACGCGATGGGTGTGGCGGCCCAGATAGGCGAGAACCTGTTCGGGACCGCCGACCGGAGCCTTGGCGTCGACGACCCATTCGATCCGCCTCAGTCCAGCCAGTTGGGCGCAGAAGGTGGCAGGGTCGGCCAGCCTGGCGAGATCGCTGAAGAAGCGAAGCTGGCCAGCGTCGGAGGCGTCCTGCAGGCGCTCCAGAAATAGCCGCCTGAACAGGCGCGACAGAACCCGCAGGGGCAGGAAAAATCCCTGCCGGCAGGCGATCCGTCGCTGGTCCCCGGCCTTCGCCGTGGCAGGCTCGAGCGACAGGCCGCCGCCCCGGCACGACGCAGTGGACATGCGGATGATGGCTGAGATTTTGGCCCCAAGTATGAAGCACGGCGACCACGCCGATCTCGGCGCCCAGACACCTGGATCGGCCGCCGCCACCCTCAAGGCTTCAGATGCGGGCCTTGAACAGGATCGCGAGACCGCCGCCTTGTCCTGGAAGGCGATCTCAGGGATCTGGGCTTGAACGGTGAAGACCACGTGGAAGTATGGACTGGCAGCAGCTCAGCCTGCCGCTCGGCCAGCCACTGGGCGCGGGCTAGGCCTCTGCATTTAGGGCAGTGGCGGTTGCGGCAGGAATTATAGGCTTGCCGCACGAGCCCGCAGTCGGTGCACTGTCGGCGTGACCGCCCAGGGCCGCGGTCCGGCACGCCTCCACCGGGCGATGACCCGGCGCTCGACACGCCCGAGATGGCCGGCATGGTCGCGGCGATAATCAGCCCCGTGACGGTGGAATACATCCGCCACTTCCAGATCCGGGCGCATGACGCGCGGCTCAGCCGGACGGCGTGATCTCCATGTGGAGTTGGTCAAAAGGACTGGCGGTCCGGCCGATCACAGCCGTTGAGACCTGGGCGTATAGTGTCGTCGTCGCCAGGCTGCGATGGCTGACCTGCAATGTCGCGCTTGATGTCGTATAGCGCACCGATACGATCGAGGCCTCTCGCGCGATCTCGGATTTGTTCGAGGTCCAGATATTATGGAAGTCATGTAGCCAATGCGCCCAGCAGGCCGCCTCACGAAAGCGGCGTATCCTGCCCGCTCCTGGCTCATAAAACTACCCTTTGTATCCATCGGCTGAAGGATGCCACTCGCCTGCGTGAGATGGTGGTGAACGTGGTCTTCCTTCCAGTCCGGGGCGAAGTAACAGACCGCACCCGGTGGAGCCGCGCCCGCCCATGGACGCTGATCCAAAAGTCCAGATCTGCCCTTCTTCACACCCTTACCTAACCCCATATCTCGTAGAGAGCGATCCAGCACCCGGATCGGGGGTTGTCGGCGTTGAGGAGATCGCGCGGCCTCGATCCGCTCGATCGGCGGCTGGAGTATCTGCGTGGCGCGACCCCACCAGTCGACCAGCGTGCTGTCAGGAATATCGGCACCCATGCCAGCGAAGATCTCATTCAGGCGATACAGTGGCAGATGGTCGTCGAACATCGAGAAGGAGTAAGCCAGAAGGCCTGCGCCCGCCATGCTGACTAGGATCAGCCGGCTCGGCGCTGGCTTTTCGCAGCAGCGACAGGATTTCTCTGCGCGGCGATCATGCCGAGAATTTCGTTGGCGTCTTCGCCCACAAGACGCAAGTCACCTCCACAATCTGGGCAGCAGGCCCCAGGATCGAGTTCCCTCCGCCCGCGAACTGCCTTCGCCGATACGCGCCGGACGGCGGCGCATGATCGCGTTTGCCGAAAGCGCGACAGGGGCCACCTCGTGGGGTTCATTGACCGGTTTCGTGTTTCGCTTTCTGCCCCGGCAGTCGGGACGTTGAATCAATTCCTTCCCATAACATCACCAATTGCGCCGTCGTCAGGCGAGCCGTCCCATCGGCGGCTGACGGCCACGGAAAGCGGCCCCTCTGGAGGACCTTGTAATAGAGGCAAAAGCCCTGGCCATGTCGACGATCACCGCACTGGAAGTCGGCCGGTTTGGCCCCCAAGCCGCGTCGCTGCCGCAAGGCTCTCCTGGAGCATGGCCATCAGCCGCTCCTCGCCCATGCGCAGACGCCAGCGCGTCAGCGAGCTGCGGTCGAAGGGCAGGCGGTGCTGGAAGAACTCCTCGCCGCAGAGCAGCTGGTAATCGGGGTTCTCAAGCCAGCGCTCGCACAGCGCCTCGTCGGAGTCGGCAGCGGCGGCCGGCCGGGATCGTCGTCATAGACCGCGCCAAGCCGTTGTTCGAGGAAACGCCAGTCGATCGACCGGGCCAGTTTCACCGCCGCATGATCCATTTTGAGGATCTGGTCGTGCCGGGATGATCGTAACAGGTCGGTCTGCCCGCTTTCGCGCCGTCCTTCGGCCGCATCGCTCGCTCCCTCGCAGCTTCGCCACAACAGTCGAATCGCGCGTACGGGCACGTTTTCAAAATCAAACGCAAACTGGAGCAGAATCCTAGATGGAATCAAAGGCTTCCGTTCTTCACGGTCGACGGGACACGATTTAGCCCGCCTGCCTCGATCGCTGCGACGTCCCCAGTCTGGCGCGACAACCAGTGCCCAATCGAACGTCTGACGGTTCCTCCGCGGTTTTAAGTTGTAACCTCGACCGGTGCGCCTACCCGGAATGGTAGTTTCGTTGCCGGCCGTTCTTTGGTACTCGCCAATCCCAGCAAGAATAGAAACGGCTCCAATTGCCCCTCATGTTCGGTATCGCTGATGCGTTCGCTCAAGATGCACATTAGCGGCTACGGTCGCTCCCAGTCTCGAGAGTTATTTTCCCCTCAACGGCATTGCAATAGACCATTAATCCTGGCTCCCGGCTGCAGGTCAACCCCCAAACAAGGTAGTATCATCTATTATGTTCCGCATTTATTAATGACCGATCATTTCAACCGAATTGCACCCTTTCAACCGCGTTGCCGGAAATGGTTGTGAAAGAACTATGAGACAAAAATGAACGAAAAACCGACAAACCTTGAGGTGTCAAGATCTATTTGCTTTTTTTATTCTATAGCCCGCAGAAATGGCATAGAACTCTCAGTGGGAGAAGATTTCGACGATTATGCCGAGATCATCGCAAATCTTGTTGGGAAATATCCGACCTACCCGAACTTCCGCTCCGATTGTTCACGGCTCGAACCTGGCCGGGCGTTTTGGATCGTCGGACGAGACCAATCTGGCCAAGTAGCGCATGTTCAAGCGCTTCGTGTAGACGACCTGACGAACACCAACTTGGCTTGGCACCTCGAGTCATTGAAAGCTTGCTTTGAGAATCCTCGGAGCCAAGCCGCGCCTGGCTCATCATGTCGTTGCTACGCTCCCACTGCTCGGTACATAACGCGGATCGTAGCTTATCATGGCGACTTTTGGCTCCGAGATGATTTTAGAGGACGCGGCCTACCTCGCACGCTTGCAGGTGTTGCTTTTGGGCTGGCGTTGGCGAAGTGGTCACCCGATTTTATTTATGCGCTTGTCCCAACTTGGATAATCGAGAAGGGAATAGCCGATCAATACGGATATCTTCACAGAGAACGAGAGGGGGCGGTTTTGTGCTTACCCGAGCTAGGTATCGATGATGACGATTGGCTTGTTTGGCTAACGCAAGACGAATTGTCCAATTTCATTAGCCGCACAGCGCAAGTATAAAGCTGATACGTCCCCTGAATCTCGTTTAGGAGATAGAGGTTCATCTACCATCAATCTCCCCGGAAAATTAATAGCGACGGAGATAGAATATAAGATTAATAAAACTCGTGCTGTTCACCCTTAGTTCCGTACAACACCAAACACAATGGAAATATGATGTCAGACAGAGCGCTCATCCTGGTCGAGGGCAGTAATACGGGTAATGGTCTTCTCTACGTCAAGGCAGCCAAGAATCTTGGACTTCGTCCAATTACGCTCTCGGCTGATCCATCCCAGTATGGCTATCTATCTTCAGAAAGCATTGATGCAATCCGTGTCGATACAGGCGATGTCGATGCTCTGGTCGACGAATGTTCCCGTCTAGGGGCCACTTATGAAATTGTTGGCATTACTGGCTTTACGGGCCTCGACGAGTCGGTCTATGCGACAGTTGGCATGCTCTGCCGACATTTTAAGCTACCGGGCCCGAACCCCGCAACCATTGAGCGGTGCTGCGACAAATTCGCTCAACGTCAACTCCTTGCAGAGGCCGGTGTTCCAGTGCCGACTTATCGAGTGGCAGCGAATGCGACGGAGGTGGAGTGTGCTGCCGCGGAGATTGGGCTTCCTGTGATTCTTAAGCCAGCCGTCGGCAGTGGCAGCGCCGGCGTCCGACTAGCCCGCAACGTTGATGAGGTAGCCGAACATACGGCCTTTCTAATGGGCGGAAAGCATATGTGGCGGTCTTCGCCGAGAATTCTGGTCGAAGAATTCGCACAAGGCCCCCATTATACCGCTCAGATAATGGGAAATGAGGTCATTGGGATTGGGACTGTTGAGTTCGGTCATCCACCGCATTTCGTCTATCGTCAGTTCACTTTTCCGGCCATGCTGAGTGACGATGAGCATAAGCGTATCGTCGATGTTTCGCTGAGCTGTTTGCGAGCTCTCGGCCTTGGCTGGGGTCCAACGAACATTGAACTACGGTGGACGAAGCATGGCCCGATTGTCATTGAAGTCAATCCGCGGCTTGCTGGTGCGCCCGATCCCCAACTGGTCCAGCTGGCTTACGGCGTTGATCTAATCACCGAGCACATCAAGCTTGCCATTGGCGACAAATGGAATTTGCGTAGGAGCCGGTCACAGACCGCAGCCGCGCGAATCCTCGTTCCTGATCGCGATGGGATCCTCGATTGGATCGGTGGCAACAGCCGGGCTGCTACTGTATCGGGTGTGGCCGAGGTGAAATTCTATGTTGAACCCAAGACTCCAATCGTCAGGAAAGGCGATTACCGAGACTGTCTCGGATGTGTCACGGCTGTTTCACCCAGCCTAGCTGAGACCGAGGCGATACTCCAGCGTGCCGCCGACTTAATCGATTGGTCAATCATACCGTTTACGGCCATTGGTGACTAGTATCACAGTTACAAGTCGCGGCCGCTAACGCGAGCTTGCCGAGCAAGTCGCCGAGGCCATCGACGCTGGCGACCTGCCCGATATTGCCGTCTTGCGAAAGCTCCGGCCCGGGTGCGGCTTGCTTCCCTCAACGGCTATGAAGCCTTGATCGGCGCGGCCTGTGCGGGAGACGTCGCATGCCGGCCGCAGTTTGCCGAACAGGCCGATCGTAGGGATGGCCCTGCCGGCCATTGCCATGCATGAGCTGGCCGAGCGCGATCGGCGCCGGATCGAATGCCATCTGGCCGAAGCGCATCTGCCGCCTGGAAATACACTCGATAGCTACTTCGACAGCGTACCTATGGTCACCAAGGCGCAGGTCATGGCCATGGCTGCCGGCGACAGCTAGAGTAGTCTGGGCTCGTAATTCACCTCGAACGTTTCACCGGGCGCCTCGCCCCCCCCTGCCGGCAAGGACTTCCATGGGCGGGCGCGGAGGAGATTCAAGGAACAGCTGCGACGCTCCCTGAAAACGACTACTCCCGGGCCGCGACGCCTAGGACGCCTAGACAGGACGGTGTCCTTTTTGCAATAGCTGACATCCTCACCGGGCCTTGGGCAACCGCATGCCAATGGCGGTCTGGCGCCATGATGTGACCGGCCCCTCGACGACAGGGCTGTGGACATGACGCTTCTCCATCGGCGAAGCTTGGACAACGCGCACGCGTTGCCTACAGGCCCATAACTGCAGCAGCAACAGACAGGCGCGTGATGGGGACAAGGGATCGAAGGCGGCCAAGCTTCTGAATAAGAAGCCCGCCCCGGAGGTCCGCGGACCGGGCCTACTTCAGCACCTCCAACATCTGACGGTATGCTGGACGTTTTTCAGCGTGAGGCACAGCGAGAGCAGCCAACTCTGCCCACCTACTGATCTCAGTAGTTTTTGAGAATTCCATCTCGGTATAGTTATGGGCGGTCATCGGCGGCCAAATCCCAGCCGGGAGCTTGACGCGATCTCAATAGGAGGAAGCAGTGAACATTTCAGCTACGCCGCGATTTGCCACCGAACCGTCCCCTGGAGATCGTGTCATTATTCTCGGCGTTGCGGAGAGTGATGCTCATGTGGTTGCGAATAAGCTCATCGAATATGAGCTTAGCCTCTCCGGATTTAGGGTGATCAACCTCGGCGCATGCACTCCTGTCGAAGAGTTCGTGGATGCGTTCCAGTCACATCCATACGCCGATGCGATGGTTATTGGAAGCTTAAATGGCCATGCATATGAAGATTTGAAGTCAATAAGAGATGCAAAGAAGGACCTTCTTATTTCTTGTCCAATCATAGTAGGCGGCAATCTTGGCGTAACCCGAGATCAAGCGGCCAGAACGAAAGAGGAATTGCTCTCGATCGGCGTGGATTACGTGCTTGATGACGCGGCGGCATTGCCTTTGCTCTTGCATCAGCTCCCCCGACGGAACACTGTTGTCGCACCTCCCGAAAGAGGCATATCATGAGAACCTTAGATATTTCTATCATTGGCGCCACCGGGGCCGTCGGCGTTGAACTGATAAAGTTGTTGGAATCAAGCCAAATTCCGGTCTCTCGGTTGCGGCTGCTGGCGTCCCCCAATTCGACTGGTCGACAGTCGAAGTTCCGAGATCAAATCTGCATCGTGGAGCCACTCGGCGAGTTCAATGATGCCAAAACCGATATCGCATTCTTTTCCGCGGGTAGCGCAGTAAGCGCCGAATGGGGACCTCGGTTAGCAGCCCAAGGTGCCCTGGTGATTGACAACTCCAACGCCTTTCGAATGGACCCTGATGTACCACTCGTCGTACCGCAAGTTAACCCGAGTGCGCTCGCCGTTCGCCCACGGTCGGGCATCGTCTCAAACCCGAATTGCTCCACGATCCAGCTGGTCAGAGCCCTGAGACCACTGGTAACTGCCTTTGATATTCATCAGATCATTTTGACCACCTACCAGTCCGCGTCGGGGGGCGGCTTGGTAGGAATTGACGAGCTATTGAACGGGACCAGAACCGCACTGGATGGGCGCGCAGCACCTAGCGCGGAGCGTTTCCCTTTTCCTCTTGCGTTCAATGTAATACCGCAAATTGGAGAGATCGCCCCGGAAGGCGTGACACTCGAAGAGCGCAAGCTCGTTCAGGAGTCTCGAAAGATTTTTGGCGCGCCTCATCTCCGGGTGACATCCACATGCGTCCGAGTTCCGGTAATGAACGGCCATTCCGAGGCGGTATACCTCGAGTTCGAAGAGCCGGTTTGCCTCGAAAGGGTAAATGAGTTACTCGCAAAGAGCCAGGTGTTCGGCTCTATGCAGACGGAATTCGCGAAGGATATCCCACGCCGCGCTTTCTGGAAGATCCGGCGGTTGTTCACGTCGGCCGGGTTAGAGTAAACCCCGAGAACCCGCGCGCGCTCTGGATTTGGGTTGTCGCAGACAATCTCCAGGTTGGGGCCGCGCTCAACGCACTTCTCATCGCACAGCTTGCAATTGCTAACAATGCGATTGGTGGAACATGAACGCGTCCGTTTTGAAATTCGGGGGCTCTAGTTTTTTGGATCCTCAGGACTATGGTCGAGTTGCTGGGCACATAGCCGGCCGACTAGCGGCAGGTGAAAAGAAGATCGTTGCCGTGGTCAGCGCGATGTCGGGAACAACCGGTAACCTGAAAGCGGTCATGCTCGATGTCAACAAGCAAGCTTCCCCGTCGAACATCGATGCGGCACTCGCAACCGGAGAGATGCTCAGTGTCTGCCTTTTGGAGGCTGCCGTCAGTCGGTTAGGGATTCCCGTAACGTCTTTGAACGGCTATTCTCTTGGAATATGCACCAATTCAGACTTCGGTCGCGCGTCATTAGAAAATGTAGATTCCAAGCCAATTATTGCAGCATTGCAGGCACATGACGTTGTCGTTGCGGCAGGCGGCCAGGCGATCGATCGCTCTGGCAGGTTAACTATGCTCGGTAGAAATAGCTCTGATCTGACAGCTATCGTTATTGCGTCAATGTTGGAAGAGAACGCTTGCGAAATATACTCGGATGTTCCCGGCGTCTATACGGCAGACCCTTATATCGTCCCACCAGCACAACTGATTCCGGAGATTGGCTATGGGGCAATCGCACAGATGTCGCGACACGGCGCAAAGGTACTCCACCACAGGGCGGTGAATTACGCCGAAAGGCACGCGGTCACAATTGTTTGTAAATCACTCACTGGCGACGGAGCTGTCACGGGCACGATTGTAACAGGCCATGGGAACGCCCGTTCCGTGACAGTGGCTCGCGACGCGGCGGTGATAGCATGCGGCAGCTTCGCGGAACGCGACAACCTCCACGCACTTCTTGATCGACATGACATCAGTACGATCTGTACGGAGGTCAACGACGGGCCAAGCATATGCATTGTAGCCGATATTGATTTTGCCATGCGCCTTGTCGCGCTGACGGGCACCCGCTTAATATTCATCGGATCACGAACCGTCGTGACAGAGATCGATTCTTCAGTGTTGCGCGTCCATTTGGACGGCGACTATGAACGCGCCATTTCCCTGGCGCGTCAGATCCACGAACAAATGTATCCTGGAGCGGTTGACGAAATATCTGGATTGAGAAAGGCTAAACAGCGCTCGGATTATAGTTCTCTGCTGGTCCGTGAAAATAATGCGCCGCGAAATCCAAAGTAAACGCCGCAAGGCATCGGTCAACAACGACGTGAAATAATAACAATTCCGACATCTAGGGGCTCTCACATTCGCCATTTGTGGCCATGACGTCTATTCATCGACGAAATATACTTGATTTCCTTTGCGACGGTTATCTCTCTGCGCTGCTTCCGGTGTACCTTCTTTCGATCGGTCGAGACGAGATCTTCGTTGGCTCGACTTCAGAAACCGGCGTGGCAGCCGCCAACTTGATAATTTTGCTCAGTCCTACTCTTACGCGCCGATTTGGCGTGCGGAGGCTTGCACCCATCGGCGGACTACTCTATGCAGCACGCCTGCGCGACCATGGTCCTGAACGAGTGTACGGGGCTCGCGCGACTTTCCTTTACTTCCTGAGCTACATCTGCAATCAGGCGGATGGGGCGCTGCACTTCACGATAGGCTCGAAATGCAATTTCCGCGCTATCAAGCGACGCGGACCGATTTCTCAGCTTCATGGTCTAGTCTAGTTTCCCGTCCATAAACGCCGGTATTTCGCAGCATTTGCAATCTCTTGGATCCGACCGGAAGCGCCGTTGACGGGCATGGACAGGTCAGGAATAGTTGATGATCGACAAAATGCAGTGCTTGGCAACGATCGGACGCACGCCATTGCCGGCGGCTCTGCCGGCGGGACGGCTGCGATGCCGAGCCGATATCAGGTCGGCCTGAGGCGGATGAAGAGGACGAGGTTGTAGGCCGCGACCGAGGACCAGACGTAGGTTTTGAAGTGATCAAGGCCGCGCCAAGTGCAGCGCGCCAGTCCGTAAGCGCGTTTGAGACACGAGATGCCAGCTTCGATGCCGGCGCGAAAGTTGCGCAGCTTGCGATAGACCCACTTGGTTCTGACCATATCCTCGATCTTGAGGCCGGCTTTCTTGTGGAAGGCCATGTCGGAGACGCCCCACGCCTTCGCCGTGGCCAGGTTGTCGCGCGTGGCGAAGCCACCATCGGCTGCTGCCTGCCGTGGCGCCTGACCCCAAATGCCTATGTGACGCTCCAGCATCGGCAGCAATCGGTCGCTGTCGGCCGGGTTGCCTTTCTCGATCACCAGATCGAGGATCATTCCACTCTTGCCGGTGGTCAGGTTGGGCTTGTGGCCATACTCGGTGTCGCGGCTGCCTTTGACGATGATATCGGCATGCTCTTCGAACAGGCTGACCAGCTTCTCGCCGGCCGACACCGGCGCGCCGGCCAATACCCGCCGCTCGCTCTGTCTGATGATGCGTTCGACCAGCGGCCGATAGTGACGGACCTGGAGCTGCCACAGTGCGATGGACGGTGTGCTCGCCAGTACCAATCGCTCGCTCGCCTGCTCCAGATAAGTCAAGGTCGCACGGGCGATTGCGATCAGCTCGCGGTAGAGTTGGACCCGATTGGGTCGACCGCGCGTGAACTGGATCTTGCGAGCCCGCTTCTTGGCTGCGCGGCAATGATCGCGCCATGCTGAGCCGGCACCGCCGACCAAGGCGTCAGCCCGCTTCAGCAGGCGCACCATGACCCGCACGGCATCCCAAAGCAGGCTGCTGTCGCTCGGCTCGTGCATGAGTGCCGAGGTCACGGTGCTGTCCAGCCGCACGACTGCGCCATCTTCGAGCTTCGCCTGCCGAGCGCTCGACAGCAGTACCCGATTGACCTGCTCCCAGGTCTCGGACCGGATCGCACTGATGGTCCTTTGCAGCACCGACTTGTGCGGGCTCCATGACAAAGGCAGGCGAGCAAAGGCGCGAAACGAAGCGGAGTCCTCAAGATGGAACGCCAGCTCCTGGTAGCTCAGTTGCCGGTATTGCTTGAGGATCGCGCAGCGCAACACCGTTTCGGCAGGCAGGCCCTGCCGTCCGGTGGCCTTGACGTCGACCCGCACCAAATCGCGCGCCACCAAGCCAATAAGATCGCGATGCTCATCCAGCCATTGCGACATCGCCTTCAACTCGTGACCGATCTCGTGCGTGGCGAAAAGATCGAATATGCTGGCTTGGACGGTGCGTTCTTGGCGCATTGTCGGCTCCGGCGGTGGCAAGGCTTTGGAATCAGTGCATGATCCAAGATACCTGAAACCGCCGGGCCTTGCTCGCGCAAAGCCGCGATTCATCCAACAGAATCAATCGTTTGCCGTTTATGGACGGAAACTAGTCTAGGCTGCGTTTAGCACATTAGGGTTAACCTGCGGACCGATGTTGGGAAGCGTGGCATCAGCGGCAGATGGCATGTCGACGAAACCGATCTCAAGCTTCGTGGCGGGTGGATGTGTTTGTATCGCGCCGTCGACAACGTCGGCGAGGGTCGAGTTCTGGCCCGCTGAGCGATCTCCCGGCAGCGAAGTGCCGGTGGAAGTCTCCACCAGCACGGGCGAGAAGCAGACGACCATCGGTGGATGGTTGGAGTGACCGAAGTACGCCTCCGGCGAAGCTTTCGATTACCCACATCGTCGGCGGGCCTATTGCCGCGTATGAATCTGCTGTGATTCTGTCCGTGACGCCGAATCACGGAGGCGTCACGGATGCGAGACAAGAACGGCAGCAGCGAAGCCGCTTGGCAGGAAGAGCTTTGCGCGGCGGCCCTTCCCGACAAGCGCCTGGTCCGCCGCCTGCAGCGGTTGCTGGATCAGCTGTCAGCAGCGCCGGGCAAGCCGATCCCGGCGGCCTGTGGCGACTGGGCAGCGGCGAAGGCGGCCTACCGCTTCTTTGACAACCCGCGTGTGACCGAACACAGCGTTCTCGCCGGCCATTTCGCCGCGACTGCGGCCCGCGTTGCGGCGAACGAAGGTCCGATCCTTATCCTGCAGGACACGACCGAATTTATCTACAGCCGCGCGCACAAAATCGGCTTCACCACCAAGACCATCAACGCCGGGCGCTACAGGGCTGGGCAGCCCAACGTGCTGACCTTGTGCGGGGTGCTGATGCATTCGAGCTTGGCCGTCACCCTCACCGGCACACCCCTCGGTCTGACGGCGGTGAAGTTCTGGACCCGAACGAAATTCAAGGGAACGCTCGCGCTCAAGCGGCACATCAATCCCACGCGCGTGCCGATCGAGACGAAGGAGAGCTACCGCTGGC
>NZ_JAMYSW010000047.1:0-10881 GCF_040322135.1 Mesorhizobium sp. M0189
TCGGCCCCTTCTCATGCAGCAGTTTCAGCATCGAGATACGCGCCGAGGAGGCAAGCCCCTTGAGCACGGCAATGCCTTCCTCAGGTTCAATCACCAGAAAATTACGACCCATGAATTTGCCAGTCTATACTTGTGGAAGAAGCTATCGCCTCGCTAATTCGTGTTCTGTAAGCTTGCGTTGGTGGGCGGGACCGTTGCAACGGCGTCGAAGGAAACGCCGAGCCGGCAATTTGGTTACATGCAAGCGGCTCCACGTTCGGTACGCATTTGAAGCCACACCGCAACAAGGATGTTTGGCTCAGGTCTAAATTGTTTGCCGCGCAGCTCGGCAAGGCACGCATCGATTGCAGCAAGCCGCGAGTCGCACCGGTAGCGTTGCGGGGGGCTAGTCATGGGTGCGCCGCAATGCTTCATCGTTCGCTCCCGCCGTGGCGACCACTGTATGGATCATGGCAAGGACGGCTTGGGACGCGCTGTGGTGCACCATGTGACCGGAATTCTGCACGATATGAATCAGCGAACCTGGCACATCAGCATGAAGGCGGTGGGCCTGCCCCTTCGCATCGAGCAGGCGGTCACCATCGCCGGCTAGGATTCCGGCAGGCACCGATACCTCTTTATAGCTGGAGCGAAGCAGCGCCGACGGAACAAGTAAGCCCGATTCCGCTGAGGTGGACCGCAATTGCGAGGAACGGCTTGCAAGTTCCTTCATAGCCGAAGCGGAGACGGTCGACACTGCAGCCGGCCCAAATATCTTCGGCACTGCCAGCGGCCAAGTCAGCCTGACAAGGAGTGGCATAAATGTGTGACACAATGCGCTTCCAATGCGGCCGGGCTTTCGGCCCGCTTGTTGGTCTCGCGGATCGAAATGATGATCGAATACTGATTTGACGCGATGGTTGACCTCGCGCATCAGCATGCGAATACGATGCCCGGTTTCCCTCGGCGACGTGATGTCCCGGGCAATCTTCGATGATCTGCCTGGTTGCATTGCCCACAGGCGATTTCCGCTGTCGTGAACATACGATGTAGGCGAGTCGATATGGCTCGACCATCGCGTCAGCGCACGTCTGAAAAGGCCGGGGCAGGGCCGGGCCAAGATAGATAAGCTATCGTGATGCTCAGGTAGCTGGTTCAATTGGCCGGTGGTCATCTGCGTGATCGCATTCACGCTATCGTTCTCGGCCCGCATGAAGTCCAGCTGACTGGCGACTTGTTCCTCGAGGCCTATACGCGGCGCATGAAAATGCAGTGTCCAGCTTTGGCGATGGCGGGGGCGCTGCATTGTTGATATTGTACGCACGGAACAGGCGCGCAAATGACATCTGATTCAGAGAAGCCCGCGGCGGTCGAGCAGTTGCTTGATACACCTGAGCTTGCAACCGCACTGGAAAGCGAACAGTTCAAAAAATTCCTTGACCAGGTGCCGATCGCCATAGCCGTTTCCGACCTTGCCGCTGAGGAGCGTGTGGTCTACGCCAATCCCGAATTCGAGAAGCTCTCAGGCCTGATGGCCGCCAGGCTCACCCGGGAAAACTGGGCAGCCCTTTTGGGCAAAGGCCTCCACGAGCAGAAGGACCGGCCGCTTGCCGAGGCCGTGGTCGAGGGAACCGATTTAGTCGGCACCTACAGGCTGGAACGCAACGAGGATAAGCCGACGATCGTCGATGTTTATTCCAACGTGATCGAGGACGACAACGGCAAGATGTGCTTCCGGCTGGTGGCGCTGGTCGACGTATCGGCCCATGGCGAGGCGGGAGATGAGCGCTCGGTGGAGGAGCGTGTCAGCGAGAAAGACACGCTGCTACGCGAACTGCAGCACCGGGTAAAGAACAACCTGCAGATGATCACTGCACTGATCCGGCTGGAAAGCCGCAACGCAACCGAGGCCGACCGGAGACGGTTTGAGCGGCTCGCCGGTCGCGTCGACGCTCTGGCGATCCTCTACCAGATGCTAACGGCCGACGAGCCGAAGGAGGAGGTCGATCTTGGCGTCTATCTCAGCCAGATCGCGTCCGCGGTGATGAGTTCGCACGCAGTCGAGGGGATCCGCCTGGATATGAAGGTGGATACATATCCCGTGTCAATAAACGTCGCCATGCCGGCGGGACTGGTCGTGAACGAATTGCTGACCAATTCACTAAAGCATGCGTTCCGGGGACGCGACGGCGGCACGATAACGCTGCACAGCATCGTCAATGGCGACGGCTGCCGGGTTATAGTGGCGGACGACGGAATCGGCCTGCCGGAAGGCGAGACGTGGCCCAAGCCAGGCAAGCTCGGAGCGCTGATCGCGCGCTCGCTGACCGAGAACGCCAAGGCGCAGTTCGCAGTCGACTCTAGCGCTAGCAAAGGGACGAAGGTGACCATCATCTTCAAACGATCGGCGGCAGCAAGCTGAAAAATTGCCGTCGAACATACTGCACTGGGTTGCGTTCATATCGCGGCCTTGAACAGTGTGCTTGCAAATAGGCCCGAGGTCTTCGAGACGGCTTCCATCACGC
The DNA here is from genome assembly GCF_040322135.1 of Mesorhizobium sp. M0189. Classification (NCBI taxonomy): domain Bacteria; kingdom Pseudomonadati; phylum Pseudomonadota; class Alphaproteobacteria; order Hyphomicrobiales; family Phyllobacteriaceae; genus Mesorhizobium; species Mesorhizobium sp. M0189. Next base: position 2,505 of record NZ_JAMYSW010000047.1, read on the forward strand.
GGTCCAAATTTCCCGGTCGAAGGGCCGCATTATTATTGGCGGGGAAGCAGGGACGACGTGTGGGGGCGGTGCGCTCGCTTGGGTTAGCGCATAAGGCCCGCTGTCCGAAGGGCGTGCTCGATGAGGTTCTTCACGCCCGGCTGGCCCGATGCGTTAGTACGCGGGGACTGGAGGGTGGCGGTTGACTCCGAGGACGCCGTCTTCGCCTTTTCCATAGCTGGTATCTCCAAACGGGATGGCACGTGCTGGCGAGCAGGCAACTCTGGCCTCGATGTCGTGGAGACACCCTTCTCCGTTACCAAGATGCCCCAGAACCGCGCGATCTCCTGAGTGGAAGAGATGCCGACATCAAGCATAAAGGGTCCCGGAGCGCCGAGGCCGTTGCCGAGCGGTGTACCGTGGCCCATCCCAGCGATCATGTTGACCTCGATCAAGACTTCTCCCGCGCCATCACGCCAAACTTGCTTTGCGTGCTGGCCGGCAGCCTAAAGATGCGTTAGCGCTTTTGCCCGATGGACCTCCCGCCAGTGGCTCGCGAGCGCTTCGGCGTTGGAAGGCGAAACCGTCTGGTCGGCGGTGCCGTGGCAAACTGAGATCTTCGGCCACGGTCCTCGATGATGCGACGCGCCGCGGAGTTCGTTGCAGATCCTGTTCCGACGGGCCGCCATGTCCACGCATTCTATCGAACGCGTCCGGTGTGTCGTTGCGCTGCCGTAGGGCAGGCCGGCAATATCGCACAGCCTTCCAAATACTTCCGGATATGTCGCCAGCATGGCCGCTGCCATTGCGCCTCCAGCCGAAAAGCCCGTGGTCGATACCGTGGGTGACGACCATCGTCTTGATCTGGCGGATCGAAAGCGCCTCGCCCGAACCGCGCTTGGCGTCGTCAGGCTGGAACCATTTGAAACAGAGGTTTGGATTGTTGCCGCGTTGCTGCTCGTGAAAGAGCAGGGCGAACCCGGTTTCGTCCGAAAGTCGCGACCATCCGGAGTGACGGTTGTACGCTGCCGCAGTCTGGGTGCAGCCATGCAGCATGACGACGAGCGGAGCGCCTTTGGGCAGTTCATCGGGAAGATAAAACGTGGCCCCCAACGCGCCGGGTTTGGTACCGAACTCGGCCAGCGTCTGCAGATGGTTCGACCCGCTACGTTTGGGAGTATGTGACGCATATCGCGCTTACAACGCGGCGATACTTGCGACGTATCGGATTTTTTTCGCAATCGAGCCGCCTCCGGTTGTGATGCCCGAATGGACCTCGATCCGCGCAACGCATACGCAGCAATATCGCTGCCGCATTGCACAATAGCAAGGTAGGTGGGGAGACAAAGTCCGGCCGAGCCCTGGAGCTGGGCTTGGAGGAAACCTGATGGTGGGCAGACCGCTTCCTTGTCGCGGTGCCGCTTGCCGCCCTGCGCTGCCGCTGCGATGGCGATGTATTCTGGGCGTAGCAGTTCAACAGACGCTTTGTCGGCCGACGCGCTTGCCGCAACCGCCCCGCCAAGACAAACCAAGTGATGGGCGGACGGTGGCGCACTCCGGAGGTCTACGGGAACATGACACGACAGTGACCGGCGAGCTTCGCAAGGCGTGCCTCCGTTGCCGCATGCTTCACTTAACGCGGAGCACCCGACTTCTGCCCCATCTCCCGGCCGCCTTCTCAGATCGTGTGGGGCTGGAGATCTCGATGAACGGGATGCGGTCCATGACGGATACTCCCCGCTCCGATGCTACACCGAAACTCGATCCAGAACAGCTGCAGCTGCGGGCCTCGCCTCGCCGCGCTGTGCGCTTCAAGCGCAGCATTATTGTCGCCATTGCAGCTGTTGCTTCCGGCACCGTTCTAGCTAGGCGTCACCATGATGGCGCTGCAGGGACCGGCGCTGCGCATCAAAGAGCAGGCTGACGAGCTTTACAACACTGAGCGGAAGCCAACCACGGAGGCAATTGAAAGGCTGTCTAAGGACTATTCCGGGATCAAGCCCAAGCCCCCGATGCTTGGACCACCGCTGCCCCGCGACCTCGGCCGCCCCACTCGCTACTGACGGCGCGCTCGCGAGCGGCTTCGTAACCGCCGAGCTACACCACCTGATGGGACACGACCGACGAGCCTTCCCAAGGCCGGTAACTTGCGGCTGGCGGGCTGTCCAACTGGGTGCGTCCGAGCAATTGGATTCCCCGGTGTAGAGTACTGGATCTCGCCTTGGCCGGCTGCATTCCTGGCTGCGTCCCCTACGATACATTGTCGAGCAGCGTCGACTTATCCAAGCCTTGTGTCGGCTCAGGCGGCCATTCACCATTCGGCGTGATCTCGTTGACTGTCTCGGGTAGATCCCGCGCAATCCTTCTGATTAGCTCGTCGCGCGAAAGACCCGTGTGCATCAAAATGGACGTGAGTGTACCTTCGTCCATTGCCGCTTCGACGTCCCTTGGCTCGATCGGTTGGTTTGGCCCGCTGCCAACCCACGAGTCGACCTTCGATCCTGCCCCCACCTCCCTGAACCGGTCGAGGATCTCACCAAGGTCAGCCCTCGACACGCCATTCGTTATCTGAGCCAGAATTCTGCGTTGCGGGTCGTTTGGGTTAAGATACCCCGCTCCCGGAATCAATTCACAGAGCTTGTCGCGATTTTGGTATGCCAGAACGCCAAGCATGGCGATCGCCAATCTTCCCAGATTTGCCATTTGGTCTCCTCCACGGTTGAGCGAATCGAAGCCAAGTCTCGGCGGATGCCGACGCGTGTGGGCTCGAACAACTTCTTGCCGGTCGGCTCGCCGGCGGAGAGGGCGCGTCCTCGGGTACTCTTTTCCATCTGACGTCTTCTCCTGACGCAGAACTTCGGGGCGCTTGGCCGCTGTCGCCTGCGCCGATCGAACGCCCTAACCCGGCGCCTTCCGGGTTTGTTCCGCTTGTCAGAGTTTGTCGGCGACGGTAGGGGGCACGACCCGACGGGTAACTCTACCGGCTCGAGAAATAGAGTCTGCCCAACTTGACCATACTTCAGAACGGCGGCGGCTCGGTTAGCCTCAGCTACCTTGGACTGCCGCCGGCTCGCGCACAAATTTCAATTTCGGCGGGACGGCGAACACCCTGAACCGCTCAGCCAGGCTGTCAAGAGCGTGACGCATGCCCACTCCCGCAGCAGCCGCACCGTGTCCACTGATGACCATCTGCGGGTTCAGGGCAGCCAGGTGCTTCACGGATCTTTCCGCCGCATCCCAGTCCGGCGTGAAGTAGCGCGGCGGACCGTGCATCTCAAGATCCTGAACGGCGACCTCATAGACTGACTCCTGACCGGTGGTGATGAAAGCGTCCCCTACGATCAGCGAACGGTCCTTCTCGCGCCAGAGCGAGATATGCCCAGGCGCGTGCCCGGGTGTGTGTAACCATAGCCATCCGGGCATTCCGGGGATCGATCCGTCGGCAGGTAAGAGTTCCAAACGGTTGCCAAGATCAATTGGCCCGCGTGGAAAAAGCGGCGACAGCAGCGCCATCAGTCCACCCCCGACCCAGGGATCGGGTGGCGGATAGGATGCGGTTCCGTCCAAATAGGAGTGCTCGAGTGGATGCGCGAAGACAGGCACGTCCCATTTATTTGCGAGGTCTAGAACCGTTCCCACATGGTCGAAATGGCCGTGGGTCAGGATGATCGCGGCCGGCCGTGCGTTCGTGCCAAACCGCCTTTCCGCGACCGCAAGAATGCTGCTGCGGGACGTCGGCAACCCGGTATCGATCAGCACCCAGTTCCGATCTCCGCTGCCCGGTGCGCCGAAGAACACGACATTGACGATTGCTAGCCGCAAATAGCCCAAGTCCGGTGCGATGCTCCAAGCGCCGTCGCCACGATCCTCGCGCCTGGCGTGGTCGATCTCGGAAAGTCGAATCTGAACGGTCATGTGATCCCGTGCCTCTCTTGTTGCTGAGCAGCCGCTCGAGTCGATCGGCGGTGGTACATCGCCTCGAACTTGGCACGGCCCCCCTTGTTCCTCATTCGCCCCCAGCTCCGGACGGTCCACCACAGGAACAAGGCTCGACCAATCGGTTCGGCATTACCCGGCCACGCAAGGACGAGCTGGACTGAGCAACGAAGATGGCGCGCGCCCGATTGGATGCGGTATTTCGCCAACGCGGTTCCCGGTCCTAACAAGGCGGCCGAGTTCGAAGCCGACTGCTGAAAGGAGACTTCGAATGAGCGAAGTGGGGCGCAGGGACGAGCACCAGGTGGAGGCTCCGGTTCCGCAAGCTTCGCGCTTCGCCAGTTTTTTCATGGCAGGCTTTGAGTGCTCCTCGCACCGGCGCAAGGACGGGGTTCGCCTCGATCTTATTCGTGCGACCTCGCATAATTTGCATGCCCTGGGCGCCTACCGCGGCTGCGCCGAACTCGGCCTTCGCACCATCCGCGACGGACCGTGGCGACACCGTCTCGATCAAAGCGGCACTACGCGAAGCTCGGGAGACTGCGCCTTATTTGGTGGCCTCCGACGAAGAACTAACCGAGGCGATCGTCGAGGCAGCAACTGCCATGGGCCTCTGCGTGGCTTTCGACTGTCGCGAGTAGCTGTCAGCCAACTTCAGCCGCTGTGGCATCGCAACGGAAGCGCGCCGTCCTGCGCCATTTTCACCAGTCAGAGGTAATCCGCAATTCCCTTCGCAACCTGCTAAATCTGCCTGTAGAACGGGAACTGCGGGCTGAGCAGAGGTATTTGCTGGAGGAACTTGATAAGGTCGACAAAGAGTGACCGCATGGCTCTCCACTGGTTCAACCCTCCGGTCCCCGTCAAGACCGAGCGTCCCGGGATCATCCACAACGTCAACAACGCCGAGACAGCCGGCGAGGAGCTGATGAAGTGGACCAAGCGTGGCCCCTGCTGGGACCTCGCGGTGCGCGTTTGCATGGCCGTGATTTTCGACGAGATGGAACCTGAGGAGGCCCGCAAGGCGTTCCTGGCTGCTGCAAAAGAGGAGGGGACATTACTCCCCCCAATGACAACTAGCTAAATTGGATGCGGTATAAGGTTCTAGGTGTCTCTGACCAAAACCGCCTTCGCGAAAGGAGCCCGCCGCCAGCAAGGGGAGGCGACGGACCCCCCTACAGCGGCTGCACATCCACGAAGAATCCCGCTGCAACCTCTAAACCTGCGAGGGCCTACATCGTTCCCTTAGCTGCGGCTAAAGCGGGGTTGGTCAGCGGGCTCTTGCCGCTCTAAGTTCCCCCTTATGGGTCCTCTCTGGTTCTCTCCACCGGTCTACGTGAAGACGAAACGTCCGGGCATTCGCAATGGGGTCAGCCACGTCGAGGGAGCCGCCGAGGAACTCATGGGTGGGACACAAAGGGCCCGAAGTGGACCAAGGTGGTCCAATCCTGCGTGGACGCGTTCGAGGACAGAGTCTTCCCCCAAGAGGTCGTCAGCCTTTGAGGCGGCTGCCAAGGAGGCCAACGTGTATCGTTTTTTGCCGACTCTGCTATGAAGGCAGGTGCGGTGGCGGACGGGAGACCGACCCCTCTTTGGGCCTTTGAGCCCGTGACAGAGCAAGGGTCTTCGTCCGCCGTTCCATCGAACCCGAACAGTCGCCTGGGCCGCAAGCGAAGCCCGATTAGGCAAGGATGGGACAAGATGGAAATCATTGTTGGCATCGACCTTTCCAAGGATCGGCTCGACGTGCATGTTTTGCCGTCCGGCGAGGCGTTCTCGGTGGAGAATGACCACGCCGGGGTGGAGGATCTGGTTCGGCGGCTGGCAGCCCTTTCGCCGGCCGTTGTCGGATTGGAGTCGACAGGCAGCTTCGAGAGACTGGCGGTCGCCGCCTTGGCAGGCGCCGGCCTGGCGATTGTTGTGGTCAATCCGGCGCAGGTGCGCGCCTATGCCAATGCACTCGGCAAGCGGGCCAAGACCGACCCGATCGATGCTGCCGTCATTGCCGCTTTCATCGCTGCGACCAAGCCGCAATTGCGGCCCTTGCGCGACGCCGAAACCGAGACCCTGGCCGAGCTCGTCGCCCGCCGGCGTCAGATCGTGCAGATGATTGTGGCGGAGGACAACCGTGCTCGCACGGTCATCGCGAAACAGGCGCAAAAGAGCATCCACCGGCTGCTCGTCGCGCTTCGGCGTGAGCTGGCAAGCCTCGATGCGGGCATGGACGATCATATCCGCAAGTCCCCAGTCTGGCGGGTCAACGAAAAGCTGCTTTCCTCCGTGCCGGGTGTCGGTCCTGTCGTTGCCCGCAGCCTGATCGCCGAAATGCCGGAACTGGGCAGCCTCGACCGCCGGTTCACCCCCGCAGCCGCAAATGTCAAAGGGGGCGGAACCGTGACTTACGGGCTCTACAAGGACATTGCCCGAACTCAGCCTTGGGGTGATGCGTCGATGGCTGGCAGCATGGTGACGGGAACTGGCACCGGACACCCCAGCCTTGACCGTTTATGGCCGGGTGCCTCCGCAGGCCATGCCGTCGGCCGGTGTTTACACCGACACTGTCGTCGTCACAGTCACTTACTGAGTGGGACACGATGCGGCCCGGGGAGCGATGTTTACTTGGGCAGCCTGGCTAAAGCAACAATGGACGCGAACGCCAATCCGACAGCAATGAGCATTTTATGAGAACCTAGCCGACCGAGCAGCTTCATTGGCTAACCGGTCGACCTCCTCGTTCAATGGATCGCCATTGTGGCCACGCACCCGTTCCCAGGTGATATCGCGGCCGGCAACGAGGGCTTCCAGTTCCTCCCACAGGCTACGGTTTAGAACTGGCTTGCGTTGAGCCTTGCGCCAGCCCTTGGCTCTGCAACTCAAAACTCATGGTGTCTCCCTGGTATTTGACGAATCCCAAAGACACGAAACCACGCCGGTGACCACGACGACGGCTCCCGGCAGGTCGGCCATTCGTCAACCCTATCGGGATAGTTCCGGGCGGGAGTTGACGTCCTCACCCTCTTCGGGATGGACGCCTACCCTGTGTTCGTAGACAAGCGTCCCGCCTTTCCAGCCGGTATAAAGGAGCAGCAGAACGACAATCGTCGACAGCGCCAGGCCCCAGGGCAAGGCGCCCTCGGCGGCACCGGCGCTTAGGCGCAGGATGAAGCTGGCCAGCGCCAGCACCACGGCCACGACGTTGCCGACCATATGGTGCCACGCGGCATTGATGGACCGCACCCTTGAATTTCCAAGAAAATCGGCAAAGCCGGCCAGCGCCGCGGCGGCGCTCATCAACAGGGCAAAGCCGAGCAGCCAGAAGGATGCTTCGGCCCAGAATGCATTGCCGGTCGACCAAAACACTAAATCCGACAGGAATACCGACACGAGCAATGCGATCGGGAAAGGGATCAGCATGGGGTGAATCGGATGGCTGCCGATCTTTGCGGTGGTTGCAACGCCCAGCAGATGATTTGCGCGATCGTCAGCCATGCCCAACAACGTTGAAGGCGGCCCGGGGGTTCCAGACCGGCGCGAACAGCAGCAATCAGTCGCTATCGAAAGTTGTTCTCAGCGGCGCGATGCGCAGGATGAAAACCTTCGACTTAAATATTCCGAGCCGCGCAGCCGAACCGCCATTCGGCCTCGGCGGCCTTGGAAATGCCGATCCTGCGGCCTGTCAGAACTTGCTGCGTTCGCGCGGTGGGTCTCGACGATGACGCCGCCGACGCCGTGGAAAAGGGCGGGCCGCTGGGCTTACAAGCCGATACGTCTTCCCGTCGGTCTGTCCTGGTGCGGGCAAAGGCCCGACGGCGGTACATTCAACGTTTCTAGATTGACGAGCGCACGCCCGCAAACGCCAAAAAGCCAGGCGCACCTTCGCGGCGGGATCTGGCCCGCCACACAATGGCGGAGCCAACTCCCTAGCGCGCCAGCGGTAGTTTCGACGTTGAAACAAGTTCTTCCTCGTGTGTAATTCCAGCGGTGTAGTTTGCAAGGATACGAGACGCCAGCGCTTTGCGCCGCTGTTCAGATTGACCTTCGAACTTGAGCCGATCGAACACGCGGCCCAGCAACGCGAGTTCGGATGGATTGAAGACGCCTGCCTCTTCAGCTTTTCGGTGGATCGGCATGTGTCCCTCCCACGCCGGATGAGTATGCTGCGCAACTAATCCCATTTGGCTGACGCCTGAGCGGCAATGTCATGGGCGGCTTCTTCGAGACCAGCCGCATTGTTAGTATTGACGCTCGCGCTTTCTCAGAAATCCAACGTGCGCGTGATGCCGAAAGGTGCAGCTACCTTTTTGTGTATCTCGATTGGGAACACGGGACCGCCGCGAAAGTTCGGTGCACGCAGCGAACCCTCCCCTCCAGGTATTGCTGCAGATCGGTATCCCGATCGGCCCGCGCTCCCCGCAAGGGCGCGGGCCTCGGCCTGTGGTGCTCATGCCATCTACTTCGATCCGCA
>NZ_JAMYSW010000048.1:0-9337 GCF_040322135.1 Mesorhizobium sp. M0189
TGAGGGCGGGTGTGCGGCCCGCCTTAATGTGTTTTGCCCACTCTGCGCGCCCTGCGCCACCCCTCCCCGTTTCGGGGGGGGCGCACGGCGGGACGCCGTCCGCCGGTACTCAACGCTTACTTCAGTTCGACCTTGGCGCCGGCTGCTTCCAGCTGGGCCTTGAACTTGTCCGCGTCGGCCTTGGAAACGGCTTCCTTGACCGGCTTCGGAGCCGCCTCGACCAGGTCCTTGGCTTCCTTGAGGCCAAGACCGGTGATGGCGCGAACTTCCTTGATGACGTTGATCTTCTGAGCGCCTGCTTCGGTGAGGACGACGTCGAATTCCGTCTTTTCCTCGACCGGAGCAGCAGCGGCCGCGGCGCCGCCAGCAGCGGCAACCGCCACCGGAGCAGCGGCGGAAACGCCCCACTTTTCTTCAAGAAGCTTCGACAGCTCGGCCGCCTCGAGGACGGTCAGCTTCGAAAGGTCGTCTACGATCTTTGCCAGATCAGCCATTGCAATGTTCCTTCATAAGGTTCGAACGTGTGTTTGTGATAGCGAGGAACGGCCTCATGCCGCCTCGTCCTTCCGGGCGTAAGCGCCGATGACGCGCGCGACCGAAGCCGCAGGCGCATTGACGATCTGGGCGATCCGGGTTGCCGGCGTGGCGATCATGCCAACCAGCCTGGCGCGCAGCTCATCGAGCGACGGAAGTGTGGCGAGTGCCTTCACACCGTCGGCGTTGAGCGAGGTGGTGCCCATTGCGCCGCCGAGAATGACGAGCTTGTCATTTCCCTTGGCGAAATCGGACGCGACCTTCGGCGCCGCAATCGGATCCTCCGAATAGGCGATCAGCGTCTGTCCCTTGAACAGCTCGATGATCGATGCGGAGTCCGTGCCCTGAAGAGCGATTTTGGCGAGACGGTTCTTCGCGACTTTGACGGTGCCACCGGCGGCGCGCATTTTCGACCGAAGGTCGTTCATTTGCGCGACGGTGATACCGGCGTAGTGGGCCACGACGACTGAACCAGCGCTTGAGAACGCATCATTCAGGCCCGTGACGAGTTCGCGTTTTTCCGCTCTGTCCACTGCCTATCTCCAGTTGACCCCTGCCCTCTACGAAGGACAGGCGTCGGGTTGCCTTTTGCCGGCCGGGCCATCCAGTAACGGATCTCCCGAACGACGCTCGAGGATCCTGCCCCCTTTCGCCACACCTGCCGGCAAGCCGGACGGTGCGCAGACAAAAGGCAAACACGGTTCGAACCTTTCATTGGAGCGTTCGCTCCTTTGTCCGGTCTTCACCCGTCTCATGCAGGCCCACATGAATTAAGGCCCACATCACCTAAGGCTTGGGGGCCGCCTGCAATCTCGGACAGGATGTCCGGAAGCCTTTCGACTTCCGGTACCGGGCCGCCGACAGGTCGGAGGCCCGGAATTCTTTCACGGATCAGCGTCTTAGCGGCCGATCCAATTGTTCGTATCAGGACGCTGCGAGCGTCGAGACGTCGAGCTTGAGGCCCGGGCCCATCGTCGAGGTGACCGACACCTTCTTGACGTAATTGCCCTTGGCACCAGCCGGCTTTGCCCTGGTCACCGCATCGGCGAAGGCGCGGACGTTCTCTTCCAGCGCCTTGACGTCGAACGAGACCTTGCCGACGCCGGCATGAACGATGCCGGCCTTCTCGACGCGGAACTCGACGGCGCCGCCCTTCGATGCCTTCACGGCGGCGGCCACGTCGGTGGTGACGGTGCCGACCTTCGGGTTCGGCATCATGCCGCGCGGGCCGAGCACCTTGCCGAGACGGCCGACCAGCGGCATCATGTCCGGCGTGGCGATGCAGCGGTCGAAGTCGATCGTGCCCTTCTGGACGATGTCGACCAGATCCTCGGCTCCGACGATGTCGGCGCCGGCGGCCTTGGCCTCCTCGGCCTTGTCACCGCGCGCGAACACGGCGACGCGAACGCTGCGGCCGGTGCCGTTCGGCAGGTTGACCACGCCGCGGACCATCTGGTCGGCATGGCGGGGGTCGACGCCGAGGTTCATCGCGACTTCGATGGTCTCGTCGAACTTCACCGAGGAGCGATCCTTGAGCAGCTTCAGCGCCTCACCCAAAGCGTAAGCCTTGTTGGGATCGATGCCTTCGCGGGTCTGCGATACACGCTTTGCAATCTTTGCCATGATCTCAGCCCACCACTTCCAGACCCATCGAGCGGGCGGAGCCCTCGACCATGCGCATGGCCGCCTCGACGTCGTTTGCGTTCAGATCCTTCATCTTCTGCTCGGCGATGGCGCGCACCTTGTCGCGGCCGATCGTGCCGGCCTTGACCTTGCCCGGCTCCTTCGAGCCCGACTTCAGGTTCGCGGCCTTCTTCAGGAAGTAGCTCACCGGCGGCGTCTTCATGACGAAGGTGAACGACTTGTCCTGGTAGTAGGTGATGACGACCGGAACCGGCGAGCCCTTTTCCATTTCCTGGGTCTGCGCGTTGAACGCCTTGCAGAACTCCATGATGTTGATGCCACGCTGACCAAGCGCCGGGCCGATCGGGGGCGACGGCGTCGCCGATCCCGCGGAAACCTGGAGCTTGAGCTGGCCTGCAATTTTCTTAGCCATCTCTCTTCCTGCCTTTTCTCATGCCGGTCTTGCCGGCGGTTGCAGTCTGGTGGTGCGGTCCGCGCGGCCGGCTAAAGCCGCATTCGCCTCCCACCCGTTTTGGCCGCGCGATCTCCGCGCCGCCTTCCCTGCCGCCGAAACCGGTGCAGGGATTTCGGATCAGCCCTTCTCGACCTGTCCGAATTCCAGATCGACCGGCACGGCGCGCCCGAAGATCGATACTTCCACCTTGAGCCGCGCCCGCTCCTCGTCCACTTCCTGGACGAAACCGTTGAACGACGCGAATGGTCCATCCGAAACGCGGATCGCTTCGCCGATCTCGAACGTCACCGACGGCTTCGGCCGCTCGACGCCTTCCTGAACCTGGTTCAGGATACGCTGGGCTTCGGCTTCGGTGATCGGCACCGGCTTGGAGTCGCCCAGGAACCCGGTGACCTTCGGCGTGTTCTTGACGAGCGAGAACACGGCATCGGTCAGATTGGCCTTCAACAGCACATAGCCCGGAAAGAACTTGCGCTCGGCATCGACCTTGCGGCCGCGGCGGATCTCGACGACCTTCTCGGTCGGCACCACGATCTGCTCGATGTCGGCGGACAGGCCCTTCTGCTTGGCCTTGTTCTCGATGTCCTCGGCGACCTTCTTTTCAAAGTTCGAGTAGGCGTGGACGATGTACCACCGCGCGGTCATTTTAAGACTTCTCCGTAATCGCCGGACTTACTGTCCGAGGCCGAGGATTTTTTCGACCGCAAAGCCCATGGCCACGTCTGCGGTAAAGAAAAAGATCATCGCGATGACCGCGAACACAAGGACCATCACCGTCGAGATCACCGTTTCGCGCCGCGACGGCCAAGTGACCTTGGCAGTCTCCGCGCGAACCTGCTGGAGAAAGGTGAAAGGATTTGTGGTTTTCGAAGCCATATGCCGCTCTGTCTGCAAGACCCGTTGGCCGGGTCTCCTGGATGATCCCGATGGCCGGGACGTGCCGCTTGAGCGTGCGTTCGCGCCGAATCAGCGCAATCATTTCGCCCATGCAAATCAGACGCGTAAAGCCGGCTTCCCAGCTCCACGCGTCGCGTGTCTGTTTCGTCTACATAAAACCGATTCTTGATCCACGCAAGTGGCAAGTGTCCGCTTTATGACCAAACGCCGCCTCGGAACCATCCAGTCGTCCCGTCCCGGCTATGCGGCCCTTATGCCGCAACTTATGCTATATGGCAAGTCACAAGCCGGTTTTCAAAGGCTGCGCTGCAAAAGAATCGTTTTTTAGGTATCCATTCGAAGGAATGGCACGGGCAGCAGGGCTCGAACCTACGACCTGCGGTTTTGGAGACCGCCGCTCTACCAACTGAGCTATGCCCGTATGCGCATGTCGGCGCAGCAGGCGCTTCCTAAAAGCTTCCGCGCGCTCTGTAAAGAGCGACGTGCGCTGCCCAGCCTTCATCTTCGAAAGTCCAGGCGTCCTCCCGGCCATTTCCCGTCGATCCGTTGATTGCTGACGACCAAACCGACCCAGGGACGCACGATTTTTGGGTCGGTCAGATTGATATATTTTCCAACCAGCCCTTTCGCACTGACGCGCCGCGCGTCGATGAGCCCCTTGCGCACGCCATCATGCCAATCGAACAGTAGGTAAACTCTCTCTCCCGCGGTCTTCAGCTCGCCCCGGCCAGACTTCCATTTACCCTTGCTATCGCCTGGAATCGTGGGGTCGGCACCGCCGTTCCATCGGCTGGACCACCTGCCTTCGATGGTGTCGTTGCGGTCGCGGTCGCTTTCGGTGCCCCAGGCTTCGGCGTTTTCATCGCTTGCAGCTCCCTCCAGTTTTACGCCGGCGGCGAACGCCGACACCTCCTCGTCGTCGGGAGTGGGGACATCCATGACACCGAACGGGTTTCGGGTTCCGCGGTTGCCGTCAAAGGTGCTGCCTGAATTTTTCTTGCCTTCCGATCTCATCGCAAAGTCTCCGGTTTTTAGTGAGGCCCCGCCAGTCGACGGCGACTTTAAACCGTTAGCCTGGAGGACCGAGACCTCCATAGCCACCCGTTTTCCTGGCCGGCAGGGTTTTCGACCGATTCGCGCCCGGTCAGTTTCCCGAAGGCGGCTTGTAGGGGCCGCCCGGCACGCCCCAACCCCAGACCGGCATTGGTTCCGTCTCGGGATCGCAGGTCGGACCTTTGTTGGAGTTCATCTTGGCCAGCCGCGATCCCCATTCGATATAGGCCATGAAGGCCGAGCGGAATTCGGGATCGTCAGGCAGCCCGATCTCGTCGGCGGCGTCGGCGAGGAGATTGATCCAGCGCCGGCGCTGCTCCTCCGTCAGATGCTTGCCGAGGTGATGCATCACCATTTCGCGATGGCCGCCATGCTTTTCGCTGTAGGTTTTCGGTCCACCGAAAACTTCGCCGATGAAGGCCGCGACGTGGGCCGGATGGTCCGCCGACATATGCTTGAACACCGGCCCGACAATGGGATCCCGAGAGACGTTGTCGTAGAAGGTCTGGGTCAGGCGGTTCAGCGCTTCGGTGCCGCCGGCCCATTCGAACAATGTCGGGACGTCCTGGCTCATTTGCGATCCCTCGCCTGGCTGGTCTTCTACCACGCCGGACGATAGCGGAAACATCCAGCATCGCTCAACCTGTCTCGATGGCCAGCTTCCGAAACCGACGCGCCCCTACAATTTGGCGGGCGCCTCGGCCTGCGCATTGGGCGAGAGCACCACGCGGCAATTGTCAGGCTTCGGCACCGATCTGCACAGGGTGGCACCGGTCAGCTCGTCCACTGATTGCGGCCCAGTCGTCAGTCCGGCCCTCAGCATCACGTCAGGTTCGAGCTGACGCTCGACCGAAATGCGCTGAAGCGTCATGAACAGATCACGGTTGATTGCCATCTCGTCAAGGTAAGCCTTGATCAGCTGGGCTTGTCCCATCAGGTAAAGGCTGAGTAGCGCCCGTGGACCGACAAGCCGCCTGACGCCCCCAGCCAGCATCAGCGCGCAGGCCGAATCGCAGTCGCCTTTCGCATCGCTGGCCACTCCGGCATAGGCGCCATCTTTGGCCAAGCAATTCCACTCTTCCGGGTCGCAGCCAACGAAATCGGTACGGGCAACGGCGACGTCGAGCTTCTTTTCACGGATAAGTCGCCCCATCGCCAGAGCGCTGAACAAGTCGCCGCCTCGCGAGCTCACCACTATAGGCAGCCGCCGGCTGCCAAGCGTAGCGAGCAACTGGCCCAGCTTCTGCGGGGTTTGGCTCGTGATTACGCCTTGTGCCGAGATCCATTCCGGGCAGTCGGGATTGCAGGACGAATTGCTGCGGCGAACCACAACGAAGCGCATCTCGGGTGCCCCGTTCCCCGGCACTGCCACGAGCGGCCGAGCCCACATCCATTCCGGGCAGTGGGGCTCGCACATCGGATCGCTGCCGCGAACGAGTATGAAGCCCTTGTCCGGCGCCTCGTTTCCTGGCACTGCCTCGACCGGCTGAGCAGGTGCCTCCTTGGCCAGCTGAGAAAGTGGGACTTGAGCCGGCTGAGACGGTCCGGCCTTCGCTTCGATTGCTGCCACCTTGGCCGGCTTGGCATTCGCAGGGACCTCCCTGCAGTTCGGCGGCGCAGGACTCCGCTGGCATATGCCCGCCTGCGTAAGTATGTCGAGGGAGTCCCTGCTGGTGATCAGCTTCATCGTCAGCATGTCGTCGAGGGCGATCTGCCGGATGTCGCTGGCGGGCGTGGCCTTCATTCTGTCGATTACGCCCCGTCCGACACCCATGTCCCTGAGATAGGCCGAAAGTTTCCTCTCAAGCGCCTTGCTCATCTCATAGGTCTTGTAGCCGGCATTGTCTTGAGTGATGGTTTCTGTGGTGATCCTATATTTTTTGCCCCGCACAACTCGATAGGTGGTTCGATAGTGCCGTGTTGTGCGGAAATAGGTCGTAGTGATCTGATGGACGCCTAGATAGGCCCAACCGCCGACCACGCGTCCGACGCCTCCGGCAAACATCAGCGGACATGCGGAGTTGCACATGGCACCCCCGTCAGACGCAATGCCGAAATATGCTGCGCCCTTGCCGTCATTGGCCCGGCAATCTTTCATCCCGGGCCAACAATCGGAAAACTTGGTCGTACCCACGGCGATATCGAGCTTGTTTTTGCGGATTATTCGACCAAGCTGGAGCGCAGCATCGACATTGCCGCCCGGGGAATTGACGATGATGGGCAGTTTGCGGCGGCCGAGCGTCTTCAATATGCGCTTGAGCTGCGCTGGCGTGCCCGCTTCGATGGCGCCTTCTGCCGAAATCCATTCCGGACAGTTAGACTCGCAGCCGGTCGCGTTGCTGCGCACGACGACGAATCGCATCGGCGAGAGATCATCGGATAATAGCTTCGGATCGGTCCAAGTCGTCGGATCGGACCATTTCGGGAAGACATCCTCGGCCTTTGCGGCGAAGGCAGCCATCGCCATGGCAATAACCAGCAGCCCGCGCCACCACCTTGCCACGCTATCTAAACGGCGTCCCGAAACCACGCTTGGCAAAAGCCCCCTTGATGCAACCTATAATAGTTGCGGCAATGGTGGTTGCAATAGCTTTGAAACACCCGCGCAAGATTGTTCTGCCTCGAGTCAGTAAGCGAAAAAGGCGGCCCGAAGACCGCCCTTTCGCATCCGATCTCGACCGGCAATGCCGGCGCCGATCACTCTATAATGGTGACGACGACGCCAGCACCGATGGTGCGGCCGCCTTCACGGATGGCGAAGCGCAGCTTCTCGTCCATGGCGATCGGCACGATCAGCTCGCAGCTATCAAGCCCGCCTTACGATTTGACCGGCGTGCTGGCCTGAGCCTTGGCGCCCGAGGCTTCGCGGCAGTTCTCGGGCTGTGGCTCCGATCTGCAGATGCCGGGGCCTGTCAATTCGTCTGCCGATTGATGCCCGGTTGTCAGCCCGTATTTCAGCATCCTGTCGAGTTCGAGCTGCCGTTCGACTGAATTCAGCTGAATTGCGGCAAACAGACCGGGGCCGATGGCCATGTCCTCGAGATAGGCCTTGACCTTTTGCTCCTGCCCTACCGAATGCACGCTCAGCTGTGCGCGCGGGCCGACGAGGCGTTTGACACCGCCGGCGAGCATGATCGGACAGGCCGAGCCGCACGCGCCGCCGGCATCGACCGTCAGTCCGTTATAGACGCCGTCTTCGGCCGTGCAGTCGGCCTGCCGCGGTTCGCAGCCAATGAAATCCGTCCGCGCCACGGTGACGTCGAGCTTGCGTTCGCGGATCAGCCTTCCGGCCGCCAAAGCACCGAGCACATCACCACCCGGCGAGTTGATGACGATGGGCAGACGCCGGTCGCCGACGCCGTCCAGCAGTTGGCGCAGTTTTTCGGGCGTGTCGGCGGTAATTGTGCCTTCGGCCGAGATCCATTCCGGGCAGTTGGGATTGCAAAGCGGATTGCTGCCGCGGACCAGGACGAAGCGCATGTCTGCGGCCTCCTTCGGCCGCGTGGTTTCGTGCCCTGCGGGTGCAGGCCCGGCGTTCGCCACCACTTCGCCGGCCGGCTTCGCGATATTCGCCGGCGCCGGCAGCTCCCTGCAACTCGCCGGCAACGGATCGGATTTGCATAGGGTTGGCGCGGTCAGCAGGTCGACGGCATCCAAGCTGGTGACGAGATTCATTTGCAGCATGTCGTAGGGAACCAGTTGCTGGATGCTGCTGGCCGGCGTGCCTTTCATGGTCTCGAGCACGCCCAGGCCGACGCCCATCTCCTTCAGATAGGCCGCCAGCTTCCGCTCCAGCGGCTTGTTCATCTCGTAGGTCTTGTAGCTGCCGGCGTTCTTCCGGCTGACGACCTTGGTGTTGAGGATCTTCTTCTTACCCTTCACCACGCGGTAGGTGGTGCGGTACAGCAATTTCGTCCGGATATAGGTCGTGGTGATCTGATGGACGCCGAGAAAGGCCCATTCCCCGACCACGCGCCGGATGCCACCGGAAAACATCAACGGACAGGCGGAATTGCAGATGGCGCCGTCGGCATAGGCATTGCCAAAATAACGGGCGCCCTTGCCGTCGTTTTCCTTGCAGTTTTTCACATTTGGCAGACAGCCGACGAACCGGGTTTTGCCGACGGCGATATCGAGCTTGTTCTTGCGGATCAGGCGACCAAGTGTCAGCGCCGCTTCGACATTGCCGCCGGGGGAATCGACGACGATCGGCAGCTTTCGGCCGCCAAGCGCCTTCAGCGTGCGTTTGAACAGAGCCGGCGTGCCGGCTTCTATCGAGCCTTCCGCCGATATCCATTCCGGACAGGTCGGCTCGCAGCCCGGCGCGCTGCTGCGGACGACGACGAACCGCATCGTCGGGCCGAGATCCGGCGTGGATTTTTCCGGCGTGGATTTCTTGGCATCGGCTGCGAAGGCGGCGTGGCCCATGGCGAGCAACGACACCAGGCAGATCAGTCCTAACGACCACAATGCCTGACTATGCAAACGGCGCCATGGAACCATTCGGGCAGCCCCCTCGATGCAACCTATACTAGTTACGGCAGAGGCGCTTGCAACAGGATTTGAAGCAAGGCGGTTAATCTATTCGAATCAAAAAGGCGGCCCGAAGACCGCCCTTTCGCATTCGATCTCGACCGGCAACGCCGGCGTTGATTACTCTTTGATGGTGACGACGATGCCGGCACCGACGGTGCGGCCGCCTTCACGGATGGCGAAGCGCAGCTTCTCTTCCATGGCGATCGGCACGATCAGCTC
>NZ_JAMYSW010000049.1:0-7355 GCF_040322135.1 Mesorhizobium sp. M0189
TGACGTTGCCGATCCTGGCATGATTCGGATCAAGAAACGCGCGCGGACGAGACCTTGATGATCAGCCGGCAATCTTAAGAACAGACGTGCGACCGAAGCATGGTGAGCGCACTGGCTACCCCTGCTGGATAGTTGACCCATCCTTCAGTGGGCTTGCGTAAGCTTGTCCTCGCGAACAACGATGGGAGCAAGCTGGTCCGTCCATGGCCCCGAAGAAAGAAGACACGCTGGAGGCCAAATCCGTCAGGATCAGCTTGCTGACCTGAGGACCGGTCGCGAACCCGCGCTAGCAAGGCCGCGTCCGACCACGGCGCCTGTCCCACGAAATGCAGCAGAGACTGATGCTTGGCCGACACCCGCAACGCCACGCCATTTTGCAGAACTTGACGCACACAACTAAGCACAACCTGGCCTCCTTGCCCCGCCCTTTGCGGTAGAGCCTGGCGTCGGGGTCCGTAGTCGAGGCGTGCGTCTCGTTCGATCGCCTCTCGCCGCGGAGGTCCGCCGCCTTCTGCCGGCGGTTCGCCATGACCGCCGCTTGGGCCGCCCTTTGGCTTGACGCTCTTCATCGAAGCCCAGGCCTCGATCAGCGTGCCGTCGACCGAGAAGTGATCCGTGGACAGGAGCTTCTTTGGGTTGCGCCAGCACGGCCGCCAGGAACTTCGCCGCGATATCGCCCTCCAGCAGCCGGTCACGGTTTTTGGAGAACACCGAATGGTCCCAGGCTGCGTCGTCGACGCCGATGCCGACGAACCAGCGGAACAAGAGGTCGTATTCCAACCGTTCCATCAAAAGCCGCTCCGAGCGGATCGAATAGAACGCCTGCAAAAGCATCGCCCGCAGCAGCTTCTCCGGCGGGATAGATGGCCGTCCGATCGGCGAATATAGCGCCGCGAACTCACGCTCCAGCCTCGACAGGGCTTCAGTCACGATCGTCCTGATCGCCCGCAATGGATGATTGCGCCGAACCCGGACCTCAAGGTCCACGTAGCTGTAAAGTTCGCCAGTTCGATCGTCGCCGCCGCGCACTCGCCACCTCCGAATCCCTTCGGAGCCAGTGAATCATTGCTGCGGTCCGGTGGCGAGGGCCTTTTTCAACAGCCTGCTAGCTCAAATCAAGTCACCAACGTATCTCATTTCACAATGCTCGGACCGCACGGTGCCAACAGTATTATCGAGATGCGGATAGCTTTTTTGTTGCGGCCACCGTTGGGCAGGATCTAAGTGTTCGGCTCTGGGAGTGGGGGCATAATTGTCAGAATCCGAAAAGTCAGTCTTCCAAAGCGATCTACCGCTAAAGGAGAAGCTCGAGCGCGCCAGGATGGAGTTGCTCGACCTCTCCGCACGTAATCGCCTTTTGAACGTGCCCCGGTTTTCAAAGAGTGCGAAAACGATCGACATCGTCGATGAGCGGTCATCCGAGGTCTATCGGTTGCTGGTGAATGAAGGGAAGGTCTTTACGTTCATCGCAGGCAAGCCTGATAGACCAAAGGCTGGCCAAGAAGGCTCTGCTACGGAAGACGAGATCGACTACTCCCCCATTTCCCTTGCTCAGCCAGAGGACGATGAAGCGGACGACAGGGGAGTGTTTGCGCGACATTCAGACACCAAACTGCAGACGCGGATGACCCCCACCGGCTTGCAACGCCGGCTTCTCGATCTCCATCACGATGCCAGGACGCTAGAGGAGGAGCAGGGCGTCAACATCCTCTTTCTGGCTCTCGGGATGCTGAAGTGGATTGACCCGAACAACAAGGAAAACATCCGTCAAGCACCGCTCATTTTGGTGCCGGTCCGGCTCGAGCGAGGAACGGCTGGAGAGAAGTTTCGGCTGCGCGCCAGGCCAGAGGATCAGAGCGCGAACCTCTCCCTTGAGCTCTATCTGGATCGGATGCACAAGCTCGCCATGCCGAGCTTCGATGCGGGAGACGACTTCGACGCCTCAAAGTATCTCGATGCCGTGGCCGAAGCGGTTTCAACCAAAGAGGGTTGGGAGGTGCTCCGGGATGATATGGTGCTGGGCTTCTTCTCGTTCGCGAAGTTCTTGATGTACCGGGATCTTGATCCTGAGATCTGGCCCGAGGCCTCCAAGATAATCGAGCAGCCGAAGATCCGCTCGCTCCTTTCCGACGGCTTTGAAGCGCGCGAGCCGCTGATGTCTGACGACATCGCGATTGATCCGCACATTGCGCCAGCGGAGATGTTGCACATCGTCGACAGCGACAGTTCCCAGACACTTGCGATCCATGATGTCAGAAAGGGTCGCGACCTTGTGATCCAGGGCCCCCCAGGCACTGGCAAATCGCAGACGATTGCGAATGTTATCGCGTCGGCCGTGGCCGACGGAAAGACCGTCCTTTTTGTGGCTGAAAAAATGGCCGCGCTGGAGGTCGTGAAGCGCCGCCTCGACAATGCCGGGGTAGGGGACGTGTGCCTGGAACTCCACAGCAACAAGGCGAACAAGCGCATGATGCTGGAGGAACTGCGTCGTACCTGGCAGCTTTGGATCGCCTCGAGGACAATTCCCATCTGCGCTGACCGATCAGTTGTCGCAGGCGCGCGACAGGCTCAATGCGCATGCCGACCGGATGCATGTTCCGTTCGGCGCATCCGCCCTGACGCCCTACCAGGTTTTCGGCCAGCTAACCCGGCTCAGGCAGAACGGGCAAAAACCCGTAGATATCGAGCTCGAGGGTGCCGTCCATTGGACGAGTGAAGGCGTTTCGTCACGCCGGAAGCTTCTCGACGAGGTCTCTCAACGGATCAACGAAATCGGGCTACCCATCCACCATCCCTGGAGAGGGGTAGGCCTGGACGTCGTACTGCCGACCACGGTCGAGCGGCTCGTCCCGCGCATCGGGTCATTGCTCGATCAAGCGAAGGCTGTGCAGGCAAAACTGATCGACATTGCCGCGCGGACCGGGGCCGGGCCTTCGCGAATTCTCAGCGACAGCGGCGACATAGAAGATCACGCAGAACTGCTTGCGTCCGCACCAGAGCTTCCCGCCGATGCGTTGGTCTCGCCGGTGTGGGACGACCATCCTAAGGAGATCTCATCGCTTCTTTGGACAGGATCGGATTTCGCCCGCAAATTCGAAGACGTTTCGCAGCATTTGGTGGCGACGGCGATCGACACCCCAATTGAAGGTCTCGAGGCAGAGCTTGCAAAGCTGCCATCGGAATTCCCGAAAGACGGTTTTGTCCGTGCGCACCAGCTGACCGTTCTGCTCCCGCGCTTGCGGGATGAAGCGGAGCGGCTGAACCAGGAGCTGGGATCAACGGTTGTACCGGACACGTTGGCTGGGCTGGTTAGATTGATCGTGACGGGGGAGAGAGTTGCGGCCGCCCCTGACGCGAGCCCTGAAGCGTTTGCCGCGACCGTTTGGGACACAGGACTTGAACAAGCGGCGGACCTTGCCGAGAGCGTCGCGACGCTTGAGGCAGTCCAAGCAGAGCTGAAGGGCAAAGTTGTCGATGCTGCCTGGAACACGGAGGTTGCACCGACAAGGCAAGCCCTCGCTAGTCATACGGGTCTGTTGAAGGCATTGAGCGGCGACTACCGTCGCGCCAAAGCCCTTCTGCGGTCCCTTTTAGTCGATCCTAACGCGCCGTCGACTGAGACAGTGCGTCTCCTAGACGTGTTGATGAAGGGGCAAGCGGCGGCCACGAAGATTCGTGACGGTGACGCCTTTGGTCGTTCCGCCTTCGGAGCAGATTGGCGCCGGGAGAAATCCTCGTCGGCTCCGCTCTTGGCTCTAGTGGAATGGATGCGCACGCTAAGGGGACTTGGCTCGGAACCGCGACTTATTGCTGGTCGGATGGCCGAGCGCTCTGAAGCGGGCGCGCGGGCGCTCCGGGTTCGCAAGGTGATCGATATCGGCCGGCCGATGATCGAGGGTTTCTGGAATGATCTCGGCCACCTCGCGCCGTCCATGCTGGGTGACGTCGCCTCCGCCGAAAGGGCTTCACTGCAGCTGATGGAAGTGAAGGCGCGATCCGTGGCTCAAGCGGACGAAGCGTCTCGAGAGGTTCTGGCCAGCCTGCCTGATCAGCTATCCGGTCGGGTGGAGCTCGTCCGACGACTGGGCGCCCTACAGAAGCTTGCTCAAGAGATCGATGCTGCTCACGGCATTGGCATGTCCGCATTTGGCTCGTCTTGGCTGGGGCGAGGATCCGACTGGGCCGCGCTTACGCAGGCCGAGCTCTGGTTGAAAAACAATACCGCACTCCGACATCTGGTCGCGCGTCTGCCTGACAGGGTCGAGATCGCAAAATCAGCTCGTGCAACGCGAGAAACGACCCAGGCCGCGGCACTGCGGTTGAAGGCGCTTGCGGACGATTTGAAAGCTGATGCTTCGTCTTTGTTCGGAGTAGGCGATTTCTCTGAGGTCGTGATTGCTGAGTTGATTGCCCGATTGGAGACCTGGGTCGAGCATCAGGAACAGCTCTCGAAATGGGTTGCCTACGAAGAACGATCTGAGAGTGCCCGAAAGGCGGGACTAGGACAGTTGATCGGCGGCCTGGCCAATGGCCAGGTTCCAACCGCATCGGCGCGATCGGTCTTCGACATGGCCTATTACGAGAAAATGCTGACGGCGATGGCGAACAAGGAGCCGGACCTCGGGAGGTTTGACGGCGAGCTCCATTCGAGAGCTGTCCGCGACTTTGCGGATTTGGACCGGCAGAGGATCAAGGCTAGCGCCATCGAGGTCGTGACCGCGCATCATCGCAAGATCCCCTCAAGAGATGGCGGAGCTGGGCCTGTCGGTTTGCTTCGATCTGAGATGGCGCGCAGAAGAGGCCATATGCCTATCCGGCAGTTGATGCTGAGGGCAGGACCTGCTGTCCAGGCGTTGAAGCCGGTGTTCATGATGAGCCCACTTTCGGTGGCGCAGTTCTTGTCGCCCGGTCGAATGTCGTTCGACCTCCTGGTTATGGACGAAGCGTCTCAGATCCAGCCGGTGGACGCACTCGGCGCAATTGCCAGGGCGAACCAGGTAGTCGTCGTTGGCGATGAACGCCAGCTGCCACCGACGACATTCTTTGCGAAGATGACGGGCTCGCAATCTGAAGATGACGACGGCGAGGGTGCGCAGGTCGCTGACATCGAGAGCATTCTCGGGCTTTTCACAGCCCGTGGTTTGCCACAGCGCATGCTTCGCTGGCACTACCGCAGTCGACATCAATCGCTCATCGCCGTGTCGAATAGCCAGTTCTACGACAACCGGCTCTTCATCGTCCCAAGTCCGTATACCCAAGAGGCTGGTATGGGGCTGCGGTTCCATTACGTGCCGGACGGAGTGTTCGATTCAGGTGGGACAGGGACGAACCCGATCGAGGCGCGTGCCGTAGCAGAAGCGATCATTCGTCACGCGAAGTCCAATCCACAAGAGTCTCTTGGCGTTGCGACTTTTTCTGTCAGCCAACGCCGTGCGATCCAAGATGAGCTTGAAGCCCTGCGGCGGTTGAATCCGGACACCGAAGACTTCTTCCACGCCCATCCGAGTGAGCCGTTTTTCGTCAAGAACCTGGAGAACGTTCAAGGCGACGAGCGGGACGTGATCATGATCTCGGTGGGATACGCGAAGAATTCCCAGGGCTACATGGCCATGCGCTTCGGCCCACTCGGTTCGGAAGGCGGAGAACGTCGACTCAACGTTCTCATAAGCCGGGCTAAGCGTGCCTGTGAGGTGTACGCGTCGATAACAGATGAGGACATCGACCTCGAGCGCGGAAAGGGTAAGGGGGTCTTTGCCTTCAAGCTCTTTTTGCACTACGCGAGGACTGGACGCATCTCGCTTGCTCAGACGACGACCAGAGAGATGGATTCAATCTTTGAAGAACAGGTAGCCAACGCCTTGATTGAACGAGGCTATCAGGTCCATGCACAGGTGGGTATCGCGGGCTTCTTCATCGATCTGGCAGTTGCTGATCCGGAGCGGGCAGGGCGCTACCTGCTAGGCATCGAATGCGACGGTGCCGAGTATCACTCCTCGCGCTCCGCAAGAGATCGGGATCGGCTTCGCCCGGCTGTGCTCGAAGACCACGGCTGGATAATTCACCGCATCTGGAGTGCCGATTGGTTCCAGCGTCCGCGTGAACAGCTCGAGCGGACGGTGGCGGCGATCGAGGCTGCAACGAGAGAACTTGCTGAACGGGCGGAGTTGGGAAACCAGAGAGGCCGTGGGGCGGCCGTACAAGTCGTGACGGTCGACCGGGGTAACGTCACCGAAATCGGGTTGGAGACTACGAATGGAGCCGCGACATCAGATCGAGCCTACGCAGAAGCAAGTGTACAGAGACCGCCCGGGCAGTTTGAACTTCACGAGACGCCCACCGGTCTCCTGGCTGGGCTGGTCGAGCAAATCGTCGCCGCAGAGACGCCAGTCCATCTCGATGAGGTAGTATCGCGCATTCGGGATGCATGGGGCCTACAGCGGGCCGGCGGCAGGATTCAGGACGCGATTGAGCCTGGTCTTGTTATCGCCGAAGCGCGGGGAGTGGTGGCGCGTCGAGGCGACTTCTGCTTCAAACCGGGCGCGCCTATTCAGCTACGCGACCGCAGTGGTGTCATGTCGCCTGGATTGCGTAAGCCCGAAATGATCTCCTCGGAGGAAGTTGCCCAGGGTGCAATCGAGGTGGTGAGATCCAATCTCGGCGCGACGGAGGACGAAATCGCAACGAGCGTCTCGAGGATGCTGGGCTTCAAAGCCACGAGCGCGCAGCTGAGGCAATTGATTTCAGCGGCGGTCGCCGGTGCTGTTGCGAATGGATCGTTGCGGTACCAAGACGGCCTGCTGATAGACGGCGCAAACGGTCAGTAAGAAATCAGCGAGGACGCGAGGGTGGACCGCCACCCTCGCAAGATCATGGCGAACCTGGGGACAAACTCTGCCCTTGGCTGGAGGCTGAATGGCGTTTCGATTTGTCCATAAGGCAGACATTCATCTGGATTCACTTGGAGCACAAGTCACCGCCTGTCGCCGAAAGATAAAAGCAGTGCTAGAAACAAAAGGCGGGCATGCAGCCGCCGCTGCCTATCCAGGTCCACGAGGTTCCTAGGCGTGTTCTTGTGGTTTCCAACTTCCGCAAAAAAAGCCGACTGACGGGGTGACATTCGGCTCCGAAACGCTGCCTCAGTTGAGCAATGGCACCGTTGCCGAAAAGCGCGACGTCCGTTATCGGCCTCCGCGGCCAGAAGCAACTCGCTCATAAAATCGTGACAGCATGTCGCGCCCGCCGCGACATTGCCGATCCCGACATGCTCGGCAGATACGAAAGCCGACTGCGTCAGTCGGCGGCACCGCTGTATCATGCTACGAATGTACTTGTCGCTCTCTACTCAGGCGAGCACC
>NZ_JAMYSW010000050.1:0-7184 GCF_040322135.1 Mesorhizobium sp. M0189
ATCACCTCATGAACGTGAACACAACGCCCGGCCCAGGGATGCCATGGATAAAGAAACTTGCGTTCCTCGGTCCCGTGGGCGTTCTCTCGTCGTGTTGTACAACACCGCGCGGCCGCATTCCCAAATCGCCTGGCAGACACCGGCCGAGTTCGTCACCACCTTCAATCTGCGACGGTCGCTCGCGCTGCGCTATGCCAAAGGCTCCGGGCCAGCGCCCGTCGCTCCACCCGCCCAGCAGGGCACAACCCACGCCGGAAACGAACTCAAAACTGGATAGAAACTGGGGGCAACGTCACTGGGCCTGAGGGTGGCCCGTCATCCGATATGCAACGGTACGAGGGTTAAGCCGGGTGACCGGTACAGAGCCTCATCCATAGGAGACGGGCCTTATGGAACATACCCGATTTGTTGGCTTGGATATTCCCAAAGAACGGATCTCAATTGCCGTGGCGGAGAGCGGACGCTCCGGGGTCGTCGAATACCTTGGCGAGATTGCCAATGATCCTGGCGCGATCAGCAAGGTGTGCCACCGTCTCGAGCGTCCCGGGAGGCCGCTGGCGTTTTGTTATGAGGCCGGACCGTGCGGCTATGGCGTTTATCGACAACTCACAAGCCTCGGCCATCGGTGCGATGTGGTGGCGCCGTCACTAATTCCGATCAAGCCTGGCGATCGGGTAAAGACAGATCGTCGCGACGCCACCATACTGGCCCGTCTTCATCGCGCTGGAGAGTTGACGCCCGTATGGGTGCCTGATGCCGATCACGAGCCATGCGCGATCTGATCCGACTGCGCAGCGTCGTGCGACAGATCGTGACGCATACGCGTCAGCATCTTGAAGGCTTTCTGCTGCGTCACGGCCGCATGCATGGGCAAGGAACGGCGTGGCGAATGGCTTACCGGCGATGGCTGTCGACCCTACCTTTCAACACCCCGCTCAGCAGATCGCATTTCAGGACTATATCGATGCCGTCATGGATGCGGAACGGCGCCTGCAGCGGGTCGAGGAATAGATATCCTGCCTTTTTCCCGAATGGAATCTGCGCCCAGCTGTTGACGCGTTGCAGGCGATGCGGGGGATCGCACTGATCAATGCGGTGGTATTGGTCGCGGAAGTCGGCGACCTCACACGCTTCTCGAATCCGCGCCAGCTGATGGCCTATTTTGGTCTCGTGCCAAGCGAGCAATCAAGCGGTGAGACAATCCGACATACCGGCATTACAAAAACCGGTAACAGCCACGCCCGGCGTGCGCTGGTTGAAGGCGCCTGGGCTTACCGAATGAAGCCGCGCATCGCCCGTCACAAGGTCGACCGGATCGAGGCGCTGCCAAAAATCATTCGCGACATCGGGTAGAAAGCGCAGGTTCGACTCTGTGCCCGATATCGTCGGCTGAGCGCGCGCGGCAAGAATGCCAACGTTGTAAATATCGCCATCGCACGCGAGATGGTTGGCTTCATCTGGTCGATCGCCTGCACGATTCGAACAGCGCCAAGGACGGCGTGACCATGACTTGACAGAAGCCTGCAGAGGAGATCGCAAACGCCACATCAGCCTCGGCGCGTTATGCGGCGCTGGGGGCAGGACAATGCCGGGGAGCCCTCTTGTCCACTATGAGCCTTTGATGCTCGCCATCTTTAGCTTAAACGCCCGCTCAGACACGGCATGGCCCTCTAACTGAACTTACGCCAAATGGTGTAGTTAAAAGTTTGTTCTGTTGGAGTTACATTTTCGAAAACTTGTGCAGCCCAATCGGGGGTCAGTTTTGGAAGCCGTTTGACACGCAACTGCTCATCCAGGCGGTGTAGTCGCTGAGCCGCGTCCTCGATCGCGTCGATCTTCTCCTGGAACACGATCTGCTGCGCGGTATGCTCGAAGTTCTGTCGGGCAAGCCAGCGCCGGTGCGCCAATGTCCAATGACCGCCGTCGGCCTATTCTCGACCTCACCGGACTTCGCCCGTGCGGTCGCCCTCGGCGATCGCCACCGCATGCTTTTTCTTGCTACATCAAACGCGACAAATGCTTCGCTATACTCTCCCATGGCTCGTCTTCGTGCGTGAGGATCGGCTTGGCCCATCCGAGCAACCCTCGTCTTTTAATCGCACGAAAGGGCGGGCCACCGATCTCAGGCCTCGGAACATGACGTCTAGGGCACGTCCTTTTTAATCCGGCTCATATCCTGCGGCTTTGAAGTAATTGGCGCATTCGGCTGGGGCGAAGAGGTCGACGACCGCGCCGACCGCGTCCCACAGAGTATGGTTCTCTCGGCCTTTGCTCGCGTTGCATTCGGCCTGTCGCTCGGCGCGTGCAGCCGCCGGCATCGGCGGCAATCTTCAGCAGAATATCAATGTGCGAAGATGGATAGGCGCCCAAGCCTATCAGAATGGCCAAAGGTCCGGAACGCTAATACCCGCGGTCATCACTGGAGGGGGGCCCTCAGATTATCGCTTGTCGGACAGCACGGCAGTGCTTGTGCGGCACGAGCCGAAATATATCTCTCGCAGGCCAGCCGCCGCAAACGATGTGATAGGTGCTAGCTCCCAACAAGCAAGTCTTCGTGTTGTGCCCTTTGAACGCAGGATTACTGCTCGCAACCAAGCCACATTGGTTAATTGCGGATTCTAGATGAGATATTATCTCTTCGGGAACGAGCTTTCTGTCCGACAAAATCAACAATCGCTGGAGGCCGAATTATGTGCGGTTCATTGAGCAGCATGAGTTAGGCACTAGGTGAGCGCGAGACGTTGCGCGAGAGGCTTAGTCAGCAGCAGGGGAACCCGCATCCAACGGGTCTCGCACTGTTTTGTGTGATTACGAAGCATTCTCGCGACAACGCAAAGTTGGGCTTGAGCTGAGGCGATCTGCGTCCGTATCGGTGTCAAGTCCGGCGCTGGAGTGACTAGTATGCCCATTGTCTATCCCAACGCGGTCGAGCTGTGCAGCGGGTTTTTGGTCAAGGCCATACTTACGTCCGGCCCCCGCCTACGGATGGAGTTGCTCCGGCTCTAGCAAGTAAAGATATGGCTATAAGTGGCACAGTGTGCCGTATCCAGTCCTCAGCAATTTTGGAAGCAGAGTTCCCCAACGGCACCGCGTTCTCCGCAAAAGTAGAGAGCCCGAACGAAGGAATTCCGCCAACACCAGGGAAATAAAATGATTTCAAATTCACCCGTCCGCCCTCGAGAAGTGCCGGTCCGAGTTCACGACGTCGTTATCATTGGGGGAGGGATCGCTGGAACGAGCCTTGCCTATCACCTTGCCAAGCTCGGGGAAAAGGATGTCGTGATCCTAGAGCGGCATACGCTTACATCCGGGACAACCTGGCATGCTGCGGGCTTGATCATGCAGACGCGAGGCACACATGCTCTGACTGAAATTGCGAAATACAATGCGGAACTGTATGCTTCGCTTGAGGCGGAGACCGGCCAAGCCACGGGATTTAAGCAGAACGGCACGCTTGGAGTGGCTCGAACCAAAGATCGTCTCTATGAAACTGCACGCAACGCCTCGGTCGCAAAAAGCTTCGGCCTGGAAGCCCATATGATTTCGCCGCGTGAGGCGGAGGAGCTTTATCCGGCTATCGATTCTTCGATCATTGAGGGTGCCGTCTTCATCCCAAAGGATGGCCAAACGAACCCGATCGATACGTGCATGTCTTTGGCTGCCGGCGCAAAAAAGAACGGGGCTAAAATTCTTGAGAAAACTGAGGTAACCGACCTTTGGAGTACGGCGGGTGGGACGTATCAAGTTCGCACGAACCACGGGGTTATCGAAGCCGAGGTTCTGGTTCTGGCATGTGGCCTTTGGACACGAGACCTTGCAGCGAAACTGGGCGTGCGTGTGCCCCTCTATGCTGCTGAGCATTTTTACACTGTTACCGAGCCTATGGACTTCGTGAAGTCGACGCTACCAGTCCTGCGAGATACGGATGGACACGTATATATCAAGGAAGACGCGGGCAAACTGTTGGTAGGTGCATTTGAGCCTTGGGGCAAGGCGCTTCCGATGGAAAAGCTTCCGAACGATTCGGCCTTTATTGAGCTTTGGGAAGACTGGGAACATTTCGAGTTGCCGATGACTAAGGCGACTGAGATTATACCCGCATTGCAAAATGCTGGGATTGCTAAGTTTTTCAACGGCCCGGAAAGCTTCACGCCGGATCTCCTCTTCATGATCGGTGAAGTGCCCGGCATGAAAAATCTGTTTGTGTCGGCGGGTTACAATTCCGAAGGTATCGAATTTGGCGCTGGAGCAGGCCGCGCGTTGGCTGAGTGGATAGTGGCGGGCGCGCCTCAGATGGATATCAGCTTTGTCGATGTTGCACGTTATCACCCGTTCCAGATCAATCTGAGATATTTGCGTGACCGGATACCTGAAGTATTGGGATTGCACTACAAGATACATTGGCCATGGCACCAGCCCGAGACTTCACGGGGGGTCCGCAAAAGCGCCCTTCACGATCGATGGGCAAAACTCGGTGCCAGCTTCGGCGAAGGGATGGGATGGGAACGACCGATGTGGTTCGCTGCCGAAGGCGGCTCCACTGAAAATGTCTATTCCTACGCGGAACCGAATTGGTTCAAAAATACGAAACTTGAATGCGAGGCGGCACGGTCGGACGCTGTGCTGTTCGACCAAAGCTCGTTCGGCAAACACCTTGTCCAAGGTCGCGATGCCTGCACGTTCCTTCAAAGGCTTTGCGCGGGCAATGTGGACGTACCGGTCGGCAAGCTCGTGTACACGCATATGCTGAACGAAAAAGGTGGAATTGAAACGGACATCACGGTGAACCGTCTGTCGGACACTCAGTTTCTGATTATCTCCTCGGCTACGGTCCACCCGCGCGACAAGGCATGGATTATGCGGCATATTACTGATGATTTGAAAGTTACTCTCACCGACGTCACATCTGCTTACGCCGTGCTGTCTCTGCAGGGACCTAAGTCGCGGGAAATCCTTAGCAAGGTGACCGATGCCGATTTGTCTAACAAAGCCTTCCCGTTTGCCACCAGCCAGGAAATCGACGTGGGCTATGCCCGAGTCATCGCCAACCGTTTGACCTACATAGGGGAGCTCGGCTGGGAGCTTCATATTCCGTCTGAGATGGTGCAGCATGTGTTCGACGTGCTGTGGGAGGCTGGAAACGAACACAATCTGAAACCGGCCGGATATCACGCACTTGAACATCTGCGTTCCGAACGCGCGTATCGAGAATACGAACTGGATTTGACACCGGTTGATACCTTGCTCGAAGCAGGTTTGGCTTTCACGATCGACTGGAACAAGGTAGGTGGTTTCATCGGAAAGGAAGCCAGTGCAGCGCAGAAGGCATCGATGCCGCTCAAGAAGCGGCTGGTGTCTTTCAAGCTGCGCGATCCCGTACCGGTTCTGTTTCGCGAGGAGCTTATACGACTCAACGGCGAGATCGTTGGCTTTATCTCTTCGGGAGTAAAAAGCTTCACGCTTGGGACTTCGATTGGACTAGGCTATGTCAACCATCCCGATGGTGTGACGAAAGATTTGATCGAGAACAGTGGGTGGCAGATCGAAATTGCCCGGGAGCTCTATGACGCCGATGCGTCGTTGCAAGCCTTCTTTGATCCCTTTGGCGAGCGTCTGAGAAGGTAGTTAAAGACTTCGGTTGTTTGCATTTGATCCTCACGTCACAGTGCAGGTAATCGCTGTACTGTAGCAGACATAACTATCATGCAATCATGTTGCTGACCGCTTGGCCGGGGTCTGTTTGATCACGTGAAACACTTGCCACAACGCGCACACAAGAGCGTCACACGACTGACGTCCATGAAAAGCCAGCGAAACTGTAACGATAAATCTCGACAAGGTTTTTGTAAATGAAGGTACTCGTCCCGGTGAAGCCTGTCGTTGATTATAACGCGAAGATCCGCGTTAAGCAGGATGGCATGGGCATCGAGCTTGCCGGAGATCGCGATTGACGAGGCGATCCGGCTAAAGGAAGCCGGCAAGGCGGACGGAGATCATCGTCGTATCGATCGGACCGCAGCAGGCGCAGGAAACCTTGGGCACCGCACTCGCCATGGGCGCCGACCGCGCCATCTTGGTCAAGACCGACGAGCAGACCGAGCCGCTCGGCGTCGCCAAGGTGAAGGGCGTCGTCGAGGCCGAGAAGCCCGGCCTCGTCATCCTCGGGAAGCAGGCGATCGATGATGATTCGAACCAGACCGGCTAGATGCCGGCCGCACTGCTGGGCTGAGCGCAGGGCACTTCGCCTCCAAGATCGTGCTCGACGGCGATCATGCCAAGGTGACACGCGAGGTGGACGGTGGCCTGCAGACGGTGGAACTGAAGATGCCGGCCATCGTGATAGCGGACCTTCGCCTCAACCAGCCACGCTACGCCTCGCTGCCCAACATCATGAAGGCCAAGAAGACGCAGCTCGATGAGAAATCACCGGCCGACTACGGCGCCGACGTCAAGCCGCGGCTGTGTCGAGATTATCTCGGCGGCAGCCGCCCCCGGTCTATCTTATCGAGAATGGCTGTCCGAGACCGCCGTCCAGAACTGACCTCGGCCAAGATCATCATCTCCGGCGTCCGTGCGCTCCTCGGAGAAGTTCCAGGAGGTCATCCTGCCGGTCGGCGACAAGCTGGGTGCAGCCGTCGGTGCTTCCCGTGCTGCGGGGTTGATGCCGGCTATGCGGCGTCACCTTCGTCACAGGGCTACTCCTAGTGCTTGCACTAGGACTGCAGCTTCAGCCTACCTCAGCAAGGCGGCCCTCACCGGCCTCACCGGCCCTCACCGGCTTCCGATTACCCACATCGTCGGCGGGCCTATTGCTCAGTATGAATCTGCCGTGATTCTGTCCGTGACGCCGAATCACGGAGGCGTCACGGATGCGAGACAAGAACGGCAGCAGCGAAGCCGCTTGGCAGGAGGAAGAGCTTTCTGCGGCGGCCCTTCCCGACAAGCGTCTGGCCCGTCGGCTGCGACGGTTGCTGGATCAGATGTCAGCTGCGCCGGGCAAGCCAATCCCGGCGGCCTGCGGCGACTGGGCGGCGGCGAAGGCGGCCTACCGCTTCTTTGAAACCCGCGTGTGACCGAACATAGCGTTCTCGCCGGCCATTTCGCCGCGACTGCGGCCCGCGTTGCGGCGAACGAAGGTCCGATCCTTATCCTGCAGGACACGACCGAATTTATCTACAGCCGCG
>NZ_JAMYSW010000051.1:0-5475 GCF_040322135.1 Mesorhizobium sp. M0189
TTGCGGCCCTTGGGGCCGAGCGTGACCTTCACCGCGTCGGCGAGGATGTTGACGCCGCGCAGCATGCGCTCACGAGCGTCGCGGGAGAATTTTACGTCTTTGGGCATTTTTTAGCTCCGAAGGTCTGTGGAAGAGGCGAACTGGATTTCGGCGGTCAGAATGATGCCCATAATGTCGGATTCCTTCATGATCAGAAGGTCTTCGCCATTGAGCTTCACTTCGGTGCCGGACCACTTGCCGAACAGGATGCGGTCGCCAGCCTTCACGTCGAGCGGAACAAGCTTGCCCGCCTCGTCGCGCGCGCCGGAGCCGACGGCGACGATCTCGCCTTCCTGCGGCTTTTCCTTTGCGGTGTCGGGAATGATGATCCCGCCGGCGGTCTTCGCTTCGGAGTCGACGCGGCGAACGACCACGCGGTCATGCAGCGGCCGGAAATTCTTTGCCATTTTTGGATGTCCTTGGTGCGGATGTTGAATGGTGTTCCGTTGCCGGAGCGTGCGAGTGCTATCGTGGCGCTGAGACAGGCGGTCGGCTGCGTCCCCGTCTTCCCCGCCTGTGGGTGCAGGTGGATCGGTGGGCAGCGTCGAGCTGGCTAGTAACCTTTTTTCATGTTCCAAGCATTACTCCAGTGCCATCTTTGACGGGTCCGGGAGACCCGCAGCGGCAGTATGTTTTGGTGAGGTGATCAGGGGACGTCGTCTTCTCCTTGGTCAGTCACGTGTTTGCGGATGACGGCGAGGCTGGGCTGGACGCCTGGGCCGGCTATTTGCACAACCACGCCAGGAAAGTGGACGAATTGACCAGTAAGGCATTCCGACACGCCCCTTCTTAGGTTTGCTCCTCGGCCACCCCATTGACGTTGGGAGAATCCTTTTGCGGAGCTACACAGATAGTGCCGTGACAAACCTTCTCACCCTTGTAGTTGGCCAGAGCCTGCAGCAACTCCGGTAGAAGGTGCTGTTTCAGGTCGTTCGAGATAGGCTCCGGACCGTCCAGCACCTTAAGTGCCTGCTCGACCAACTCGATCGCGCGATCTTTGTTGCCGCTCTCATGATAGTACTGAGCGACCATCGGATAAGACATGAACTTAGAGCCGTGGCCTTGCGGCAGTGCCACGATGTGTTTAGACAGCTCTTCGCCCATCGCAAAGCGCTCAGCAGACGGAAAGCCCGCATAATCAAAGCACGGCGCGAAGAGTAGGAATAGCCCATAATATATCCAGTGCTCGGACTCTCTGTTGATCGCGTCGCGAACGAATTGGCGCATTTCGGGCAAGCCGGCCTCCATGTCGCGCATTTTGTGAAGCAACAGATGCGCAAGACTCACGCGGAAATATAGGTTGTCTGGCATCAAGGCGACGCCCTCCTCGATTGCCGAGCGCGCCGTCTTCCAATCATTTGTCTCCATCGCCGCCCGATATCTAGCCTTGATCGGCTTCGTCAGCGCTTGTTCGCGCGCTTTGGGTTCGCCTTTCGCGATCCGCTCCCTGTCGGCGGCTTTCGCTTGATCGCTGGCGCGCCAGCTGCCGTTGAGCACCTTCGGCAAAACTTCATCGAGTTCCGTCGGGCCACCAATAAAGGCGATGTGGCCGTCTCGGTCGACCACGAAACTGGTCGGAATCCAGCAAGAAAAGCTGGGCTCCATCCAAAGCTTTTTCATTTCGCCTGTGGAGTCGAACGCCATCCGAAAGTTCAGATTCGAGAACTTTTCGGTCAACCACGCGTCCAGATTGCTGCGGGCCTCATCGGCCGTTGGAGCGTCTTCACTAGCCGCGACTCCGATGATCTCAACGCCGCTGTCCCTGTATTTCTCCTGCAACTGCATCAGATGAGGCATCGCGTCCACACATGGGCCGCACGAAGTTGCCCAAAATTCGACGATGTATACTTTCCCGGGCTCGAAGCTGCTGAGCGGCTCGCCACGCAGCCAGGTTTCCACTTGAATCGAAGGGGCCGGGGACTCCATCTGCAAGACCGGGTGCTGTCCAAAGTTATTTCCAAAGGGTAAGGTTGTCGGCACTCTGGTTTCCTTCCTAGAGAGGCACGGGTTGGGGGGAAGAGGAGCCTCTGGTTGCTCCCTTATTCGTGCAAGGGCCATGCCAGCGAGCTCAGCGCGCACATGCTTTGGAAAAACCTCCCGGTGCCCCAGATGACCGGTTGTAATGCACCTGATATTTTTGCCATTGTTTGTTCTGAACCTGTCATATTGTCTGCCGCTGTCAGGTTTTGGACACGCTTCGCGCCGCCCGAAAAGCGTGGCCCGTCCCCGAAGCGCCAAGGCCATAAGGACGCGCGGCAGGCAGCCTCTGCCCGTCCCGAGGGAATTCGCCTCAGTGACATTGGTGGGTTGGCTCGCCGCTAACAGTTTTGAAGAGGAGGATGAACAAAGCCCCCGGCGAAGTGTGAGCCAGCCTAATCGACCGACACTGCGGGTATGCTCCAAGCTACACAGTGATGTAAAGGGCGCTACGCGCTTGGAGCTACACACATGACGCTGAACATTCGCAATCCGGAGGCCGATACTCTCGCTCGGGAGCTTGCGCGCATTGACGGCACAAGCATCACCCGATGCTGTGATTGTCGCCCTGCGGGAAACCATGCGCAACCGGATGAACAAGGAAAGCCCGATAGAAACGGCGCAAAAGACACTGGCTAAGCACGGCCTGTCTTTCAGCCAGGTCGAAAGCCGGTTCCACCGGAGGCCTATCACGAGCTCGACCATGATCTCAACAGGTGGTGACGAATAATGTTCGTCGATGCATGTGCGATCGTCTCGATGATGGCGGCGGAGGACACGGCCGACGCCTATGAAGCGGCGCCGCTCGATGCGGCTCGCCGTTCACATGACACTTGCTGCCTAGGAAGCCATCATCGTGCTTTCACGGCCGGATCAGTTGAATTGCGCCTACAAAGCGGCTGAGGCGGTCGTCGTCGAATGGCTCGCAGCACCAAAGATTCGGCTCTGCGAGCCCGGTTCGCCCCGACACGTCCTGTCCTACGCGGTCGCTGTCGCCGGACAGCACGGCATAGCAAAGCGGCGCCTCAGCAAGTTCGATTGCCCCTACGCCTATTCCAAGGCGATGCACTCGCCGCGGCTCACGCTGGACCACCTTTTGCTTCAGACAGACGTGGCGACCTTGCCAAAAGGATCAGATGAATGACCGTCTTCGAAAAATCGACTGAACTGCCGGAATTGACCGGGGTCGTTGCCGCCGAGCAGGTAGCCGATCAGCCGTCCCTGTGGTCGACGGGAAGCACGTTTTGCATGTCAGCGGCCATTTGCAGCGCCTGAGAGCTCGTTGCGGGGCTGATTTCCAAATCCAGAGGATAAGGATAATCGATCGGTTGGAGGCGTCGTTTCGGTAGATCGGCCATTGACTCTGCCCACCGCTGGCTCATATATAACCCATTGGGTTATAGGAAGTGCATGCAGACCGTCGCCGAGACACCATTGTTCATCAGGCAGGCGGCGGAGCTGTTTAGCGACGATGAGCGGAAGGAACTGATCGACTTTCTCGCTGCCAATCCGCAGGTGGGTGATGAGATTCCAGGTACCGGTGGCGTTCGAAAGATGCGGTTCGGCGCCAAAGGCAAGGGTAAGCGCGGTGGCGCAAGGGTCATCTACTACTGGTACAGCGATGACGCACCGATCTACGCGCTGTTGGCGTACGGCAAGAATGAAAAGGTCGATCTGAAGCCGGACGAGGCAAAAGCGGTTGCAGCCTTCGCCAAGGCGATTAAGGCAGCGAACAGGAGCAGGACATGAGCGAGATGACAAAATTCGGCGCTGATCTGATCCAGTCTATGTCGGAAGCTCTGGCGCACGCGCAGGGTAAGGACGTTCCCGGTATCAAGGTGCACAGCGTCGATGTTGGCGCGGTCGACGCCAAAGCCATCCGCAAGAAGCTCGACCTGACACAGGATGAGATGGCGACCGTGCTGGGAACCAGTCCATCCGGCTACAAGAAGTGGGAGCAGGGCAAGCGGCAGCCAAGCGGCGCGGCCCGTACACTGCTTCGCGTCATGGACCGGGAGCCTGAGGCGGTGCTGCGTGCTCTAACGCCCAATGATACGGAGGCCAACCTCAACAACAAAACTCCTGCAGCCGCGCACTGAGCAGGGGAGGGGAGGGCCGCTTTCAGAGCCCCGACGCCTTGGTGAGATTGACCCGGAACCACCGCCTACGCGCGATGGCCGAGTGGAAGGCTATCGCGGCTCAAAATTGCTTGATTATCTTGCCCTGTTCTCCGCTCGCCCGCTCGCCAACAATCCGGAGGCCGATACTCTCGTTCGGGAGCTTGCGCGCATTGACGGCACAAGCATCACCGATGCTGTGATTGTCGCCCTGCGGGAAACCATCCGCAACCGGATGAACAAAGGAAAGCCCGAGAGAAACGGCGAAAAAGATTCTGGTTAAGCACGGCCTGTCTTTTCAGCCAGGTCGAAAGCCGGTTCAACCGGAGGCCTATCACGAGCTCGACCATGATCTCACAGGTGGTGACGAATAATGTTCGTCGATGCATGTTCGATTGCTTCCACTACGCCTATGCCAAGGCGATGCGCTCGCCGCTGCTCACGCTGGACGAGCTTTTGCTTCAGACAGACGTGGCACCTTGCCGAAAGGATCAGATGAATGGCCGCCTTTGAAAAATTGACTGAACTGCCGGAGTTGACCGGGGCCGTTGCCGAGCAGGTAAGCGAGCACATGGCCTTGATCGCGCGCGGCGAGGAGCTCGACCTTCCATGGCGTAGACTTCGCGTCCTTATCGACTAGGAGCTTGTGGAAATAGTAACACCGGCGCTCTTGGGCGGTTCTCTTCGGGGGAGTCGGACAAGCCTTGGCTGGTCAGAGAAAGGAACGCAGTTTATGCGCGGTTGAGTGGAGCCGAAGGCCAGAAAGGGGGCCTGGGAGTGAGCCTAGGCCCCTTCGCGGCGGGTTGGCATCGGCTGACAGCTTCATCATGACGTCACCTCGGAGGACGAGAAGCGATTGTTGACGCACGGGTACGAGCTGCCTCGGTCGTTCGCTCGATCGAAAGGACTGTGTGTGGAGGAAGCTCTCCATCGTGCAAGGCGAGAGGCTGCTGGGCTGCTTCCTTGTCCGCTGCCGTGAGCCGATGATTCAGCCGAAGAAAGTCCATCCAGGTTGGCGTGCGAAATGTCTCTGTCCAAAGTGAAGGCGTTTGGAGGTTGCGCTGGAGCGTCCAGTTTCGCGCACCGGCGCGGCTAAGAGCGTGGCGCTTTGCACGCATGCAGGAAGGCGTCGGTATTCTTTTCGGATATGCAATAGTCGATTTTGGTGACGATAGGGCCACTCCTTGGCTTCAGATTGAGTGCCAGCTCCGGTGCGCGAAGGGACTGTCGGGAATTCTATGCGCGAGGCCATGATGATGGAAAGGAGAGAATCATCGCATGGCTATTGAGAAGGAACTTCTGGACCAACTGCTTGCCGGCCGCGATCCGAATGAGGTGTTTG
>NZ_JAMYSW010000052.1:0-4351 GCF_040322135.1 Mesorhizobium sp. M0189
CGCCTCCCGGCAACATGGTCGTCTGGCGCGGCATGACCCGCTTGCACGACATCGCCTTCGGCATCTCTATTGGATCAAGCCGACGATGTGGGTAATCGAAAGCCTCACCGGAGGGGTACGGACATCACGGCAACGCTGCGGTCCTACATTTACGCGGTGTCGTAGTTTTATTTCGGTCGACCGACCGAGCGCGTCGCTGCGATCAGCTGCTCCTTCTCCTCCCGAGACCAACGCCGGCGCCGCTCAACCGACGTGATCACTTCGGTCTGATGCTTCGTGCCTTCGGGATGTCCGCATCTTAAGCTACATCTGGTGGCGACCGGAATATCGCACTGAACCAGGCGGTGTGTACGTTGCGGCTGGCCGGGGGCCAGTGTTTCCGAGATCGCTCGATGGGCCGGCATTCATGGGAAGCCAGCCCCGTGATAGCGATTCTTGGCGAGTATGACGCATTGCCGATGCTAAGCCAAGAAGCGGGACGGGCCGAGGAGCGACCTCTCCTGGATGGGGGTTATGGTCATGGCTGCTGCCACAATATGCTTGGATCGGCTTCCGCCTTGGCCGCTCTGGCGGTAAAAAATTGGCTAAGTGAAGTCGGAATTCAAGGACGGGTGCGGTATTACGGTTGTCCAGCTGGATCCGGAATGAGCTTTTTGGTTAGTGCGGGAGTTTTTGACGACGTCGATGTGGCAGTTAGCTGGCACCCGGGGGCCTTTGCGGGCGTAATTCCTACTGCTTCTTTGCTCGCGTGTGTAGAATTGGATTTCAGTTTCAAAGGCCGCGCAGCTCACGCTGCCGTAAATCCGCATCAAGGACGCAGCGCACTTGATGCCGTTGAACTTACTGAACG
Source organism: Mesorhizobium sp. M0189 (assembly GCF_040322135.1). NCBI lineage: Bacteria > Pseudomonadati > Pseudomonadota > Alphaproteobacteria > Hyphomicrobiales > Phyllobacteriaceae > Mesorhizobium > Mesorhizobium sp. M0189. The sequence goes on from NZ_JAMYSW010000052.1 coordinate 851, forward strand.
TAGGTGTCAATTATATGCGCGGCCGCCGGCAATCCCACACCATGGCGCTTGCCGTCGATTTCGATGAAGCTGCGTAAGATCACGCTTTCGACTGGGTCAACTCGCGGCGCGGGCTCTACCCCCGGCAGCCGGTCTCGATCCAGGTTGTGTGGACGTGGAAGCCATTCTTTACGATGAAGTCTGGCTCATATCATGCAATACCGCGCGATGGAATGGGAGGACGGAACGCTACGCCCTCTATCAGAATTCGGCGAGCGCACGTCGCGCCCGTATCAGGGCTTCCCCGCGAGTCGCGCCAGTGATGATAAGCTTGGCCATCATAGAGTCATAAAGACTAGGAATCTCCGAGCCCGTTTCAACGCCAGTCTCGAGCCGCACGCCGGGGCCGACGGGGTGCGGAAGCGGGTGATGAGGCCAGGCGTCGGGAGGAAGCCGCGGCCCGGATCCTCAGCATTAATGCAAAACTCGAAAGCGTGGCCGCGCGGCGTCGGCGTCTCGGCCACCGACAACGGCAGCCCGTCGGCGATGCGCAACTGCTCGACTACGATGTCGACGCCGGTAGTCTCTTTTGTCACCGAATGCTCAACCTGGAGCCTGGTATTGACCTCAAGGAAGGAAATGACGCCGCTTTGCGACAGCAGGAATTCCACCGTGCCGGCGCAGGTATAGCCGGCCTTTACACAGATTGGGCGTGCAGCATCGTGAATGCGCGCGCGCTGCTCTTCAGTGATGAAAGGGGCGGGCGCTTCTTCCACGAGCTTCTGGTTTCGGCGCTGCAAAGAACAGTCGCGGGTGCCCAGCACCACGGTATTGCCGTGGCCATCGGCGATGATCTGCGCCTCAATGTGACGCGGCTTGTCAAGGAACTGTTCCGCACAGCACTCACCGCGTCCGAAAGCCTCGGTCGCTTCGCGTGACAGCAGACTCGAAAAGCTCGGCCACTTCTTCTAATGTTCTTGCAACCTTCATGCCGCGTCCGCCGAAGGCAGCCTTGATCGCAAGCGGCAAACCGGCCTTCTTCGCAAAGGCGACCGCATCAGCCGCCGAACCGAGTGGGCCGTCCGAGCCCTTGACCAGCGGAGCGCCGGCTTGTGCCGCGAGCTGTCGTGCTTCGACCTTATCACCTAGTTGTTTAGTCCCGGCGTTTGATGGGTGGGATCGAGTCGGAACCGTTCGGGCTCTTTTGCCCAAATTTTGCAGATGAACTCATAGGGTGTGAGACCCTTGAGGGTCTTGAGGCGGCCGCGAAATTGTAGGCTAAGACGAAGTCAGCGAGGTGCCGGCGCAGTTTATCGTGATCGTCATAGTGGAAGCGCTTGAAGGTCGCGTCCTTGATGGTTCGGTTCATCCGCTCGACCTGGCCATTGGTCCAGGGATGGTTGATCTTTGTGAGCCTGTGCTCGATGCCATGTTCGTCGCAGACGCCGTCGAAGATGTGCTCGAAGGCGTGCCGATCGCAGCTCCGGTTGGTGAACTGGATGCCGTTGTCGGTCAGAATGGTATGGATGGCATAGGGCACGGCCGCGATCAGATCCCGAAGGAACTGGGCCATCGCCATTTTGCCCGCCGTCTCGTGCAATTGCACATAAGCGAACTTGGACGTTCGATCGATGGCAACGAAGAGACGCAGCTTGCCCTCGGCGGTCTGCACCTCGGCGATGTTGATGTGGAAATAGCCGATCGGATAGGCTTTGAACTTGTTCTTGGCCGGCTTGTCAGCATCCAGCTGCGGCAGCCTCGAAATGCCATGACGCTGAAGGCAACGATGCAATGACGAGCGCGTCAGATGCGGGATCGTCGGCTGAAGCGCATAGAGAAAATCATCCAGCGCCAGCAGCGTGTGCTTGCGAAAGGCGACGATGGCCGCTTCCTCTTCGAGGGACAGCACTGTCGACCTCGGCTCCTTCGGGCCGGTCGGAAGATCGGCGGTCGACGGCCGCTTCCGCCACTTCGCAACCGTCTTCTGATCGATGCCATAGCGCTTGGCCAGTGCCCTCAGGCTCTCTTGACCATGCTGTATTGCTCGACGGACCGCCTCTGTCGTCGTGGCGCGGCCGTGTAGAATCTGTCCCATAGCGCGTCCTTTGATTCGGACGACAATGGTGCGCCATTAAAGCCTGAGATCAAACACCTAGTCTCTCATGTTCCCTGTCAAGGTTGAAGGCAAGAAGGCTCGCCTGCTTGGCAGGTTTGCGAAGCAGTCGGACCGGCTGAAGCTGCACAGGGCTGGGGGTGGAGCTCAGAGACGACGGTTGGTCAGACTCTCATCCGCGGGTTGGATACCGCCTTCCGTGTCTTCGTCTCGGCGCTTTCCTCGCGGGCGTCGGGCGCATCGGCTCGGCCACATAACTAGAGCCTTTCACGTTTTGATGGAAGCGTAGCCGGCGTTTGCGAAGTAGTTGTTGCATTCGGTTGCCTCGATCGTTTCAACGAGGTGGCCGATGTGGCGCCAAGTGTCCTCGACGGTACGTTTCTGAGCTTGGCGCATCCAGTGTTTGATTTTGGCAAAGGCCTGCTCGATCGGATTGAGGTCTGGGGAGTAGGGCGGTAGGTACCAAAGCCTGGCGCCGGCCGCCTTGATCATCTGCCTGATGGCCGCCGACTTATGACTTCCCAGATTATCCATGACGACGATGTCGCCGGGTTTCAGTACGGTGATGAGCTGCTGCTCGACATAGGCGCGGAAGCATTGGCCGTTGATTGGCCCGTCGAAGACGCAAGGTGCCGCGAGCCTATCGCAGCGCAGCGCGCCGAGGAAGGTCAGCGTGCGCCAGTGGCCGTGCGGGGCCAAGCCGCGCAGCCGCTCGCCCTTCGGCCCCCAACCGCGCAGCGGAGCCATGTTGGTCTTGATCCAGGTCTCGTCGATGAAGACCAGATGCTGCGGATCGAGGCCGGCCTGCCAAGAGCGCCATCGCTGACGCCTGCGGGCAATATCGGCGCGCGCCTGCTCAAGGGCGAACAGCGTTTTTTTTGAAGCTCAGGCCCTCGCGCCTCAAGAATATCCAGACCGCGTTGTGCGAGACCTTGACCCCGCGTGCGGCCAACTCATCCTTCAGACCATGCAGTGTCAGATGCGGCGTCTCACGCACACGCGCCTCGATGAAGGCACGGTGCGGCTCCAGCACCCTCTTGCGATGTCCGCCCATCTTGCCAGGCGCAACCGAGCCAGTCGCCCGATGGCGCTGCAACAACTTCACCGCCGCCGAAACCGAAATGCCGAACCGTTTCGCGGCCGACCGGCGGCTCTCGCCACCCAAAACCGCCGCTACAACACGTTCGCGAAGATCATCCGAAAGAGGTCGCGTCATCCGATGCTGGCCTCCACTCCAGCCAGCATCTTGAATCACAAAACCGACTGATCCGGAATCTCCTTCGATTCCGTCAAATCAGGAACCGCTCTAGTACTACAGTTGCGGATCATTTGATTTTCTGATTCACTTCGGCAGGTTATGGAGGGTACCATGTCTGTCGCTTCGTGGTCAGGGTCGTTGTTGGCTTGGG
>NZ_JAMYSW010000053.1:0-2652 GCF_040322135.1 Mesorhizobium sp. M0189
TACAATCCTGTTTCATAACACCCATCTGTCTATGTCGTTGAAGTGAATAGGTTTTGCTGATCTGGATGCGATCCCGTGGGGTATTTTGGGTTTTGCCGCGCGCGATGAACGATGCGCTGTGCCGCAGGTTCGCCAAGCGTTGATCGGCTGAAGACCCATGGACCATCCGGCAGAGGATGAACGCCTTCGATCTCGCCCGCCTCGGCGGCGAGCCTGAGGGTCTTCGGTGCAACGCCGAGAAGGCGCGCCGCCTTGTTCAGGTTAAGCCATGGCTCTTTGCCGTCCGCCGCTGGCCGGAAGACAGGGATCTTATGATGCGACCTGTGCGCGGTGACCCGTTCGCGTGTCCATCGATTGCCGTGGCCGGTCACCAGTCCATTGCGGTTGAGGATGCCAGCAATCAGATCATCATTGGCGATGAGCACCAGTTGGCGGACGGCCGCGATGATATCGCCGGACGTGCTGTTGCGCTGTCCACGGCGCCGCTTCGGCAGGCGCAGTTCAGTATGGACGCCGCCAACCCAATGGATCAGAAGAACGATCTCTGACGCTTCGTCATCGATATCGGCGACCACCTCCCGGATGACGGTGCGAACGATGCGCTTCTTGAGCCTTGCATCCGTCGTCGGCGCCGCCCATACAGCCTTGAGATCGGCGGCGAGCGCGGTGACGTGTATTGGCGACAGAAGTGATGGCTCCGATGTCGAGGCATCATGCGCGCCAATCCTGCTCTCGATCTCGCCGACACGCGTAAGCGCCCGGTTCCATCGCAACTCCAGTTCCGCCGCGACCAGCCGGTTCTGCGGATCGATGGCGTCGTATTGCCGGAACGCCCGATCGGCGTTGTAGCGTGCCGCCTCGCGATCGCGCATCAGAGCATCGCGGACCTGATCGCGGCGACTGGCCGCTTGCGCTTCGGCCTCGACGGCCGCGGCTATCGCTGCCGGCTCGACAACCCGCAGAAGAGCTTCCTCGATGGCGTCGTCGACGCGTAGTCCACCGAAGGCGATGCAACGCGGCTCGCCATTGTCAAGCAGACCACGCCAGCAGGAATAGCGCGGAATGTTGTGCTTGGTTCCCGTGTAGCGGACCGTCAGCTTGCGGCCGCAGCGCCGGCAGCGGACAAGGCCGGCGAGCAGAGCGTCGCCATGCTTGGGCGCCCCGTGATGCCGGCTCGTGGGCACGTTGTCGCTCACCATCTTGCGGATCGCTTCCGCCCTTTCCCAGCTGACGTAGCCTTCGTGTGCACCCGGGATCAGCGCCAGCCATTCATCACGCGCCTTACGGCGGCTGCGCGAACGAATGGCTGTTGCATCATATCCCGACGCAGCACGAGTCTTACCATAGGCATAGGCGCCGCCGTAGATCGGGTTCTCGATCATTCGGTGGATGGTCGCATAGCTTGGCCTGCGCCAGACCACATCGCCATTGTTGCGCTTGGCAGGCAAATCCAGCCCATGTTCGAGGAACCAGAGCAGGGCCTGGCGGGCACTGCCGAGTTCCGCCACCTTGTCAAACACAAGGGTGATGGCCTCCTGCATGCGACGGTCGGGATCCTTCTCCAGCCGGTCGCCGACCTTCACGAAGCCGACCGGGGAAGCGACGACGAGTTCACCGCGCCGGGCCTTCTCATAGCGGGCCGACAAGGAGCGCTGACGCAGAAGATCGAGCTCATACTCGTTGAGACTGCCCTTCAATCCCAGCAGCAGCCGGTCATTGCCCTGGCGCGGTGCGTAGACCGTCTCCTGGTCGATCAGCACGGTATCGACGACGCGGCACATCTCGATGAGCTGCTGCCAGTCGCGGCTGTTGCGGGCGAAGCGCGATACCTCCCGCGCCGCAACCGCCCCAACCTTGCCGAGACAGACTGCTGCGACCATCCGATCGAAGCCCGCTCGCGCGACACCGCCAGCAGCAGAGCGGCCGAGATCGTCATCGACCGTCTCGATGCAAGACCAGCCGAGCGCGACCAGGCGATCGCGCATCGCATACTGCAGGGCGCTGCTCTCACGATTGTGCAGAACCTGATGGGCCGAGGACTGCCGCACATAAAGGATCGCCTTTCGCTCCAGATGGTGGGGCCGGATCTTCTCATGCATCATGGCGTGCCTCCTCCCGTGGAACGGCGCGCTCGCCGTCGACGTGGTCGAGGATCAGGCGCACCATCAGCTTTGTCAGCGTCAGGCGCGTCTCTTCCGGCAGCGCCTGCCATGGTGGCATCTGCGCGGTCTCCGCATCGTGCGGGTTGGAGAACAGATCGAACTGATATGTCGTGGGCTGGCGCGGCATGGACCTCTCCCCGATTCGCGTCGTGAGGATCCGATGCTGCGCCCGAAACCTCCAATTGCGATGGGGTGTGGGAATTGGCCGTCGCGTCCTGCAGCAGTGTCACCAAGACGCCAAGCGTTCTGGGATCGACATGTGGGGCAGCGGCAATGCGCCACGCGGTGCAGACCGCGCGATCAAACATCCAGGCCGGAACCTCCAGCCACCGATCGGAGGCGTGGCCAGAGAGACTGCAGCGGAAAACCTCCCGGTCAGCCTTCTCGATCACCTCATGAACGTGAACACAACGCCCGGCCCAGGGATGCCATGGATAAAGAAACTTGCGTTCCTCGGTCCCGTGGGCGTTCTCTCGTCGTGTTGTACAAC
>NZ_JAMYSW010000054.1:0-2359 GCF_040322135.1 Mesorhizobium sp. M0189
GGAGCACCGCGCCAAGCTGCACTCGACCAACCCGATCGAGCGCCTCAACGGCGAGATCAAGCGGCGCACCGAGGTCGTCGGCATCTTCCCAAATGATGACGCCCATCGTCCGCCTGGTTGGCGCGATCCTGCTCGAGCAGAACGACGAATGGGCCGTGCAGCGCGCCAGATACATGACGCTGGAAACCATCAGCCAAATGAGCGATGATCCTTCTGATCAGCCTGCCAGCCGTGGCACGCTGATCAGCCCGGCCCCATGCCGGAGAGCGCGGCGACCAAGCCGTCAGCTACACCACTCCCTGGGACACGATCCCTCTTCTGAGTAATTGATCGTCCTCAATAGGTCCGCGTCGCCAGTCCCGTTCGAACATCGCCGATTCGGTTTGGTTTCCACCGCGGGCCCGGCTGGCGGCTCCAAGGCATTCTCTCGAACCGCGGCGGCTCCTGCTCTCATCTGTAGCCGAGCAGGCGAACCCCCATCAAATGCCGGAGAACCAAATTCGTGGTTGTCCTCGATCGCCCGGGCCAAACCCTCTGCATGATCGTTTCGATTACGATCGCAAATTTGACGGAACGAACACATAAAGGCCCCTGGCCGAACAGCACGGCCTGCTTTCGAAAACCAACCTGCTCAAAAGCGCTGGACAATTCACGATAGCTGTATTCCTTCAGGTGAAATTCAGTTGCGAAGGGCAAGGCCCTGGAAGTCCCGGCCGCGCGCCCTGAAGTCCGGCGCTGTTATTTGGTGGCGACTGCCGTGATGCCCATCAGGACGCCGGCCAATTGATTGTGCCGCAACCGAGCCGGAAGCCGTTGCACAGCCCGTTCGATGCCGTGCAGCAGCCGGTAGGGCGGCGTGGCGAGCCAATATCCGGCGACCACCAGCGGGAACTCGATCGTGCGAAAGCCCGCCTGGAGCATCAGGGCGCGCAGTGAGCGGTAGTCGTATTCCCGCATGTGCGTACCCGTCGCCACCTCGTCGAAAAACATCGAGATATCGTGCGGCCCCGTGACGCTGCTAGGGGTAGTGCACACATAGTGCCCGCCGGGCCTGAGGACCCGGTGGATCTCCCGGAGCTGAGCCTCGGCGTCCTCCACGTGCAGATGCTCCATGAGCTGGTCCGAATGCGCCAGATCGACGGAGTTGTCCGCGAGCAGGATCTCGACCCCGTCCGTCTTCAGGAAGCGGAAATTGGCCGGAGCAACGGCGAAATCCACCAGGGCGTCCGTGACATCGAGGCCCACTACCTGACGGGTGATCCCGGACAGCGCGAAGGGCAGCGAGGCGTCACCGCAGCCGATCTCCACGTACACGTCGCCGCGCCCCATCAGAGGTTTGAGGGCCCTGACCTGTTTCGCGATCCGGTCCGGGCGCGAGCCGATTGCGGTTTTCTGCGGGTGGTCCGGCAGGCTGTTGAACAGTTCCGAATAGACCTCAGGATAGAGTCGGGACCGCTCGTCGCGGGAGGCGGCCCGCAGCCGATCCGCGAGCCGGCGTTCGAGTTCGTAGTGCGCGATCAGGCGCTCGGGCGGCCGTGTGTCCTTGCAGCGCCGCTGGATCGCGACATAGTCAGACTTCAAATTCGTCAGCACGCGCGCCCCATTCGATCTGCCCGCTTCTTGTGGCCTAGTCTGAGACCCTGGCGACCGGCTGGCGCGGTCCACCCGGCAGCCGAGCGGCCCAGCACAAAGGCCTTAGGGAGAACCTCGGCCCGACAGTTGAAATCCCCGGCCAGCACAGAGTGTATCCATGCAGAACAATCATCCCTCGATGGCCTCCCAGTTTCTGACCGCACCCCTCCCAGGGCGGTGACCCCGGAGGGCCTCAAGACAAGCAGGAGGGCCTTCATTCCCCTGCGGCGGGCCGCCTGTGACGTGGGAGTGATGTGCTCGGAATTGTATTCTGTATCCGTGGCCATGGCGCGTGGCTTTCACTTTCAACGATGGCCATCCCGTCCCGAACTGGTCGAGCACGGGTCGACGAGCAGCTCTGCCTTATCGTGAGCTTTCTCCGCCAGCGGCACAACTGTCCCTTTGTGGGCACTCCTTCCGGACAAAGCACCGCCTTGGGCGAAGTCACAAAACTCGGCCAATGAGCACATGGCTGCGGTGCTGCAGGAGCCCTTCAATGGCACCACCGGATGTCCAACCCAGTCGCGACCGAGATCCCCGTGAAGTGCGCTCCATGGCAGAGATGACGCCAAAAGACAAGGTCGCGTCCCTACAGGTGGTGTAGCTCGGCGGTAGCGAAGCCGTTTGCGAGCGCGCTCTCGATAGCGCTGTAGCGAGCGAGCGGCTTTGCGGTGGTCATCGACAGTTCGCCGGTAAGGTCGGGTTGCTGACACCAACCTGATTCGAA
>NZ_JAMYSW010000055.1:0-1681 GCF_040322135.1 Mesorhizobium sp. M0189
CAATTTTGGCTCTGACGCACTTTTGGTGATGATTGAACCTTAACCAGCACCGATGACGCGGGCCTGAAGCAGGTCGAGCTTTCCTCGGCCGTACATTTGGCGTTTCACGAGCTTAAGCTTGGTGATCTGGCCCTCGGTCTGACCGTTGGACCATTGCGACGTGATCGCAGCGCTGACGGCCGAGCGATCATTGAGAACGCCGTTGGCGAACGAGGCGACCAGACTTGATCTGGCCCGCTCCAACCAAGGTTCGAGATCGGCAAGAGTCTTCTTGCGGATCATGGCTTGGAAGCCGGCGACGATTTCCCGGGCCTCCACCAACAAAGGCACGCCGCCCTCGATCACCGCCACCGTGACAGTTTCGGGCTTAGAGAGGCTGTCGCGACCGATGGTCATTAGCCGTGCAATGGTTCGGGCCGAGGGCGCACGGCGCAGGGCGTCGCCGTTCACTTGATCTGAACGCCGGCGACGCGTGGCCCACTCGGTGACGACACGCAAGCAACCACGGAATCCCTGGCTCTTGAGGCGCCGCCAGAGTGCCGTTGCGTTGCGCTCCCCAGCCGTCCATTGGGCGTCGAGCCAAGGAAGATAAAGCTCCAGCGAGCTTTCTCGGACCCGAAAGACGTCAGATCGCTGGCCACGCAGAACCTTGCGCACAACGCCGCGGCTATGGCCGGTGCGGCGAACAATCTCCCTAATCGTAGTCCCGTCCTTGGACAGGCCGAGGATGACGGCATTGGTGTCTTCTCGACGAAGGTAGCCTTCATATTGGATCCGTTCGGCAGCGGTTAGCAGTTCTGGATCAATCGTGGCGGCGCCAAGCGCGGCGCGGATCGACCGCATGGATTTGCGAACTGCATCAAGGAAGGCGCGGCTGGCGTTCTCCATCAAGTGCCAGCGGTCGGCCACTTGGATCGCCTTAGGCAGCGCCTTGGCGGTCGCAAGAGCGTAGCCGCCACCGCGGTCGCGGGCGACAACGCCGATCTGGGGTTGGTCTGAGAGCCAGGCCTGGGCCGTCGCCGGCTCACGGTCAGGCAGCAAGGCGATGGTCTTGCGCCGCTCAAGGTCGCAGATGATCGTCCCATAGCGTTGATTTCGTCGCCACGCCCAGTCGTCGATCCCGATCACGGTCGGCGGGACAAAGCGCGGACTACCGCGCCGCCGCACGATGCGCAGCAACGTGTCGTTACTCACCGGCAGCATCAACCTCTTGGCGAAGCTGGCCGCGGGCCTGCCGCCTAGCGCAAGCCCAAGGTGATGGACGATTTGGTCGAGCCGGGCGGTTCGCCGCGCCCACGGTGCCAGAACATCCCCGTCGAAACGCTCGGCGAAGATCCGCCGGCCACACAACACTGCGCCGCAGTGGAACCGTCGAGCCACAACGACGATCCGAACAGGCTTGCCCGCCATCGGCAGGTCCGCCAGGCGCCGCTGATACCGACTGTGGATCCGCTGCGACCTCGTTCCGCAGCCCGGACAGAGGCTCGCCGCACTCGAGGGACGGACCGTGATCAACATCACCTCTTCTTCGACGGCGGTGTCGTCCACCACAAAGCCGCGAGGGACTAGGGTCGAAGGCCGCAATGCATGGCCCATGGCGTTGATTCCTTGTGTAAACCAACGCGAGCCGGCACCCGAATTCCATCAAAAGTGAGTCAGAGCCAATTTTGCACGCCGATTC
>NZ_JAMYSW010000056.1:0-1365 GCF_040322135.1 Mesorhizobium sp. M0189
CGCAGCCCCCGTGTTTAGCGGAGCGGCGGACACACGGCGGTGCTCAGGCGGCCAATGCTCTCAGGCTCTCCTTCTTGTGCTCGCGCAGATGATCCATGTTGAGATAGCGGGTCGCCTCGAGCCAGTTCTCGTGGATCTCGACCGCCAATGCCCGAACCAGCCGCAGGCAGCTCCGCGGGTTGGGGAAGATGCGAACGACCAGGGTGCGCCGCTTGATCTCCTGGTTCAGCCGCTCCAGCATGTTCGTCGACTTCATGTGCTTGTGGTGGGCAAGCGGCAGCCGATAGAAGCTCAGCGTCTCCTCGATGTTGTCTTCCACCCAGTTGACCAGCTTCGGGTATTTGGCCTGCCATTTGGCGATCCACTGCGCCAGGTCGCGTTTGACCTCGGCAAGGTCGCGCCGGTCGTAGAACCATCTGAGCTCCATCAGGCAATCGTCGTCGACCTTGCGCGGCACGTAGTCGAGCGCGTTTCTGAGGAAGTGCACGTAGCAGCGCTGCCAGACCGCTTCGGGCAGCACTTCGCGGATTGCCGCCCTGAGCCCCGGATGGTCGTCGGAGACGACGAACTCGACGCCGGCGAGCCCGCGATTCTTGAGCCCCGTCACGAACTCGCGCCAGCTCGAATGGCTCTCCCGGTTGGCCAGCTCCACGCCCAGGACCTGGCGCCGGCCCTCCCAATCCACGCCGATCGCCACCAGCACCGCCTGGCTGGCGATCACGCCCGCCTCGCGAGCCCGTTCATAGCGCGCGTCCAAGATGAGATACGGATAGCTTTCCTCGAGCCGCTGCGTGAAGAACGCCTTGAGCGCCTCATCCAGCCGCATCGTCGCCTCGCTCACCGTCGAGGCCGAGAAAGAGTGGCCGCACAATTCCTCCGTCACCGCCTTCACCTTGCGGGTCGAAACGCCTTGTACGTACATCTCGACCAGCGCCGACACCAAGGCCTTCTCCGAACGCTGATAGCGCTCAAACAACTCCGTCGAGAACCGGCCCGTCCGATCCTGCGGAACGCGAAGTTCCAGCACCCCAACCCGCGTCACCAGCTTGCGCTCGTAATACCCGGACCGGTAACTCACCCGCTCCGCCGTCCGCTCGCCTTTCTCGGCCCCGATCGCCTCCGTCATCTCGGCTTCCAGAGCCTCCTGCACGACAGTCTGCAATACCTGGCGAAAGCCGTCCTCATCCGACAGCAGCAACGCTTTCAACTCGCCCCTGCTCAGTTTAACTTCTCGATTGGTCATGGCACTTCCCCTTCCACGGGAATCGGTGATTGCAACGTCACCACCGTGCCATGGCCGCTCGCCCTTCAGAGCAAGCGCCGTTCTCTCTCCAAAACTTTTTGCAGAACCTTCAGGACACTATC
>NZ_JAMYSW010000057.1:0-1192 GCF_040322135.1 Mesorhizobium sp. M0189
ATCCGGGCGAGGAGATAGCGGATCTCGGGGACGCTCGGGACGAGCGCAGCCATCCGGATCAGGCGGCGATTGGCTCCTTTGGACTCGTTTCGTTCGGTTTGCTCCATGCGCTGCGGCGAAGATCAGCCGATAGCTTCGAGAGGAAGGCCAGGGCGGCCATGCACAGGCTCATGTGGCGATGCCATCCGTGCCAGGACCGAGCCTCGCAATGATCAAGTCCGAGATCATCCTTGGCGCGCTCAAAGCACTCCTCGATCGCCCAGCGCAGGCCGGCCACTGCCGCCAATTCGGCCAAGGAGGAACCGGGCGGGGCGAAGACCAGGTAGTAGGCTTTTTCTCCGGATGTCGATCGCTTGCGGCGGACGAGAAGCCAATGCTCGAAGCCGCCTTTTGACGTCCAAGGGCGGCGGATGCGTGCCCAGTCGTAGAGCCGAGGCCCTTTGGCGCCTTCACCTGCCGCATGACAGGCCCAGTCGTCGGGCTCGAACTCGCTGGCCAGTTCCTCGGGCGAGGTTTCCTCAAACAGACGATCCCCTCCACGGCGCATGAAGTGAGAGCCTCGAACCGCCAAGACATAGGGCTGCTCGCGAGCTTCCAGCATCCGGCGAAGGCTGCTGTCCGCCCCGTAGACAGCGTCGCCCAGAACGTAAGCGCACGGGACGCCGGCATCGAGCGCCGCCTCGACCATGGCGCGCGCCATCTTGGGCTTGGTTGCAAACTCGACCGTCTCCGGGATCGACGCCCTGGCACATCGCGCCCGATCCCTTGTCCAGCTCTCCGGCAGATAAAGGCGACGATCAACCAGCGCTTGGCCGTAGCGGCTCGCGTAAGCCAAGAACACGCCGATCTGGCTGTTCTCGATCCGCCCCGCCGTTCCCGAGTACTGACGCGCGACACCGGCGGAACGATCGCCCTTCTTCACAAATCCCGTCTCGTCGACGATCAGGACGCCATCCTCATCGCCCAACGCCTCCACCACATAATCGCGAACCTCGTCTCGGAGCCGATCAGCGTCCCAGTGGCTGCGCCCCAACAGCGACTGCATCCGATACGGCCGTTCCGCTCCGGACTGCTCAGCCATCAGCCAGCCTGTCTTGCGCTCAATGCCGGAAAGAAGGCCGTCAAGGAAATCTGCGCCCGTCTCCCGCAACTCACGACGAGGAAGCACCCGCCCAACCCGTGCCTTCAGCGC
>NZ_JAMYSW010000058.1:0-1191 GCF_040322135.1 Mesorhizobium sp. M0189
GGGGCCTTTGCACAGAATCGGATTGGTGATTCTGTGGCATGGTCGCTACGGGAGATTCGCGGATGGTTGATCGTGTGCTTGGTCAATTGAGCTTGGCGGACGGCCTTGCGGTGTCGGATGAGACGATCTTCGATCTTGTTGCGAAGGAGATCGACTGGGGTCCGATCGACGGGCTTTTGGGCGCACGCAGCGGAGCCGGGCCGGGCACGGCCAGCTATCCGGCGCCAGTGCTGATGCGCTGCCTTTTGTTGGGCGCATGGCATGGGCTGAGCGATCCAGCGCTTGAGGCACAGATCCGCGACCGGCTGTCGTTCCGCCGCTTTGCCGGCTTCAGCCTTTCGGACCGCACGCCCGACCATTCGACGCTGTGGCGCTTCCGCGAGGAGCTGACGCGCGAGCGGCTGATCGACAAGGTGTTCGAGGAGATCAACCGCCAGCTTGAGGACAAGGGCCTGATCGTCAAGCGCGGCACGCTGGTCGATGCCTCGTTCCTGCAAGCTCGCGGCCGCCCGCCGAAACAGCCCAAGAAGGGCCACCAGGGCCCGGTCAAGCCATCGGCGGACAAGGATGCGCGCTGGGGCAAGAAGGGCAAGAAGAGCACCTTCGGCTACAAGATGCACATCGGCGTCGACCAGGATCATACGCTGATCCGGCGCGTCGAGGTGAGCGACGCTTCGGTCACCGACACCGAGCCGGCCGACGCACTGATCAGCGGCGATGAAAGGGCGGTCTATGGCGATCAGGCTTATTATACCCACGCCAGACATGCCCGGCTGGTCGAGGCAGGCATCAAGGACCGCCTGATGCGGCGGCCCAACAAACATCATCCCGAGTTGCCGCCGCGCCAGAAGCGGCGCAACCAGCTGATCGCCAAGGTGCGGGCGGCGGTCGAGCGACCCTTCGCCGTGTTCAAGGAGAGCTATGCCATGCGGCGCCTGCGCTTCTTCAACCTCGCCGCCAACCGAACGCAGTGCATGCTGGCGGCCTGCGCCTACAACCTGCGCCGCATGGTCAGCACCCTCCATCCGCCTGGCGAGAAGCCGGCATAAGCAGGAGTCCGTCCGTAATCGGGCGGATGAGCCGATTATCCTGAAAAATGCCGCGCTGAACGGCCAAGCAGCGCTCTCCGACGCTCAAAAAAGCATATATGCCTCAAATCGCATATCTATGCGCCTTCTCTGCAAAGGCCTC
>NZ_JAMYSW010000059.1:0-993 GCF_040322135.1 Mesorhizobium sp. M0189
GTGAAGTTCTGGACCCGAACGAAATTCAAGGGAACGCTCGCGCTCAAGCGGCACATCAATCCCACGCGCGTGCCGATCGAGACGAAGGAGAGCTACCGCTGGCTGGAGAACTTGCGTATCAGTCCATCGCGCTCGTGGGCGCGCCCGAGCGCTGTGTGCATGTGGGTGACCGGGAGAGCGACATCTACGAGCTCTATTGCACCGCGCAGGACCTCGGTACCAGCTTCCTCGTGCGGGTGCAGACGAACAGGCTGGCCGAGCGGCCTGCCGATGCTGCCCCACACGATCCTGCTCATCGCGTCTTTGCCCAGCTTGCGGCGGCGCCTTGGGCAGGACGTCATCGCATTACGATCGATCAGGACGAGACGACCTGGCTGCAGGTGAAGTTCGCCGCCATCAACACCTTGCCGCCCGTGGGCAAGCAGAAGCGCTACAGTCCGCAGGTTCTGACTTACATCCAAGCCCTCGAAGAGGATCCGCCGCCCGGCCGCGAGCCGATCGACTGGAAGCTGGTGACGAACTTGCCGGTCGGCGATCTCTCCGCGGCGGTTGAGAAGCTCGGCTGGTATGCCCTGCGCTGGAAGGCGGAGGTGTTCCACAAGGTCATGAAGTCCGGCTGCCGCGCCGAGGAGGCGAGGCTCGAGACCGCAGAGAGGCTGGCGAAGTTCCTCGCTCTCATCGCAGTGGTCAGCTGGCGAATATTCTTCGTCACTATGTCGGCGCGCGCCAAGCCAGACGCCGCGCCCGACAGCGTTCTCACCTTCGCCGAGATCACTGCGCTCGACCAGATCGACGCCGCCCGAACACGACCGCGTCTCCAACGGCCCACGCTCGCGCCTACCTGCTGCAAATCGCCATGCTTGGCGGCTATCTCGCCCGCAAACATGATCCGCCTCCCGGCAACATGGTCGTCTGGCGCGGCATGACCCGCTTGCACGACATCGCCTTCGGCATCTCTATTGGATCAAGCCGACGATGTGGGTAATCGAAAGC
>NZ_JAMYSW010000060.1:0-925 GCF_040322135.1 Mesorhizobium sp. M0189
ACCTCGCCGTCGCCGACGTCGTCGCGACGCTGATCAAGAACGCCAAGAAGATCAAGACCTCGGAAGAGGTTGCCCAGGTCGGCACCATCGCCGGCAATGGCGATGCTTCGGTCGGCTCGATGATCGCCGAAGCGATGCAGAAGGTCGGCAATGAGGGCGTCATCACGGTCGAGGAAGCCAAGACCGCCGAGACCGAACTCGAAGTCGTCGAAGGCATGCAGTTCGACCGCGGCTATCTCTCGCCCTACTTCGTCACCAACGCCGACAAGATGGTTGCGGATCTGGAAGACGCCTACATCCTCCTCCACGAGAAGAAGCTCTCCAACCTGCAGGCCATGCTGCCGATCCTCGAGGCTGTCGTGCAGACCTCGAAGCCGCTGGTCATCATCTCCGAAGACGTCGAAGGTGAGGCCCTGGCCACGCTGGTCGTCAACAAGCTGCGTGGCGGCCTGAAGATCGCTGCCGTCAAGGCGCCGGGCTTCGGTGATCGCCGTAAGGCCATGCTGGAAGACATCGCCATTCTCACCGGTGGCCAGGTCATCTCCGAAGACCTCGGCATCAAGCTCGAGAATGTCGGCCTCAACATGCTCGGCCGCGCCAAGAAGGTGTCGATCTCCAAGGAGAACACCACCATCGTCGACGGCGCCGGTAAGAAGGCCGAGATCCAGGGCCGCGTCGCCCAGATCAAGCAGCAGATCGAGGAGACCACCTCGGACTACGACAAGGAGAAGCTGCAGGAGCGTCTCGCCAAGCTGGCGGGCGGCGTTGCCGTGATCCGCGTCGGCGGTGCGACCGAAGTGGAAGTCAAGGAAAAGAAGGACCGCGTCGATGACGCCCTCAACGCGACCCGCGCGGCCGTCGAAGAAGGCATCGTTCCCGGCGGCGGCGTCGCCCTGCTGCGCGCTTCGCTGGCCATCACCGTCAC
>NZ_JAMYSW010000061.1:0-908 GCF_040322135.1 Mesorhizobium sp. M0189
TGCGCGAGGCCATGATGATGGAAAGGAGAGAATCATCGCATGGCTATTGAGAAGGAACTTCTGGACCAACTGCTTGCCGGCCGCGATCCGAATGAGGTGTTTGCCAAGGACGGATTGCTCGACGACCTGAAGAAGGCGCTTTCGGAACGGATTCTGAACGCTGAACTCGACGAGCACCTTGAGGACGAACGCACCGACGGCAGCGTCAATCGCCGCAACGGCCATTCGCGGAAGTCGGTGCTGACGGGCACGTCGAAGATGACGCTGTCGATCCCGCGCGACCGGGCCGGGACCTTCGATCCGAAGCTGATCGCCAAATACCAGCGCCGTTTTCCCGATTTCGATGACAAGATCATCTCCATGTACGCGCGCGGCATGACAGTGCGCGAGATCCGCGGCCATCTGGAGGAGCTCTACGGCATCGACGTGTCGCCGGACCTGATCTCGGCGGTTACCGATGCGGTCCTGGAGGAAGTGGCCGAGTGGCAGAACCGGCCGCTGGACGCGGTATATCCGCTTGTCTTCTTCGATGCCATACGGGTCAAGATCAGGGACGAGGGCTTCGTCAGGAACAAGGCCGTCTACATCGCGCTCGGCATCCTGCCGGACGGCACGAAGGAGATTCTCGGCATCTGGATCGAGCAGACCGAGGGCGCCAAGTTCTGGCTGCGCGTCATGAACGAGTTGAAGAGCCGTGGCGTCGCCGACGTCCTGATCGCCGTCGTCGACGGCCTCAAGGGCTTCCCCGAGGCGATCAACGCCGTCTTTCCCCAGACTGTCGTCCAGACCTGCATCGTGCACCTGATCCGTCATTCCCTGGAGTTCGTGTCCTGGAAGGACCGCAAGTCCGTCGTGCCGGCGCTGCGCGCGATCTACCGGGCCAAGGACGCCGAAGCCGGCATGAAGGC
>NZ_JAMYSW010000062.1:0-842 GCF_040322135.1 Mesorhizobium sp. M0189
AATTTTCTGGTGATTGAACCTGAGGAAGGCATTGCCGTGCTCAAGGGGCTTGCCTCCTCGGCGCGTATCTCGATGCTGAAACTGCTGCATGAGAAGGGGCCGATGAATGTCAACGAAATCGCCGCCGTGCTGTCGCTGCCGCAGTCGACCGTCTCGACCAACATCCAGGTGCTGGAGGATGCGGGGCTGATCCGCACCGAGCACCTGAAAGCGAAGAAGGGCAGCCAGAAAATCTGTTATCCGACGGCGGAAGAAGTGCTCGTCGTGTTCAAGAGCGAATATCGTGCGGTCAAGAACGACGCGATCGAAGTGTCGATGCCGATCGGGCTCTACACCGGCTTCGAGGTTACCGCGCCCTGCGGCCTTTGTTCGCCGGACGGCATAATCGGTCTGCTCGATGTTCCCAACACTTTCCTCGATCCGGACCGCATGAAAGCCGGGCTTCTATGGTTCACCCGCGGTTTTGTCGAATACCAGTTTCCCAATAATGCCAAGCTCGCCAATGCCGAGATCACCGAGCTCGAAGTGGCGATAGAGCTGTCTTCGGAAGTGCCGGGCACCAGCGCCGATTGGCCCTCGGACATCACGCTGACGATCAATGGCGTCGATGTCGGCACCTGGACGTCGCCGGGGGATTTCGGCGACAAGCGCGGCGTCTTCACGCCGTCCTGGTGGAAACTCAAAGGCTCGCAATACGGCAAGCTCAAGAACTGGCGAATTGCCAGTGACGGCACCTATGTCGACGGCCTCAGGATTTCCAAAACCGGCCTCGCCGCACTCGATCTGAAGAGCCATCATTCAATCCGCGTCCGTATCGGCGTCAAGGACGACGCCAAGCGCCC
>NZ_JAMYSW010000063.1:0-683 GCF_040322135.1 Mesorhizobium sp. M0189
CCGAGACCCGGCTGTGCCTGGCGGCAGTCTCGCCGAGCGATGGTGAGAACGAAGTCGAGGCCGCGCTCAAGGTCGTCGAACTCATTGATCTTACGGGCAGATTGGTCACCGCCGATGCGCTCCACTGCCACACCCGCATGGCTGCGGCCATTACCCAAAGAGGTGGCGATTACCTGCTTGCGCTGAAGGGCAACCGTCGTCATTGGCTGCGCCGCGCCAACCTGCAACTGGCCGACGCCACCCCTTCCATTGCCGAGCGCACCGAGACCAGCCACGGCCGCAACGAGTGGCGGCAGGCCGAGATCGTGGCGGCGGCCGAGCCGCTGATGCCTGGCCACCAGGCCTTCATCCGCATCACCAGCCGGCGCGATCAGGCCAGACCTTTGATGCGCCTGTTCATGGCCTCCACGCTCATGTCGCCGCAGCGGGCGCTCGACCTCACCAGAGCTCATTGGCAGATCGAGAACGGCCTGCATTGGATGCTCGATGTCCATCTCGATGAGGATCTCAGCCGTGCCCGCAAGGACAATGCTCCCGCCAACACAGCCCTTCTCAATCGCCTCGCCAGAAACATCCTTCAGGCCGCCGATGCTGCCAAAGTTCCCATCAGCCATCGCATCAAGAAATGCGCCTGGAACGACGACTATCTCATCAATGCCATCACTCATATGCGATAGCCCTGC
>NZ_JAMYSW010000064.1:0-525 GCF_040322135.1 Mesorhizobium sp. M0189
CATGTCGGGGTGGATGAGGGCTCTGGCCTGATCCGCACGGTGATCACCACACCAGCCAACGTCAACGACACGGTCGTGGCTGACACCTTGATCTGCGGCGACGAGAAGACGGTTTGGGCGGACGCCGCCTACGACACCCATGCCCGCCGCGCCCGGCTCAAGGCCGAAGGCAAGAAGGTGCGCATCGCGCGCCGCCCCAACAAGCATCATCCGCAGCTGCCGCCGCGTCTCAAGCACTACAATCGCTTGATCGCCAGACGCCGGGCGGCGGTGGAGACCACCTTTGCTACCCTCAAGTGCCGCATGAAGCTGACCACGATCCGCTATGTCGGGCTGGCCAAGGCGACCGCCCAGGTGACGATGGCGGCGATCGCCTTCAACATGCGCCGATGGGCCGCTATCGCGGGATAGGTGCGCCTGAGTTCCGCCCATACAGGGTCGGACGACCGCCTGAAACCCCAAACAAGACGTCAAATCCCCCGCAAACAAGCGAACAACCGCCGCAACCCCGCCGCCGCAAGCTTT
>NZ_JAMYSW010000065.1:0-520 GCF_040322135.1 Mesorhizobium sp. M0189
CCGCAATGCATGGCCCATGGCGTTGATTCCTTGTGTAAACCAACGCGAGCCGGCACCCGAATTCCATCAAAAGTGAGTCAGAGCCAATTTTGCACGCCGATTCACACCCAATCTGTAGCGTCCGACGCGGGAAAAGGCAGTAAAGCCGGGATTTAAAGGGCAACGCGGCGCTCATGGTCTTGCCTGATTGGAACCTGCGGAGATCGGCCTCGTTTGGCTGAAGCCATGGCAAAAATCGATCCGAGGACCGCCGCCAGTCTTTTGAGGGAATACGCGCAACGGGCGTCTATGCGCGGCGACAATCCCTATCGCACAAAGGCATACTTGCGCGCGGCAGACAGTCTGATGGCGCTGTCGCAGCCGCTTGATCGGATCATCGCCGCCGGCGCCCTCACCAAGATCCCGGGGATCGGTGACGCGATCGCAGACATCGTGACCAAGCTTTACCAAACCGGCACGCACCCAAGCCTTGAGAAGCTGCGCGAGGATGTTCCAGCGGGCGTGATGGAGCTGTTTGCCA
>NZ_JAMYSW010000066.1:0-500 GCF_040322135.1 Mesorhizobium sp. M0189
GCGTTCGCCAAGGGCCGCTATTTCAACGACCACATCCGCAACAATTTCCGCTACCGTCTGGTTGCGAGCGATAGCGACCCGGGATGACCTGACCTGCCGGCGGGTCAATCGTCCTGTCGCTCCAACCGGCGGTTGGTGGACGCGTTGCCGCTGTTGCGCTTAGGGTTGGTTACGGTCCGCGCTCACTTGGCAAGCCCAACCCCCCCCGCATCCCCCCGCCTGGTGCAAAGCGTTTGATCGGTCCCGCCGTTCTGGCAGTGCGGCGGGACTTTTTGCGGTCCAGGTGGAACATCGGCGCGCGGGGAAGGCGCGGTGCACGCAGCACCCTTTTCTCATCCAACGTACGTCGCTGGCGCTGAAGGGTCTCAACGTCGGTTTGCCGCCGGAGCTCAACTAGTGGACTATTGCTCGACCGGAAGCGGCTCGTGCTGCGGCTCAGCGTGGTGGAACACCTGTCCAAGATCGCGCGCGTCGAACGTTTGGCCGCAGACTGGGCAGTA